>JAXHVK010000001.1:0-90853 GCA_034211135.1 Pseudomonadota bacterium
CGGGCCTGCCGTCTGGTCGTGGACACCGGCATCCATTCAAAGCGCTGGAGCCGTGAAAAGGCAATCCAGTATCTCAAGGACAACACGCCCAATCCCGAAGGCGATATCATCAAGGCGATTGAGCGTTACGTGACCACGCCCGGTCAAGCCACGGCCTATATGATCGGCAAGCTCAAGATAATGGAATTGCGTGCCAATGCCCGCAAGGAACTGGGCGATGATTTTGATTTTCGCGGTTTCCATGATGTTGTGCTGGTGAATGGTCCGGTGCCGCTTTCCATCCTTGAAGAGAATGTGAATGGGTGGGTCGCTGATGTGAAAGAGGGGCGCACTGCGAAATAGAGGTGACTGACGAAACGCCCTCTTTACGCAAGATCGAATGGGTCGCGCCCAGCCGCGACCTGTCCGACTTTGTGCATTCCTTCTTCATCTCTCGCTCGGAAGAAGGCCCGATTGAAGACATGATGCCGTCCTATTCGGCGCAGATCTTCATTTTCGTGCACGGAAAAGGGCAAATACACTACCCCGATCGAGAGCCAGGCCGTTCCGGCAATATTACCCTGGCTGCGCCAATGATGCGCGCGGCTCCGATGATGCTGGAAGGTCCCTGCCTGACGATCGGTGCATCGCTGACGCCGTCCGGTTGGGCTGCAATCAGTGGAAAGCCGGCTGACAAGGTCCACGATTGCACCTTTGAAGCGGATACCGTGATTGAGGCTGAAAAACTCCGTCCGCTTGAAGCCGCTATTGCAAAATGCCGCGAAGGCTCAATCGACGCCCGCGCGCTTTGCACGGAACTGGAAAACACGGTTCGTTCAGTGGCGCTGGAGCCGGGACGCGCGCCCAAGGACGATCATCGCAAACTGCTCGCCGCGATTGAGGCCTGGCTGGCGAGCGAATTCAATCCGCCGGTGCAGGCGCTTTATGACAGTGTCGAACTTGGCCCGCGTCAGGTGCAGCGTGTCTGCCGGCGCTATTATGGCGTGCCGCCGGCCCAGTTGCTAAAACGCTATCGCGCGATCCGCGCGGCCATGCTGCTGGCGCATGAGGATCTGCCGGCCGAATATCGTGATGAGGTGCTGGGTGCCTATTTCGATCAGGCCCATCTGATCCACGATATCCGCCGTTACACGGGGCGCACGCCCAAGCGGTTGCCGAATGAGCCGTTGGCGCAGGATTTGCTGAACCCTGACGGCCACGGAATCGAAGGCAAAAAGCTCCGCGACATCTGAAATCGCCGCTTGCAGAGCGACTCTGCTTGAAATCGGACCGTACGCTGCGTATTTAAAATCCGACTCAATTAGTCCGATTTAAGAATCGCTCGCAATAACGGTAACAGATGCGCCTTTCCAATCTTGCAGATTACGCTGTCATCACGATGAGCCAGGCTGCCACGCATTGTGGTGACGGGCGTGTGAGCGCGGCTGAGTTGGCCAGCGAAACAGGCCTGCCTGTGCCAACTGTACAGCGACTGGTCTCCAAGCTTACCTCCGCCGGACTCTTGCGTTCGGTGCGCGGCGCAAAAGGTGGGCTCCAACTGGGTCGACCAGCGGCGGCGATCACAGTTGCCGACATCGTCGAAGCGGTCGAAGGCCCGATTGCGCTGACGGCGTGCATTGATCACGGCGAATGCGACTTCGAAAGCAACTGCCATATGAAACCCCACTGGCCCGTCATCAACGAAGCGCTACGCGGCGCTTTGGCTGGCATTACTCTTGAAACCCTGCGCCCCGACGCGGCACGGGCGACAATCAAACCCTCACTCGAAGAAGAAGCGGTATGACCGACAATCTCGATCTCGAACAACCCGAAATGGATCAGGACGCCAAGGACGCAGCCGCCGCTGCAGCCGAATATGAACATGGCTGGTCCACTGACATCGAAACCGAGTTCGCCGAAAAGGGCCTGAACGAGGATACTGTCCGCTTCATCAGCGCCAAGAAGGGTGAGCCGGAATGGATGCTCGACTGGCGGCTGAAGGCATTCCGTCTTTGGCAGGAGATGGAGGAGCCGGACTGGGCCAAGGTCGGCTACCCGAAGATCGACTATCAGGACGCCTATTACTACGCCGCGCCCAAGAAGAAACCGACGCTCAAATCGCTCGACGAACTCGATCCCGATATTAAAGCGGTTTACGACAAGCTGGGCATTCCGGTCGCAGAGCAGGAAGTGCTCGCCGGGGTCGAAGGCGCGCGCAAGGTGGCGGTTGACGCCGTGTTTGACAGTGTCAGCGTGGCGACCACCTTCCGCGAAGAGCTTTCCAAAGCTGGCGTGATTTTCCTTTCGATCTCCGAGGCGATCAAGGAATATCCCGATCTGGTGAAAAAGTGGCTGGGCCGCATTGTCCCCACGCGCGATAACTACTTTGCCTGCCTCAACTCGGCGGTCTTTTCGGACGGTACCTTCGTCTACGTCCCCGAGGGCGTGCGCTGCCCGATGGAGCTTTCCACCTATTTCCGCATCAATGCCGAGAATACGGGCCAGTTTGAGCGTACGCTGATCGTTGCAGAGAAGGGATCTTACGTTTCCTATCTCGAAGGTTGCACCGCTCCGATGCGCGACGAAAACCAGCTCCATGCCGCCGTGGTTGAGCTGGTCGCGATGGAAGATGCGGAAATCAAATATTCGACCGTCCAGAACTGGTATCCGGGCAATTCCGAAGGCGTGGGCGGAATCTACAACTTCGTCACCAAGCGCGGCCTGTGTCAGGGCGATCGTTCAAAGATCAGCTGGACGCAGGTTGAAACCGGCTCTGCGGTGACGTGGAAGTATCCCAGCTGCGTGCTGAATGGCGAAGACAGCGTGGGTGAGTTCTACTCGGTCGCGGTTACGAATAACCACCAACAGGCTGATACGGGAACCAAAATGGTTCACAATGGCAAGGGTTCGCGCTCGACCATCATCTCCAAAGGAATCAGCGCGGGCAAATCTCAGAACACCTATCGCGGACTTGTCCGTGTGGGGCCGAAGGCAGAGGGCGTGCGCAACTTCACCCAGTGTGACAGCCTGCTGCTTGGCGACGAATGCGGCGCGCATACTGTGCCCTATATCGAGGTGAAGAACCCCGGCGCCCAGATCGAGCACGAGGCGACCACGTCAAAAATTTCCGAAGAGCAGCTCTTCTACGCCATGCAACGCGGCCTCGACGAAGAGGAAGCGGTGGCGCTGATCGTCAACGGCTTCGCCAAGGACGTGCTGAAAGAGCTGCCGATGGAATTCGCGGTCGAAGCGCAGAAGCTGCTGGCGATCTCGCTTGAGGGGAGCGTGGGGTGATGGCCGGCAAGGCAATAATTGCTTTGATGTTGCTTTTGCAGCCCGCGCAGCCGCAGGACCAATTCGACCTCATTTGCACTGGAACCCAAAAAACTGAAGCCGGTGGTCCGGCACGACCGTATGAGGAGCGCCTCCGAATCGACTTACGTACAGGACAATTTTGTCGTGGGGAATGTGGTCGAATAGAGCGCTTCTATGATGTTAATGCCTTGAGTATCACTCTCGCAAATGAGCGTAAGGCGAGTGGCACATCATCAATGTTCGTTCGCAAGACTACGATCAACCGGCGGAGTGGACAGTATCGGCATCGAATGATTGACGGTCGTACTCTCTCCTACAGCAGCGTTGATGCCATGTGTGAACTCGCTGAGTTCACCCCATTTCCGGAAATAAAATTTTGAGCCATGACCAATCGTAAAACTCTAGGCCTGCGCGACACCACCGACGCTGAAGCTCCGGACCTGCCCAAAAAGGGCCGCGGGTGGAAGATTTCGGACAAGCGCCTCGACGAACTGCACGACCGTGCGCGCGAGATGCGGCGCTTTGCTTCGCCTGCAAACAAGGCTCTCGCCAAGCGGTTCGCAGATGCTGACCTGGGCCGCTATGCCTTCAAGCGCTTTGCCGTCGTCGGCTCGGCCATCGTGGACTTCAACTGCCACAATCTCGGCATGGCGATCATGATCGATGAAGAGGATCAGGACGAAACTCTCGCCAAACGCCGCGACAAGAGCCTTGAAAGCGTTGGTATTCGCGTGATGCGGATCAAGTCTGTCGATATCCTTGAGAATATGGACGCCGTGCTCCAGCGGATAACCGCGGGCATGCGGATGCGGATTGCCGACAAGAAAGACGCTGCACGCGCCCATCGCGAAGCCAATCCCAATCAGGATTACTCGCATCCCAACCGGCGCGACAACCGTCGTGGCGGGCGTGACGGAGATCGCCGATGATGATGACGATTGCATTGCTGCTAGGAACTGTCGCCGATGGCGATGCGATGGCATCCTCGCGCGTTGAAATGGCGGATACGCAAAGCGTTCTGGGCGGCAATGAATACACGGTGCTGCCTGAAAAGTGGGAGCTTTCCTACGATATCGCCATGCTGCCCTACATGGACGATTACAAACGCTGCCTTGGCTACACCGATCTCCAATTCGAAGGAGAGCGGGATTCGCAACCCGTGTTTGAACGCCAGTACCGGATGGACCTGCCCCGCTGCGCAGGCGTGCGTGCAGAAGCGATCTCTCAGTCGAACGCCGCGCTTGGCCGCCGTGGTCGCAGCGAGATATTCACGCCGGCCGATGTTAGCGAAGCTTTCGATACGCTTGGCTACATCCATATTCAACGCGGGCGGAATCTTGATGCGCAGTTGAAATTGTATGCGCGCGCATTCGAAGAGAAAAAGCGTGCCTATCAGGCGCAGATACGGGCGCGGGATGAAGCGCGCCCGGCCGATCCCTTTATGAACAGAGAAAACCCCGATGCTGACAATTGAAAACCTGACTGCCGAAGTCGCTGATGCCAACGGCTCGCGGCAAATCCTCAAAGGGCTGAGCCTTGAAGTGCCTGCGGGTGAAGTACACGCCATCATGGGGCCGAATGGCGCTGGCAAATCCACGCTCGCAAACGTTCTGGGCGGCAAGCCGGGTTACGAGGTGACGGGCGGTTCCGTGCGCTTCAAGGGCGAAGACCTGTTCGATCTTGATCCCCATGAACGCGCTGCGAGCGGCCTGTTTCTGGGCTTTCAGTATCCGGTCGAGATTCCGGGTGTGTCCAACGTCCAGTTCCTGCGTGAAGCGCTGAATTCCCAGCGCAAATATCGCGAGGAAGAGCCGCTTTCGGGAGGTGAGTTCCTGAAACTTGCCAAAGCGAAAGCGGCGCTGCTTAAAATGGACATGGAAATGCTCAAGCGGCAGGTGAATGTCGGCTTTTCCGGTGGCGAGAAAAAGCGCGCGGAAATGGTGCAGATGGGCATTCTCAACCCGTCTTTCGCCGTGCTGGATGAAACCGACTCCGGTCTCGACATCGATGCGCTGCGCATCGTTGGCGAAGGCATCAATTCGATCATGCGCGCTGGCGACAAGGGCGTGCTGCTGATTACCCATTATCAGCGGCTTCTCGATGTGGTGAAGCCGGATCGTGTCAGCGTGCTGGCCGATGGCCGGATCGTCCAGACCGGCGGGCCAGAACTGGCGCTGCGTCTCGAAGACGAAGGTTATGACGCGGTAATGGCGGAAGCTGCCGCATAATGTTGAGCGCCGCCTTCCTCCTTGCCCTCCAACCCGCACCCGCGACAGAGCCGGTTCCCGAGATCGTGGTGATCGGCAATCTGCGCAGCGTACAGGTCCGTGTGGGTCAGGATCAGGAAGGCAGCTGGCACTGTTCGATGAACAAATCGACGGGCCGACCAAAGCTCGACCATTCATTTTGCAAGGCGGTGACCAAATGCGTGCGCAAGGGCGCTGGCGATCAGGAGGCAGTGGAAAGCTGCATCCGCGATACGCGCGGGCGTCTGGTGCGAAAGGTTGAGCGCGCAATGCAACGAAAGAGTTCATGATGGCTGATATCCAAACACTCCCGACAAAGCGCGACGAAGCCTGGCGCTATGCTGATATCCCGGCGCTTGCGCGTCTGGGCGTTGATGCTCTTGACCAATGGAAACAGATCACATTGGAACCGGGCGAGACGCGCTGTGAGACACTGGTTGTCGGCTCGGACGCGCCCGAACTGCACCGCATCCGCCTGACATTAGGCGAGGGTGCCCGTGCTGAACTGTTCGTCAGCAATACCGGGGGTGATTACACCCGTGTTGAAGTGGAAGTGACCCTTGCCAAAGGGGCGCATTTTGAATTTGGCGGTGTCACGATTGGCGGCGGCGACGCGGTGCGCGAATTTGTCACCACCACCATTCATGCAGAGCCTGAAGCAACCAGCAACCAGACCGTGCGCAGCGTGCATTGGGGAACCGGGATTGGCAATTTCCTTGGCGAAATCAAGGTGGTGAAGGACGCGCAGAAAACCGATGCCGCGCAGGACTTCAAAGGTCTTCTGCTTGAAGCAGGTGCGAGCGCAAATGCTGTACCGCAGCTCGAAATCTTTGCCGATGATGTGAAGTGCGCGCATGGTGCCACGGTCGGCCAGCTGGACGAGGCAGCGCGTTTTTACATGGCAGCGCGCGGGCTTTCACCCGAACAGGCCCAGCGTCTGTTGGTACAGGCATTCATCGGCGATGCGTTTGTCGAGCTTGAAGATGAAGCGCAGCGTGAAAAGCTGCTGGATGCCGCTTTGGGTGCGCTCGAAGGGGCGAAACTGTGAACGCGCCCACGACTGTAAACCGCGATTTGCGTGCCGACTTTCAGGGTCTGATCACCCGAGACGGCGCGCCGTGGCATTATCTCGACACCGCCGCGACCTCTCAGAAGCCGCGGGCGGTGATTGATGCAATGAGCCGCGCGCTGGGAGAGGATTACGCCACCGTCCACCGCGGTGTGTACGCTCGCTCTGCCGAAATGACGCTAGCCTACGAAGCGGCGCGTCGCCGGATTGCGGCGTTTCTTGGCGGGCGCGAGGACGAGATCGTCTTCACCAGAGGCGCGACCGAGGCGATCAACCTTGTCGCCAACAGTTGGGGCCGCGCGAATTTGAAGGAGGGTGACCGCATCCTGCTCTCCCAGCTTGAGCACCACTCCAACATCGTTCCCTGGCAAATGGTGGCTGAGGCAACCGGCGCAGTGATTGACGTCGCGCCGTTGACGCACGATCAGCGCATTGATCTGGACGCCGCAGAAGAGCTGGTAGGTGAACGCACGAAGCTTATTGCGTTCGGCCATGTGTCGAACGTCACCGGAGGCGTTCTCGACGTGGCGCGAGTGGCGAGCATGGCGCGATCAGTGGGAGCGAAATTCCTGCTTGATGGCTGTCAGGCTGCTCCGCGCGTGGCGGTGGATGTGAACGCGCTTGATTGCGATTTCTATGTCTTTTCATCACACAAGCTTTACGGCCCGACAGGGATCGGCGCGCTTTGGGCGCGCAAGGACATCCTCGATGCAATGCCGCCTTGGGAAGGCGGCGGCGCGATGATTGACCGTGTTACCTTTGCCAAAACGACTTACGCGCCTGCTCCGCAACGTTTCGAAGCGGGCACCCCTGCAATCGCAGAGGCCATCGCCTTCGCTGCGGCTGCCGATTATGTCGCGGAAATCGGTATAGAGCGCATTCACGAGACCGAGGCGGCACTTGTGTCGCGGTTACGTGCAGAGCTTCGATCAATGAACGATGTGCGCCTGTTCGGGCCCGATGACAGCGCAGGCATCGTCAGCTTCCTGATTGATGATATTCACCCGCATGATCTTGGCACTATTCTGGATGAGGCGAATGTCGCGATCCGTGCCGGGCACCATTGCGCGCAGCCATTGATGGACTATCTCGATATCCCGGCGACCGCACGGGCCAGCTTTGGCCTGTATTCAACCGATGCCGATGTTGACGCGCTGCTTGAAGGCATTGCGCGCACTCGCAAGATCTTTGGAAAAGGATGAGGCATGAACAAGCCTTCTGAAGAAAAGGAATTCGTGGCAGCGCCCGCGCCCAATGATGATCTGGCGCAAAAGCCGCCGCGCGCCCGCGTTTCGGACGCGATCGACGATGAGGAAGAGCAGGCTCCGCGCAAGCGCGATTATCTCGACGGGTTCCTTGCCGCATCGCCTGCCGACACCGGAGTTGGTGGCGCTGGAAGCGATTTGCAGCAAGCGGTCGTGGATGCGCTCAAGGAGATTTATGACCCGGAAATTCCGGTCAATATCTATGACCTTGGCCTGATTTACGGTGTCGATGTTGACGACGAATCCGACGTCACCGTCACGATGACTTTGACGACACCGCATTGTCCGGTGGCCGAAACAATGCCGGGCGAGGTTGAATTGCGCGCTTCATCTGTGCCGGGCATTCGTGATGCGGAAGTCAATCTTGTCTGGGATCCGCCGTGGTCGCCAGAGAAGATGTCTGACGAAGCGCGCCTTGAACTGGGGATGCTGTGATGAGCACTTTGAAAGAACGCCCGGCAGCAGTCCAGCTTACCAAGACAGCACAAGACCGCGTCGCTCACTTGATGAGCCAGGCACCGGAAGACGCAATTGGGGTAAAGCTCTCAACTCCGCGGCGCGGCTGTTCAGGCCTTGCCTATTCGGTCGACTACGTCACTGAAGAGGCGAAATTTGACGAGAAGATCGAGACTCCCGGCGGCGTGCTCTACATTGATGGCGCAAGCGTTCTGTATCTGGTCGGCTCCACGATGAATTGGGTAGAGGACGATTTCACCGCAGGCTTCGTCTTCGACAATCCGAATGCCAAAGGCGCATGCGGCTGCGGCGAAAGTTTTATGGTCTGAAGGCCCTGAGGCCTCGACAGATCACTCCTCTGTCGCGAGCCGTTTGATCAGGCGCTTTTCCAGATCATCGAGCTGGCCATCCGCTTCCATCATGGAATCGAGCCATTTCTGCTCTTCATCGGTGACAACCGCACCTTCGGCTTCGAGGGCGGTGTAGTCCGTGCGGCCCTTGCGCCCGAACACCACGCCAAGGCTGTTGGCGACATTCGGTGCTTCCTTAGCCATGCGGCCCACAAAGCGGCCCACGCTCGGCTTGTTGTCTTCAACGAAGGATTTCAGCTCCAGCTTGCGTTCATGGCTGAGCTGCGCGTTTTTGAGAGTGAAGCCCTTAAGATAGTTGGCAACGCCATCAAGGAACAGATCATCCCATTCGGGCGCGTTTTCTTCCGACAAGGTTGCATCTTTCAGGCGGAACAGCATTTCTGCATCAAAGCGCGAAACCGCTGCAGGCCCATGGCCGCCGCTGGCAAAGATCACGCGGCGCAGGATACGGCATTCCGCACTTGAGATATGAGTCGCTGAAAGATCGCCGCCACAGCGGGTCGGCCCCGTGCCGGTTTCCACTTCACGCTCAATCTGTTGCAGAACATAGTGCTTTAGCGTGGTGGGCACATTTTCGGCCCGTTCAAGGATGCGCACGATCGTTTCCAGTTCGACCATGCTTTCCAGCACGCCATCATGATCCACCTTGCTGATCAGCCATTGCGCTTCTTCGGCATTGCACTGGAGGCGCGGCGGGGTGCCATTGAGCACAAATTCGCCAATGGCTTCGACGAAAAAGTCGCACCATTCATCGGAGCGTTCATCCAGGGCGTCATTGAGCGCAAACAGAGCCTCTGCTTCGTCCTGATGGATGACGCCATCGCCCCAACCCTGACGGCGCAGGGCGAGAACTTCATCGCTGGAAACGCGGCCATCTTCGGCGGCACGGCGGGCGAGATCGGAAAAATGGGTCGTCATAGCTTCGTGTAAACCCCTCTGGTGATTGCCCAGAGTTATGCCACGAATGTGCTTAAAACGGGGTTACCGGCAGATGGATTAGCGCTGCTTTTCAACCTCGCGAATGCACGATGTGCGGTCCGTTGCCTTGCCGCCTTGGCGCAAGCGTGCCTCGACATGGGTGGCAACGGGTTCTGCTCCGGATCGTAAGGGGTAGAGATATATGTCAAGGATGCAGGCATTACCGCTGAACTGCAATTTGCGCGCATCGCCTTCGGACAGGTCGATGCGCGCAGTGCCAAAGCGCCTCAGAAGGGCACCCGCCTGCGCGCCGATTACGCCATCGAGGCCACGCTGCTGCATGACCTGCGGCGCGCGAAAGCCGGTTTGCGGGCTCGTCTGTACGGGACGGGGTGTGGTGGCCTGGCGTGCACTGCTTGAGACTGATGGCTTGCTACCGGCGCAAGCGGTCAAGGCCAGCGCGGCTATGAGGATCGCAGCGCTACGCACGTGGGTGCCCTTTGTCGCAACGTTGCATGTTGGCCTGCGCCAGATGGGTTCCGGCGGCTGCACCGATGACCGGAGCGAACAGATTGATAACCGGCACCAGCATCAGCCCCGCAACCGAGGCGCCCAGAACGAAGCGTTCGAATTTGGGCACCGGATTGCCTTTCAGATCGCCTTCGCAATGGCGGAACCATGACATATCGGTCAGCTCACGCCCCAGAAGCACCGCATTGACGAACAGGAAAACCAGAGCCGTCCCGATGCCGGTGATCAGCAGGATCAGCGCGACTGGAAGGGCCAGCGCATTGAAGAACACAGCGCGCGCGGCGCCTTTGGCCGAATTGCCGATATCCTGATGCAGTGGCAACGCTTTCGCCCGGCAAGCCATATCGGGATAATGCCGTGCCTCTACCGCTGCCACAATCTCGTCCGCGAACAACTGGAGCACTGCCAGAGCCACGATCCGGAACAGCAGCCAGAACCCGATTATGCCAATCACAAACGCAGCAAATGCGATTGCGGGACCGGCATAGCCTTCTGGCAGGAGGGGTTGCAGCAAAGCCGTGCCCCAGCTGTCGATCAACCACCAAAGTCCAAAGCCAAGACCCGCGAAAACCAGCAGGGTCACGCCAATCGTCTTCGCCAGCACGTGTAGCACCGCCGGATCGGCAAGCTGGCCAACCGCTTTGGCAAGGGCATCGAAGACTATGCGCATGATGGAATTGCGATGCCCTTTGCAAAGCCTTCGTGTCAAACCGCTTGGCCTCCTGCGCCCGTCCGGCTAGGCGCTTGCCCACAGCTATCACGCAAACGAATTCAAAGGACGAAAACCCTGTGACCGAACCCCGCTATGATGTCATCGCTATCGGCAACGCCGTGGTGGATGTGATTGCCTCTTGCGAAGAGGAGCTGATCAGCGAACTCCAGCTTAACCGCGGCGGGATGACTCTGATTGATGAGGCGCGCGCTGACGAGCTTTACGAAGCCATGCCGCCTGCGCGCGAAATCTCCGGCGGATCTGCAGCGAACACCTTGGCGGGGCTTTCAACGCTTGGTCTGCAATGCGCATTCATCGGTCAGGTGGCTGATGATCAGCTTGGCAAAGTGTTCCGCCACGACATGCGCGCCACGGGTATCGATTTCGATACGGCCGCCCGCGATGGGGAGCCGGCCACCGGGCGCGTGCTGATCTTCGTGACACCCGATGGCGAGCGCACGATGAACACCTTCCTTGGCGCGGGGCAGTTCCTGCCGAAAGAGGCGCTGGACGAGGAACTGATTGCGAGCGCGGCGATCCTCTATCTCGAAGGGTATCTGTGGGACCCGGAAGAACCGCGTCAGGCCATGCGCCGCGCTATCGAGGTTGCCCGCGCAGCCGGTCGGAAGGTTGCCTTCACCGCTTCCGAAAGCTTCGTGATCGAACGCCACGGCGACGATTTCCGCGCTATGATTGATCAAGGGCTGATCGACATCCTGTTCGTCAATGAGAGCGAGCTTGCTACGCTGACCGGAGAGAGTGATTTTGAAGCCGGCGTTGACAAGGTCGCCGGAAAGGTGCCGGTCCTTGTCGCGACAAAGGGTGAGCATGGCGCTATCGCAATCGCTCACGGCGAACGAGCCGAAGTTGCAGCGGAGCCCATCGACAAGGTCGTCGACACAACAGGCGCAGGCGATCAGTTCGCGGCGGGCTTCCTTTCAGGTTATGCGAAGGGCGCGCCGCTCGCTGAATGCCTCAAACGCGGTGCCATCGCGGCAGCCGAAGTGATCGTCCATTATGGCCCGCGCCCCGAAGCCGACATGAAGGCGCTGATGGCGGATAAGCTTTAGGCGCTAGCGTTCTCAAGCGACATGGACCGCATGTTACACGGTCCTGTGTAAGAAAACCCGTTCTCAAATAGAAGGTTCTGACAGTTTGAAAGAGCTGTCAGAACCGATAACGATGCGACTGGCTGTAGGAAACCGCGCGGCGGGCTGCCACCATTGGCGTTAGCCGTTTGACTGCGCCTCCCGCGCCACTTCTTTCCAGCCGATATCGCTGCGGTAAAATCCGGTGGGGAAGTCCACTTTCGCGACCGCTCCATAGGCCGCCGCCTGCGCTTCAGTCACATTCGCGCCGCTGGCGGTTACGTTGAGAACGCGGCCTCCGTTGGAAGTGTAGGCCCCTGCGTGTCCGGCTGTGCCGGCATGGAAGACCTTTGCGCCGTCTTCACTTTCCAGCGTGCCCAAGTCGATTCTGCCGCCCTTTTCAGGCGTGCCTGGATAGCCGTTGGCGCACATAACCACGGTTAGCGCGGTGTCATCCGAGAATTCCGCTTCCACAGTGCCGAGTTCTCCCTTCGCGCAGGCCAGCATGATTTGCGCAAGATCGCTTTCCAGCCGCATCATCAGCACCTGGCACTCGGGATCGCCAAAGCGGCAGTTGTATTCGATCAGCTTTGGCCCGTCCGCCGTCAGCATCAGCCCCGCATAAAGCACGCCGGAATAGGGCATTCCCTCCGAGCGCATGGTATCGACGGTGGGGCGGATGATTTCATCGATCACACGGCTTTGCAGTTCTGTTGTCAGAACAGGGGCAGGCGAATAAGCACCCATGCCGCCGGTGTTGGGGCCGACATCGCCTTCGCCGACCTGCTTGTGATCCTGCGCAGTGCCAAAGGGCAGGATGCTTTCCCCATCAGTCAGGGCAAAGAAGCTGGCTTCTTCCCCTTTCAGGAATTCCTCGATCACGACCTCTGCGCCAACAACCTCGAACATGTTGGCGAGCGTTTCTTTCGCGCTTTCCAGCGTCTCGGCGATCACAACGCCTTTGCCACCCGCAAGCCCGTCTGCCTTCAGCACGTAGGGCGGCTTGAAGCCTGACAGGGCCGCCTGCGCGTCCTCCAGTGTTGCCGTGCGCACATAGGCGCCAGTGGGAATATCAGCCTGCTCGCACAGGTCTTTGGTAAAGCCCTTGGACCCTTCCAGTTGCGCCGCTTTGCCCGACGGGCCGAATACGGCGATGCCTTCGCCGCGAAGTGTATCGGCCAGACCATCGACCAGCGGAGCTTCCGGCCCGATCACAACCAGATCAATCGCTTGTGCCCTGCACATTTGCAGCACTGCCTTATGATCGTCGGCGTTCAGAGTGACCAATTCGGCCTCTTGAGCGATGCCGGGATTTCCGGGGGCAGCGATCAGTCGCGTTACGCTGGGGGATTGCGCCAGCTTCCACGCCAGCGCATGTTCGCGCCCTCCCGAACCCAACAGCAGGACTTTCATGGCGCGTTCCCCTTCTTCTCGCACGCAAAATCAGACGGATGGCCTCGTAGCGCGTGAGCGGCAGGGCGACAACGCCGAGCCGTTGACGATCAGCGCGATTTCCCAAGCCTTGAAGCGCACGGTTGAAGATCGCTTTGGCTATGTCCGCCTTCGCGGGGAGCTTTCGGGCGTCAAACGCGCTGCGTCCGGCCACATGTATTGCGCGCTGAAAGACGATAAGGCTGTGATGGACGGGGTAATGTGGCGCGGCAACGCACAGCGGCTGGCCTTCGCGCCCGAGGACGGGCTGGAGGTGATCGCGACCGGCAAGCTGACGACCTATCCGGGCCGTTCGAAATATCAGGTCGTGATCGACAGTCTTGAGATCGCGGGTGAGGGCGCTTTGCTCGCCCTGTTGGAGAAAACCCGCGCAAGGCTGGCGGAAGAAGGGCTGTTTGACGACCGGCGAAAGCGGCGTCTGCCGTTCCTTCCGCGCACCATTGGTGTGGTTACCTCACCAACCGGATCGGTTATTCGCGATATCCTCCACCGGTTGGCGGACCGGTTTCCAAGTCATGTGGTTGTCTGGCCGGTTCTGGTCCAGGGGCAGGGCGCGGCAGAGCAGGTGGCGAACGCGATACGCGGCTTTTCCGCCTTGGGGGCGGGCGGTCCGGTTGCGCGCCCCGATGTCGTGATCGTTGCGCGTGGCGGCGGATCAATCGAGGATTTGTGGAGCTTCAACGAAGAAATCGTAGTGCGCGCAATAGCCGAATGTTCCATTCCGGTTATTTCCGCCGTCGGGCACGAGACGGATATGACGCTGGCGGATTACGCTGCTGACCGACGTGCGCCAACACCCACTGCGGCTGCGGAGATGGCAGTTCCGGTGCGCGTTGATCTGAATGCGACGCTCGCCGATTTCGCGGCCCGTCAGCGCCGCGCTGTGCACCGTCCGGTGGAATTGGGGCGCGAAAGGCTGGAGGCGCGTGTGCGCCGCATGCCGCGTCCCGAAGTGCTGTTGCAACCACAGGCGCAGCGGCTTGATGATCTATCCGAACGGCTGCGGCGCGGCCTCACTACGCGCGCAGGACAGGGGCGGGAGCAATTGGCAGGCGTGGCAGCGCGCCTTTCTCCCGCTATTCTCCATCGGGCCAGTCGCGATGCGGCGCAACGTTTGCAATCAGCCCGACTGGTGCCTGCACTGGTAGAGCGGCCTTTGGCGCAATCTCGTGACAGGCTCGCAGCGCTTTCGCGTCTCGCGAGCCAGTTGCACCCTGAGAAGCCGCTGGAGCGGGGATATGCAATCGTCCGCGATGCTGCCGGTAAAGCTTTGACGAACCGTATGCAGGCAGCACAGGAAGCCACTTTGTCTCTGCAGTTCCGCGATGGTTCTCTTGGTGTCGCCGCAGCGGGCTCATCGCCGCCGCCTGCACCGCCAGCGAAACCCCGGCGAAAGTCAAAGCCTACGCCTGCCACTGATGCGCAAGAAGATTTGTTCGGATAGACCCAACCTGCTAAGGGACGCCCTATGTTGATGTCTTCCTCCGAAAAACCGGCAAAGTTGTATTACGGTCCCTCGACCTTCCGTGTTCTGCGCCCGGGCCAGCACGTTGTTTGCGCGGTATCCGGTGAGATCATTCCGCTGGAAGAATTGCGGTATTGGAGCGCGGAGCATCAGGAGGCCTACGCTTCCTGCGAAATCGCGACCAAGCGTCTTCTCGGCGAGGGTTAGGCGCGTGGCATTTCAGCGGATTCTTGCCGTCGGAGTGATGGCTCTGACCGCTTGCGCAGGAGGCGAGGCTGCCTCAACCGATCCGGCACCCGAAACAGCGACAAGCAATCAGCCCGCAATCATCGAAGCTGAGGTAGCGGACGCGCCTCCGACTCAGCCATCACCGGAGCCTGTTGCACCGCCCGAGATCAGCATCACCGAAGGCAAGCTGACGCAGGGCGGCTTTATTCGCGGCTCCCTTCCAGCGGACACGGCCCGCGCGACATTGGGCGACGAGGCGATCGAGTTTACCGACACAGGCAGTTTCTTCGCCGCATTCGATCGCGACAGCGGCGGCAAGCTGACGCTGAAAGCCACTTTGAACAGCGGAGAGGTTGTCGCAAAAGAGCTGACAGTCACGCCCCGCGAATGGAAGATCCAGCGCGTGAACGTCGCCAAGGGTACGGGCCGGTCAAGCGAGGCGTGGTGGCAAAAGCGCAAACCAGAATGGGAAGCCATCAACGCTGCACGCGCCAAGCAAACCGCCGCTGATGGATGGAAGCAGGACTTTATCTGGCCGGTAAAGGGGCGCATTTCCGGACTGTTCGGTCGCCAGCGCATCTATCGCGGGGAGCCGGGCTCCTACCATTCGGGAATCGATATCGCGCCGGGTAATGGTGTTCCGTTCGTCGCACCTGCCGATGGTGTTGTAGTGCTTGCCCGGACGGGTTTCAGCCTTGAAGGCAATCTGATTATCATTGATCACGGTGCCGGTTTGAACAGCGCTTTCCTTCACGCCTCCAAGATTGCCGTGAAGGAGGGTGAGGCGGTGAAGCAGGGCCAGTATATCGGCAATGTCGGCTCTACTGGGCGTTCCACCGGACCGCATTTGCACTGGGGTCTGAAATGGAACAGTGCGCGGCTCGATCCGTTGCTGTTCACCGGCCCGATGGACTGACCATGCTTGATGCGTCGCCCGAACGCGTGCGCCGGGCCTGAATTCACCGATGCGCCGCATACTTCTTATCATTGTGCTGATGATCATGATCGCGCCGGGCACATGGCTGCGATCAGAGGCGCCTTACAGGCCGCCGATTGACATCACGCTCTCGCAGGTCATGGGCGCGGCCGATGAAGCGCAAGGCGCGTGGCGTCGAATGGGCGTGTGGGAATACAGCGCAGACAATTACCTGTTCGGAGGATATTCCGCCCTGATCGCGCTGCCGGATGACAAGCTGATCGCCTTTTCAGACCGCGGCATGCGCTTTTCCCTGATCGAACCGGACAAGCCGCAACCAAAGCAAAGGCCGAGCCAGGCCCATCATCCCGCGCACAATGTGAAATTGCAGCGCGTCCCGAAATACAGGGCGCGCTGGTTGTGGGATATCGAATCAGCAACCCGTGATCCGGATACCGGCGAATACTGGCTGGGTTTCGAGAATACGCACGCAATCCATAGCTTCGATGAGGATCACGAAGCGCAGGAAGTGCGCCTGCTGACCAAACACGTTGATTGGACCGTAAATTCTGGCGCAGAAGCCATGACGCGCCTGTCTGATGGACGGTTTGTGCTTCTGCCCGAAGGCAAGCGCGAAGGGCTGATCTTTCCCGATGATCCGACGATCAAGGGCGGCGAAATCGGGCGCTTCCCCTATCGCAGTCCCGTCGATGGTTTTGCCGTGGTCGATATGGTTCAGCTGCCCGATGGGCGCTTGTTGTTGCTGCTGCGCAATCTGGTGTGGGGTCTGCCGCCTTTCGACAGCCTGCTGGCGGTGACTGACCCGCCGGTGGCGGGACAGGAAGAGCCGCTGACGCCCAAAGTCGTGCTGGATCTGGAAGATCTGGTGCCTGCCGAAAACTACGAAGGCGTCACGTATAAAGAGCGCGCGGAGGGGACGCTCGATGTCTGGATAATCTCAGATGATAATCGCGCGGCGATCCAGCGGACGTTGCTGGCCAAGTTAAGGCTGGACCCTGCCTTGCTTGATCAGCCGGAAGAAAAGCCGGCCAAAGTTGAGAGGCCAAGCAAAGGTCAGGCAAAACAAAAGGCGCGCGAGTAGACTCGCACGCCCTTGTTACCGGTTTAAGCCGTGAAAGCTCAGGCTGCGGCTGCAGCTTTCTTCAGCTCGCGCTTCACCTTCAGCGCGCGGGCTGAAAGCTTGTCGTCCTTGGTCTTGAGCAGCCAGTTGTCGAGGCCGCCATTATGCTCGACCGAGCGCAGACCGTGGGTCGATACGCGGAACTTGAAGCTGCGATCGAGGGTCTCGCTCAGCAGCGTAACGTTCTGCAGGTTGGGCAGGAAGACGCGCTTCGTCTTGTTGTTGGCGTGGCTAACATTGTTGCCAACCTGGCGGCCCTTGCCAGTCAGTTCGCAAATACGCGACATGATATCTCTCGTCTGTTTACAGTGAAGGGCGCGCCGCCCAAATGGCGGACCGATCACTCGGTTGTCCCGGAAAGCGCGGCGCATAGCGGGGACCGGGCGAATCGTCAATTGATTCGTAGCCAACGGGCCGTTAGCCACCTGCAGGTAATGACGCGCTGGCCCCTCCCTGAACCTATGGCAATGGCTTTGCAAGCCGCCAGAGATGCGGCTGCGGCCGGGGAGGTGCCTGTTGGCGCGGTGGTAGTGAAGGGCGGTGAAGTGATCGCAATCGCGGCCAATGCAACGCGCAACCCTCCCGATCCCACAGGGCACGCAGAAATGGTTGCCATCCGCAAAGCAGCGCAGGCGCTGGGCGATGATCGGCTGACTGGTTGCGATCTTTACGTCACCCTTGAACCGTGCCCGATGTGCGCTGGCGCAATCAGTCACGCGCGGATAGCGCGCCTCTATTACGCCGCCAGTGATCCGAAAGGTGGTGCTGTAGAGCACGGCGCGTGCGTTTTCGATCAGCCACAATGCCTCCACCGGCCCGAAGTGTATTCAGGGATGGGAGAGGCAGAGGCCGCCGAGTTGCTGCGCGCGTTTTTCAAGGAGCGGCGGTAATCACGCCGCCGCCATTGTGCGCAGTTTCAGCAGCTGCTTGAACCTTGCCTGCGCCCATGAATCCATGAGCTTTACGGCCGATTTCGAAAGGCTGAGATAGACTACGCGGCTATCCGATTTTGATGGAGTCCTATCCACCCAACCTTCGTTTTGGAGAACGGTCAGGTGTCTTAGCATGGTGGCTGGTGGACATTCAGCACCGATCTGCACCTGCTTGATTGACGGTCGATCATTCGAAAGCTCGCAGCGGTAGATTTCAGTCAATATCGCCCACGCCACTTTGGATTGCCACGATGAGGGGCAAATTTTTCGCCTCAACTCATGCCCTCTGACTTCGTCCAGAAGCGCAATGTAATGCTGTTGATCCTTAGAAATTGCACCCGCCCTAGTTGGCGCTGATTCCAAGTCCAGAATCGGACGCATCCACATATCTTTTGAATATCTTTTCATCGCCCCTCCTAAGTATTTATTCTTATTCGATTGGGCGGAGGATGGCACTTATGAAAATCTGAAGTTTACACAAAAAACATCCATTTTGAGGGATTAAAATTCAAACCAAGCAGCGTTTCTGCACATGATTTTTGATGAGAAGCAGCAGCCTTACATGCCCCGCCAGATTTTCGCCCGCGCTGAATCTCGCGCGCCATAGCGACGATCATCGCAGCGCGTCGGGCGGAAACGGATTGAGTAGCAAAGCCGCAATTCCTGCAGCCAGCCGCGCTCGTTCAGTTTCACGCCTACGGCAGAAGCAGGCCAACCCGCATTGGCATCGGCAAAGGCAGTGCGGATGCGACCTGCGGACAGGTCTTTCTCTCGGCTAATGCGATCAAAATCGGGAATGCGCAGCGAATCCCACAATACCCTAGTGATCCCGAAATAGGTTTCCGGCTTCTTCGTCATGCAGCTGCCGTGCTTGGCCCATTGGCGTGCGATCAGGCTGGCTGAAGGCATGACGCACATATTTCGGCGCAGCTCTGCCGGGGTAAGGGTGTTGCGGCTGCCGCACCATTGCGGCCAGGTGTTTGACCCTTGCGGCCACAGGCCGTGCACGACCATGCCGAACCGGCCATTGCTACCCGAACACTGGACGCGGTGGCGCGGGGAATTCTCTCGCCGTTTGCAGAATTCCGGGCTCCAACTGAGCGCCAGTGTATAGCCGGTGGTAGGCACGCGGCGAGGCCGTTGATCGGCGGAGACTTGCGGCACGCTCGACACTTGCGGAGCGCGGCATTGATAGACCTGCGCATGGGCAGCGCTTGGCGCTACAACGGCAACTAGTGCCAAAAGGTTAGCTGAAGGTGTCCTTTGCTTCATCGCGTCTGCCTTTAAACCATTGATTGCTTTGAGGGACAAACAAACAGATCAGCGCCGCTGCAGTCAGCGCCGGCTCCAGCCAGTAATGCCATGATACCGCCCAGCCCACCGCACTTGCAGCCTGAACCATACCCGGCAGATTTATCAGCTTTATTGCACCCATACAGGTGACGAGGATGCGTGCCGGAGATGCGGCAAACAGGAAAATCCACGCGACGGGGATGAAAGCGATTGAGAAGACAGCCGACAAGGCCACAATCGTCCAGTCCCTGTTCCAACCTTCCCAGGGGATCATAAGCTGATAGATTTCTTGCTGAACGGGAAGGCTGGCAAGCCCCAAGACCAGTCGGTTAAGCGCGGCTATCAGGAACAGGGCTGCAAACACCCAGATTGACCAAGGCCGCGGCCCCTTCGCGATTGTCATGCCAATGCGAAATCCAGACCTACATCGGCTGCAGGAGCGCTTTGGGTAAGACGCCCGACCGAGCAGTAATCGACCCCGCTCGCTGCCTTGTCCGCGATCGTATCCAGATTGATCCCGCCGCTTGCCTCTGTTGCAGCGCGGCCATCAATCATGGCGACAGCGGCGCGGAGCACGTCAGGGCTCATATTATCGAGCAACAGGTGATGGGCGCCCGCTTCGAGTGCGGGCTCGATCTGGTCCAGCCGGTCCACTTCGCAGATGATCGGCTTCACACCCGCTTCGGCTGCGCGGCGAACGGCTTCGCCAACGCTTCCGGCGACAGCGACATGGTTGTCCTTGATCATCGCGGCATCCCACAGGCCCATCCGGTGGTTCTGCGCGCCGCCCTGTTTGGTCGCGTATTTCTCCAGCGCGCGCAGGCCTGGAAGAGTCTTGCGCGTATCAAGCAGAGTGCAGGTCGCACTGCCGACCCGCATGGCGGCGACGTAATCGCGGGTCATCGTGGCGATGCCGGAGAGGTGCTGGACGATGTTCAGCGCGCTGCGCTCCGCTGTAAGGAGTGCACGGGCATTGCCTTTCAACCGCATCAAATCGGTGCCGGGCGCGGCGCTATCGCCGTCGGCAATCAGCGTTTCGATCTCGACATCGGGATCCAGAGCGCGGAAAAACGCCTCTGCCAGCGGTAGGCCAGCGACAATGATCGCGTCGCGGCTGTCCATTACCCCTGAAAACCGTGCATCCGCCGGAATAACGCTTTCAGAGGTGACATCCTTGCCGCCGCCCTCAAGCCCTGAGCCGAGGTCTTCGGCGAGCGTATCGCGGATGAAAGTGTCGAGGTCGAAGCCGGGCAGGGTAAAGGTCATGCGCTACCCATATACGGACCGGCATTGTCTGCAAGCGCCACTGCGTGTCGGCGGTGATTGCTGCGCGTCTGGCGGGGTGCAAGGGCGCGTTATATGCCCTTGTGGACCCGATCAGTGTACGAAACGGGCGACGACATCGCGGTAAGACCGCGAGACTTTCACTTCCTGACCGCTATCAAGTACAAGGAAGCATTCACCATTGGTGTGCGGTTTCACCTGCCGCACCTGATCAAGATTGACGATGGTTGAGCGGTGCACGCGCTGGAACTTGCGCGGATCAAGGCGCCGTTCGAGGTCCTTCATCGTCTCTCGCAAAATCAGTGAGTTATCGGCGGTGCGGATACACATATAGTCGCCTGCAGCCTCGATATGTTCGATGGAGTCGACCTCAACGCGGAAGATCTGGCCGCGATCCTTCACATTGATCAGCTTTTCAAAGCGATCCGCACTGTCGCCCGTCTCGCCTTCGCTATCGCTGAATTCCGCTGCCCGGTCCGGCGCGACTTCTTCGAGCACTTCAAGCAACTGCTCGGCATCTTCGGTGGATTTCTTTTCCGCCAGACGCTGGCGCACGCGCTCAATCGTGTCAGCCAGCTTGTCTTCATCGACCGGCTTCATGAGATAATTCACGGCATTGGCTTCGAAAGCACGGATGGCGTGCTCTTCATAAGCAGTGACGAACACGAACAGGGGCGGTTCGATTTCCATCACGCCCTTGACCACGCTAAACCCGTCAAAACCGGGCATCTGGATGTCGAGAAAGACGAGATCAGGCTTGGCCGTCTTGATCTTGCGGATTGCTTCTCGCCCATTGGAGCATGTGTCGATCACTTCGATGTCGTCAAACGGCTGCAGACGCAGTTGAAGACCTTGGATAGCGAGTTTTTCGTCGTCGACGAGGATTGTGCGGATGGTCATGGCTTTATGATCCGATTGCGGTCTGGGGTTTGTATCGTTGTGCGTCCGGTTGCCCGCTTGATGCGGCAGCTGGAGCGTGTTCGGGGATTTCACTGTCTTGCGAAGCGATTTGTGAACGCCCGCTGACAGGTTCGGCGAGTGGAGTATCCTGCATGGCCGAAATGAACGGAATCTCGATCAGGACGGTAAATCCGCCGCCGGGTTCCGAACGGGTCTCAAACAGATGGCTATCGCCATAGGCCTGTACAAGGCGGTTGCGAATATTGGCGAGGCCAACTCCTGTCGATGTCGTATTCGACGCAGGCTGCGTACCAAGGTCTGCGCCGGGGCCAGTGTCTTCCACACTTAACCGCAGGCGTTCACCGATTACGCGAGCCGTGAGCGAGATGCGCGCGCCCTCTTCACGAGCGCCCACGGCATACTTAATCGCATTCTCGATAAGGGGTTGCAGCAGCATTGAGGGGAGCTGCGCATCGCGGGCCAGATCATCAATTTCGAAATGTGTGCGCAAGCGCTCTTCAAACCGCATCCGTTCGATATCCAGATACAGGCCGAGCGTTTCGATTTCCTGCTCCAGCGTCACCTGACTGCCCGGTTCCGCGATCAGAGTATGACGCAAAAAGCCCGAAAGCCGCGTCAGCATGGCATTGGCCTGTTCAGCCTGTTTCAAAAGGACGAGAGTGCTGATCGAATTGAGTGTGTTGAACAAAAAATGCGGGTTCAGCTGATAACGCAGCATGGCCAGCTGTGCTGCGGTGGCCTGCGCCTCGAGCCTTTCAAGCCGGTCTGCCTGCCGTTCAACGGTCAGGAAGTAATTGATGGCGAAATACAGCGCGCTCCAACCGCCCAGAAGGGTCAGCGGGATGAAGCTGAGACCGATGAACCGCTGGGCAAAGGTGGTGGCGCGCAGTTCGCCATAATAAATCCCCTGCACCCACGCATCGATCGAAGCGTAGATCGCGACAGCCGCCACCAGAACAATGGCCGCCCCGCCCCATGTAACATAGGGTTTACGACCGATCAGCTGGCGGTAAACCACTGACAGGATGAGGCTGATCGAAAAGCCCGTGATGGTCGTCACCATAATGACGGCCAGCAGATCAAGCGGGTTGCCGTTTGCCAGCGCAATCACAGTGCGCAGCAGGAATGCGCCACCCCAGCCCGCCAGCTGGAGGTTCCAGAACGCACGGTTCTTGCTGGTAAAGAACGGCGTTGGTTGACCCTGTAACATCGACATTTCCCGAACCATGTAGCCCATTTTTGGGCCTTTCGCAGGCAAATTTGCAGAGCGTCAGCGGTGAGCTATCGCAATTGGGCGCTTGAAAAGGGCTTTCGGGCGCAGTTGCTATTTGACCAATGCCAATTCTCAGCGGTTTTTCGCCAGCCCTCCGGCAGGGTTGATTTCTCGCCGGAAATGCGTCTTCCAGTCCGCTTTGCCCTCATTCGCCATCATCTTTTCAACGATTGCCGCTTCGGCTGCGATATGTTCGGCGCGTTCATCCCATCCTTCATAGGCGAAGCTGCGGGTCAGGAAGCTGCGGCCATGCTTTTTGCCCCAGCGCTCCATAAAGCGAATAGCTGCGCGCGGGTCGTAACCGGCATTGGCGAGCAGCCAGGGCATCAGACGGTCCGCTTCCCGCTCCGTCGCGCGCACATGTTTGCGTTTGCGCTTGTTGCGGTCCAGCCAAACCGTGTGGCCGAGCACAGTATGCGCCATTTCGTGGGCGACCACTCCGGCGAATTCGTCTTCCTCGGCCCAATTGAATGACGGAAACTCATCGCCAATCGCTACCCTTTCGGTATTGCTGACAGCGCGGCTGGTGCCTGACATCAGTTCAAACCGGACATCGCAGATCGGCACGCCGTTGAGGATTTTAACCTCGCCGTCTCCGAACTGGACGGCAATCGATCCGCTTTGCTCAAGCTCGCTGGTGATGTGTTTCTGAGTGCGCACCCAACGTTGCCAGTCGAGCTTGTCTTTCGCAGGCCATGTGCTGGGGTCTTGGCCGCCAAGCCGGGCGATTTCGCGGTTGCGGGCGAAGGCATAGCCCATCGCTGCGGGAGAGCCTTTGGCCACCGATTGGACCGCAAACGCCCCGTCCAGTCGTAACGCTGCCTTGGCAATGGCAGGGCGCGTGAAGCTTGCCACATCCTGCACCTGCAATCCGATTGATGGAATGACCTTCTGACAGAATGGGGCGTTGGCGCTGGCCAGTCGCCAGCCGACGTCCTGCAACCTCTGGTCGGTATTCTGAAAGGCTTCGATTGCGGCAATAGTGGCGGAATAATCGACCCGCGGTGGGGCCGCATTGGCTGGCATTGCGGCGGTGAACCCCAGCCCCGCACTTGTCAGCCCCGCACCCACCAGAAAGGTCAAAAGCCGCCGGCGCATCTGTTCAGCCTTCGGCGTTGGTGCCTGCCCGCGGACCAGCTTCTTCCAGCGCTTTTTTCAGGCCTTCGTAACCCACGGCACCGCCAACGGCCTTGTCACCAGTCACCCATGCGGGCGTGCCGGTGAAACCGATTGCCCGGGCCAGCGCCTGATTGCGAGCCAGTTCGGTCGTGACCGGATCACTCACCGCGTCAATCTTGGCGCGCTCCAGATCGAGCCCTGCGGCAACTGCAGCGGCCTCGACACTTTCCAGTGTCGCCGGACCCATTTCGAACATGCGTTCGTGAAAAGCGCGATATTTCCCCTGCATGGCAGCAGCCAGAGCCATACGTGATGCGATGTCGCTGCCTTCAAAGATCGGCCATTCGCGGACAATCACCTTAAGATCAGGGTCCTCTGCAACCAGGCGCGTCACATCCCTTAGGCTGGCTTCGCAATAGGGGCAGTTGTAATCGGTGAATTCTACCAGAACTTTTGAACCATTCGGGTTCCCGATAAACGCGCCGGGGAAGGTTTCGTAAACTCCGTCACCTGCCTGTGCGAGCCGTTCCGAAGCTTCACGCGCCTGCAACTCCTCCGCCATCATGGGGAGCATTTCGGGATTTTCCATCAGGAATGCTTTGGTCCGGTTGTCAGCCAATCCCGAAAGGGACCAGATGCCCGCCCCCAGAAAGCCGAACACCAACGCCAGAAGCGCGGTTAGCAGAGCGGAGCGTGTGGAAGGGGCTTCTTTCGAGGGATCAGACTTGGACATGATGGATACTCGTTAGCCCGCGTCGCTATCCAGCGCCATAGTGAGCGAGCCGATTTGATGGACTTGGGTGCAAATTACCGGTCGCGCAGCCGTTCAAGCTCTGCCCGCGCTTGCAGTGCAATATCCTGAGCACGGATCCAGTCCGGCGTTCCTCTCTCAAGGCCAGCCTCCGCCGCCTGTGCATTGCGCAGGGCCGACGGGTAGCTTCGGCTCATCACCTGCTGTTCTGCACTTGCGAGGCGCGCGCGCGCGATATCGCCCTGCGCGGCATAAACAACGCCAAGCTGATACCATGCAAACGGATTTAGCCTGTCGCGACCCACCGCTGCGCGCAGGACCTGCTCTGCCTCTTCAAAGTTTGCTTCGTCCTCCGTCGCGATCAGCGCATGGCCGAACATGGACGCGATCAGCGGGTGGTTGCGCGTGATCAGCGTCGCTCGCCGCAACGGCACAAGCGCATCTACCGGCCTGCCGGATTCCAGCAGCACTTGCCCCTTCAATTCAAGGTAATAGGGGTTGTCCGGATCGCGCGCGAGTAGGCTGTCCGATTCCGCCAGCGCTTTCTCTATCTGCGCGTCTTTGTGATAGGCATAGGCCCGCGCATAGGTTGCAGACAGGCTGGTATCCGTCGCCGGGTAGAGCGAGAAAGTGCGCTGCGGTTCCGCAATATACCCGTACAGCTTTGCGCGAACCCGCTCAAAGCGGGCTTGCAGCTCGCCATCGTCTGGTTTGGACCATGCCGGATCGCTTTGCAGCAATTCGCGCAGGGTAACGATACGATCGCCGGAAAGCGGGTGGGTTCTGCCATAGGCCGCCTCATCCGCTTGACTGTACCCGCGCCGGATCTCAAAACTGCGCAGGCGTTCGAAGAACTTGATCATGCCGCGCCCCGAAATCCCGGCACCTGACAAGTAACGGGCGCCTGCAAGATCCGTCGAGGCTTCCTGATTGCGGTTGAAGCTGAGGAAATTGTTCACGCCCGCTTGCAAGCCCAGCCCCAGAGCGCCGAAGGCTGCTTCTGGCGGTGCACCCGCAAGCGCTGCGCCAACAGCGCCAAGCAGGGATAGCAATAGCGGCGCCTGCATTCCGGCAGTCCGCTCTTCAAACCGAATTACGTGACCGGCTGTAATATGGCCAAGTTCGTGAGCCAGCACGCCCTGGACTTCATTTGCCGTTTCAGCCGCGTTGATCAGTCCTGTATGGATGTAGATGACCTGCCCGCCAGCGACGAAGGCGTTGATCGAGTTGTTGTTGATCAGGACGATCTCGACATTGCCGGGTTCGAGTTCGCTTGCCTCAACCAGAGGGTTGAGCATGTCCAGCAGCAGTTCTTCCGTCTCGGCGTCTCTGATCGGAGAAAGGCTCTGCGCCTGTGCTGCCGTTGACGTGAGTGTCAGAGACAGCGCGACAAGCAGCGAGACGGCATAGGCGGATAAGGTGCGGAGGAAGCGCATAGGTGATGCCATAGCGCGGTTGGGCCTGAACCGGAACTGAAAGCTATTGTACTTCGCTCGCCTGCGCCGTTTCGTTCTGTTTGGCCGGTTTGGCATTGCGAGCGAAATCGGCAATGGTTTCCACGATATCGCGATTGCCGCGCCAAGGGGCTGCGATTGAAATGAGCGGATCATTATGCGTCATTTCGGGGTAGGTTTTCAGCGTCGCAGCGCCGCCTGCTTCGTTGATTGCTGCAGCAAGCTTTTGCGAGTTGTGCACCCCGACAAGCGCGTCTTTCTCTCCGTGGATCAACAACATGGGCGGCGCATCGGCGCGGATATGGTTCAGCGGCTGGGTCGCTTCATCTGCGTCTGACGGGCCAAACGCGGCTTTGGTCGAATCGCTATCATAAGGGAAGAAATCATACGGGCCGGACAGGCCGATCACACCGGCAATGGCGTTCGCATCCTTGCCTAGCCGACCGAGCCACTGATGCTCCAGCGCCGTCATCACGACATTATAAGCGCCCGCAGAATGTCCGGCTATCGTGATGCGCGACGGATCGCCTCCATATTGTTCGATGTCGTCCCGGACAATCGCAATGGCTTGGGCGGTATCTTCGAGCATGGCGGGATAGACCCCGTCAGGCGTACCGTCTTTGACAAGACGATAGCCGACCAGGGCGACGACGAACCCTTCTGGCACAAATGCGCGACTAATAAATCCATAATCAATCGGGTCGCCTGATCGCCAACTGCCACCATGAACAAAAACGAGCACAGGCAAGGGCGGATCATTCGGATTGCGGTCTTCAGGCCCCCAGATGATCAGTTTTTCAGACGGGTGCTCCCCTGTCGAAATCGTTGCGCGCAAGGCGGCCCCGCCAGAACCTCCGGTGAGCCTATCTACGCCGCTCAAAACAGCAGGCCCGTTGCGTGATATCGCGATTTGCAGCGCGATGCCGCCGACAATCAGGATGAGGACAAGTGCGCCCAGCGCCCAAAGAAACATTCGCAAAACCAGCCTCGCAGATCGCACTCATCACCGCCAGACGGCGGCCCTCGCTGCGGTCTAGCGGGAGTGTAGCGCGGCGTACAGGCGGTTATGCCGCGCTTGGGCTTAGCCCACCAGCTTGCGCGCGGCACGCTCGATAAGGCTAACGTCTTCTTCGATCTCGCCCAGAACATCGACATTGCCCGAATCGTCACGGCGCACCATGACGAGAGCAAATTCGGGGCCGGCAGCCTCGATTGCCTCGAACGTCAGAGCTTCGAGTTCGCGCAGCTTTTCAGCAAGCGCAGCCCGGATTGCATCTTCTGGTTCGACTTCCTTGCCGGCTTCTTCGCGACGCAGACGGCGTTCGGCGTTCACCACACCTTTAAGACCACCTTCGGCTTGCGAAAGAAATTCGGTCAAAGTGCCACGGGCCAGCTCCAGACGATGCGCATGGTTCAGGACTGCGGCATATTCGGTCAGGCGCGTCTTGTCATATTCGCTGCCGAAAACCAGCTTCACAACCGGAGTCATGGGTGCGCGATCCTGAACAGTCAGGCCGCTTTCCTTGATCAGCGCGTCAAATTCCGCTGGCTCTTCCTTGGCAGCAAGCGATACGTCATAGGCGCGGCCCACTGCGGCATAGAGTGCATGACGGCTGCGGTCTTCCGACGCGCGCGCGTTATGGGCAAGCTCCCGTGCGGATGCCAGGCAATCGTGCAGACTTGCATCAGCAGCGAGATTTAACTCCGGCGTTTCTTCGCTGGCAGTCAGGTTCTCGACGGTTTCGTCCGCACCTGGGCCATCGGCGAAGGCATTGACCTGTTGCTCCGTAGCAAAAGCAGAGCTGGCGGGGGTGATTTCCTGCTCGGCGCTGTCATCGAAAGACTCTACCGGATCGACCAGTTCATAGCTTTCGGGAATCGGCGGAGTGTTGACCTCTTCCGGCACGGCGTAGTCGGAAGGATCGAACTTGTCCGCGTCCAGATCTACGGCTTTCTTGGTCGGTGCCTCAATATAGTCGGACAGGCTGGCGAAGCTGTAGGAGCCCGCGTCATCCTCATCTTCGTCTTCGTACTCATCCTCTTCATCATCGAGGTTGTACTGGCCGAAGTCAGGCATCGGCAGATCATCATGCGCTGTTTCGGGTTCGTCAAAAACAGGACCGCCAATGTCCGAAACGTTAGTATCGTTTGCGGGCGCCGGATCTCCAGCGGCAAACTCCTCGCCTGCTTCGTGACCGGGCGAATCTGCCCAGTCGGTGACGGGATCAGCGTGATGCCGATGCGCTTCCGCTTCGACTTCTTCCTCGTCCTGCCCATCTTCGCCAGAATCGAGCGCCTGGTCAATTTCGAGCAGAAGTTCGTCAGCGGTTTCCTGATCCGCCATCTCTTTCCAGTTGATCACGCCGTAGATGAAATCGATCGTTTCATCATCACTGGAAAACGGCAGCAAGATTCCGCGGTAGAGGATTGATGCCCCGCGCTGGTTCATGAACTCGGCTTCGAAACCTATGGGGGCCTCATTGGCCATGATCTGAAGGTAGTGATCGGTGATGCGGCTGAGCAAAGAGCGTGGCGGCACATCCGACAGGCGCTGGATCAAATGATCTTCTGCACCGCATTCTTCAGCGAGCTTGAAGCCCAGATACTGAACAACAGGGTCCTCAATACCGGCAGAGAAATCGAGCAGCACAGAATGTGGCCCGAAATCAGGCAATTCGTGCGGTTCGAGGTCTTCGATAGAAGGGAAAGTGCGCTCGCCAAGCAGGCTGGCCCAGTGATTATAGGCGCGCACCTGCATTCGGCGTTCGTCCTGGCCGATGGCTTCGGGCGGTAGCTCGCGCGAAGTTTCTTCGGATGTGGCACTGTCCCAATCGTGCCCCTCGTCGAAATCAAGACGATCGGCGGCTTCGTTGGATTCAAAAGTGCCCCGCAGCGTGTCCATGGCCTAAAATGCCCCTTATTGACGTGTTCGGGGCCAGTTTTCGCGTTACGTGGTAAACATCGCGTTAAGTTGCGCCGAAAATTCGTGCGACTTGTAAAGTTATGTGCAGCGGCGGCTCGGGCCCGGCAAATACCTCATAAAAAAGCGCTTAGAGGAAATAGCGCATTTTGATCGTCATGCTTTGTTTGCCCTCCGAGTGATTGAACACAGCATCTTCGAACTTGGGCGGGCCCATCCGAACCTTTGCATCCCGCGAGAACCCGAAACCTTCTTTCGGCATCATGCCCAAAGCACGATTGGCCTTGCCATCATTGTTCTCATCATGAAGCAGGGCGATCGCGTATTCGCCGGGTTTCACTCCGGTGAAACGGATGACAACTTTGTCTCCGGCCGGAACGACAGTACGATGCGCTGAGGGATCCTTGCGGCATTTGGGAAAGACGGTTTCCTTGGTTGTCATGCATGCACGAACCACGCCCTTGGTCGAACGGACATCGGTGATGGTGATGACGACTTCACTGGCCGCAGCCGGTGCCCCGCTGACGAAGACTGCGGCCACAGTGCCGAATATCCCTAAACGCATCATGCTTTTGCTCCCTTAGCGAGGCGGCGATGCGCCTCTGCGTCCTCCACGATGCGGTCTGAAAAGCCGTGATCTGTCCCGCAAAGTCGATCCCAAAAGCGGAAATAGAGGCCATAATTGCACCGATACGCTTCATGGTGCCGCTCGTGATGGCTGGCTGTTATCACCCATTTCCCCAACGGGGAGTGAACGAACCAGCGCGGAAACACTTCCCAGCCCATATGGTTGGTCACGCCCATGACTGTAGCGATTGTCAGCACGACTGCGATCATTGCGATGTGAATGGGTACTAAAAACACCAGAACCGGCAATACAACCGCGCCGCTGAGTGATTCAACCGGATGAAAACTCATCGCTGTCCACGCAGTGGGCGGTTTGCTTTGATGATGCACTGCATGCGCGATCCGGAAAAGGCGCGGCTGATGCATTGCGCGATGGGTCCAGTAAAACCAGCCATCCTGAACAGCCAGGTAGATGACCACAGAAAGCGGGGCATACCAGATTGGGTACGCCCCGAAATCGGAATAGATCTGCGTCCAGCCATGATGGTTCCAGCCCCAGATGATGAGGCCTGTCGGGGCACCGTAGATAAAAGCCGCGATCAGGGACCAACGCACTTCCCGAAAGATCTGCTTGCCCAATCCTTCATAAAGGCCGGGCCGGAAACGTGCGGTTGCAAAGGCAAATGCACCGCTCGAAATCCCATAACGCAAAGCGACCATTACAGTCATCGCCAGACCCGCAATTATCGCGGCCAGCCAGATGGGCGTATCGCCCGGTATCATCGATCTAATCCCTCCACACCTCCAGCTTATGAGGCGAAAGCGGGTCAAATGACACGAAAAAAGCAAACACCGCGTGCTTTGCCTGACGCTTGGCATTCACGGCGATGTGGTCAGCCCCCTGCGCCGATGTCAGCGCAATGCGGATCAAGCAATGCGGTATGCCGCCGCATTGCCACACGCGCCAGGCTTTCAATCTGCACCTTGCGCCGTGCCGGAGCCAGCTTTGTCAATGACGCTTGCCGCAGGATCTCCGCGTCATAGCCGTCAGCGACAATCACGCCGCACGTGTCAGGACAATATGCCGCGCTTTCTAGCGGGGCGCGATCAAGCCCGGGCGGCACGGCCCAGTAAAACCGGTCGCAGTAATCGAGATAATCGGGCCATTTCGTATCACCCAACAAATCGCTGCGGGCGACCTTGATCTCGACAATCACGACCAGCCCCTTGGCATCTATGCCCATAAGGTCGGCGCGCCTGCCATTCTTCAGCGATACTTCCCGCTCGCAGCAGATGCCGTTGCGCGCGAACAGCCGCGAAACACCACGGGCCACCTGATCGGCACCAATCGAATTGGCTGCAGAAACTGGGTTGTCTATCTGAATTTGAGCGCCGTCCGTCATTCCGCTCGGTTGGAACATAAAACGAACATGGTCAAGTCAATTGACGACCCTGCCCGTCTTACGCGGGTGCGAATTCCTCTGGCCGCACCAGCGCCAGAACTGTCTCGCGCGCATTGTAGAATTCACGCCAAAGTGCCAAAGCGGGCGCGTGAGCAGAGACATCGCGAGAAACGAGTGTGTCGATCGCTGTCATGCCCGGTTGCATCATGGCAGCCATGTCGGAAATATGCTGCTCGATCACATTGCGACGCCAGTCACTGGCGAGAGCAAGCCTGTCAAGGAACGCCTCGATCTCACCGGCAAAAGGTTCTGGCGAAAGCTCTGCCAAAATTGCGAGCCGGCAGGATTGATCGTGCAAGGAACGCCATCGCTCGGCCAAATTTCCGGCGGCGGCGGCATCGATGCGCATGGAGCGCGCTTGATCAGGCATGAGAGCAGACATGAGCTATGGAATAATCCCTGTGTCTTTCGACGAAGTTAAGCGTGGCTCCGCTTGCCTGCTAATTTGATCGCAAACCATAATGGGGTAGCGGGCTCGCAAACAGCTTGCTAATGGCGCCAAAGATCATCGCGATCAGCACCCGTAGCTCAGCTGGATAGAGCGCTGCCCTCCGAAGGCGGATGTCAAGTCTGGCGATTGTTGCAGGTGTTGGACGAAAGAATTGACTAAACAACGGTTTGAGCGGATGTCGGGTTCGCTCTTTAGGCCGACGAAAATCTCGCGTAAGCATGGCGTAAGCACTTCGCGAACGGTATGCACCCGTAGCTCAGCTGGATAGAGCGTCGCCCTCCGAAGGCGAAGGCCACAGGTTCGAATCCTGTCGGGTGCGCCATTTTCATTTCATTCGGATTTCGCCTTGGATCCTGAAGCATCGGGCTCGGGTTGTGTGGACCCAAGGGCCTGAAATTTCATGATTGCCTCATAGGCACCTATACCGATGCCTTTGGCGAGTTGAGCTGGCTCGACCATGTTGTGGGTGAAAAAAATCAGGACAGATCCCTCATTGGGATCCGCCTGCCACCAGCCCCCGTATGCACCCGGCCAGCCTACCGAGCCCGTGCCGCCGCCGCATAGCATAGGGTTCGCCTGCTCGGGCTCTGTGACAACCGCTACGCCCATGCCAAACCCGTGACCCGTGGCGAAAATCGGCAGTCCTAACATTCGGGCCTCCATCCGCTGAGCGGTCGTGAGCCGATTGGACGCCAAGCCGGCCAACGTGTCCTGCCGCAACAGACGAACACCGCCTGGCGCGCCTTGCTCGACAAACATTCGTGCGAAACGAAGATAATCATCGAGCGTCGACCATAGCCCCTGACCGCCGGAGACGAATGCCATCTCATCTGGGCGCTCAGGCAGCGCATGCCCGCCGGGTACCGTTTGGAGCGGGATCAAGCGGCCTGCCTCGTCGAAGCCGTGATGTCCCGCGCACCGGCCCCGGTCTTCTTTCGGGACAACGAATGCGGTGTCCTTCATACCGAGCGGATCGAAAATTCGGCGCTTCAGGACGTCGCTCAAGGACATGTCTTCGATGCGCGCGATCAACAATCCGAGAAGATCGGTCGAATGGCCGTAATGGAACGCACGGCCTGGCTGATCAATCAAAGGCAGCGCTGCGAGTCCCGCGATCCAATCATCGGGCGCAACATCACTGTCGATGTCGCCGCCGAGCGTATCGGCATAAGCCTTAGCAATAGGGCCGCTATGAAAATCACCATAGGTCAGACCGGACCGGTGCGTAAGCAAATCCTCAACAGTGATCGCGCGTTCGGCGAGGTCGGTCTCGTGGAGGGAGGCGTCGGGCGAGCGCAAGACACGCATCTGCGAGAATTCCGGTGCCCAGCGCGTGATTGGGTCGTCGAGCGCCAGCCGTCCCTCCTCGAAGAGCATCAGCGCCGCAGTCGATGTGATCGGCTTTGACATAGAGGCAATGCGGAAAATCGTATCCCGTGTGATCGGTGTTTCAGTCGCAATGTCCCGCCATCCGGCACAAGCCACATGAGTCTCACCGTCCCGCCAAACAAGCGTCGCCGCACCGGCCAATTGACCGGCATCAACAAGGGAGAGAATTGCTCCCGTGATTTGTTCTGTGTCCATGCCACGATCTTTCTTCTAAAAAATAATATGATTATTAAATAGATTCCCTATATGAAAACGAAAGTCTAGAGAGAATTTGTGATGGATCCGGGTAAGATAAATGGACGGCGCAGGCCCAAGGGGGACAAACGCGCACGTACGCGTGCCAAGCTCATTGAGGCCGCGCGAGACTTGATTCGCGAAAAGGGCTACGAACGCACCACCATGGAGGATGTGGCCCGCCGGGCAGGCATGACTACCGGCGCGATTTACGGCAACTTCAAAAACCGGAATGAGCTTTTCATCGCGCTGTCAGAGACTTACTGGCCGCCGATTACGCCAAAATTCAAGCCGGGCTCGAACTTTGCCGAAATCATGCACGCCTTTGCAGAGGCGACGATTGCGGCAATTCCCGAACGGCACGCGGCGGCGGTTGGCTTTCTAACCGGCAGAGCTTATGCGCTAAGTCATGAGGAGATGCGTGTCCGTGTGCGGAAAATCACTGCGGAGAGCTACAACATTGGAGCCGAGTGGCTCCGTGACGTTGCCGACGAAGATGAATTACCAATGCCTCCAGAAACTCTAGTCCGTATCATCCATGCTATGACAGATGGCCTCCTGCTTCAGCGATTCCTCACGCCGGAATTGATGTCGGATGAGGTGTTCCGCGCGGCTTTCGAAGCGCTCGCAACCACCCAACGGATAACTCAATCTGGGTGAAGGAAACTGCCACCGGTGCCCATGCTGAAACCGCCAGTTCGCATTTTCAGCGCTCACGGCGGCCACTCCCCGCAGTTTGCAGTCTAACTCACGTCATCAAGTGTATTGTTGTAGAGGTCCAAGCTCTGTCTTCCGGGCGGATCGAAACAGCGGGATTGAAGTCCCCGTTGATTCTGAGCTCGGTCACGGTCGAACCTATCTCTCCGCTAGAATTTTTCGGTTTGGGGACGCAGATCCAACTCGAACGTCCAGGCCGATTGTCGTTGCTTCGCCAGCCAGACGAAGGCCTCACCGGCCTCTAGAGGATCGATACTGCGGTTGTCGCTGCCGTCAAACTGATTCACCGAAGGAGTGCCACGCATCAGGCCGTCCAAGATCACATGCGCGGCGTGTACTCCCTTTGGTTGCACCTCGCGCGCCAGCGATTGTGTAAACCCTCTGAGAGCAAATTTGGCTGAGGCGAATGCGGCGAAATTCGCGCCACCCCGGATAGATGCCGTCGCACCGGAGACGAGGATTGATCCCGATCCGCGCTGCAGCATGGTGGGAAGGACGGCCTGTACACCGTTTACGGCCCCAAGTACGGCAACCCGCCAAGCCCGCTCGAAGTCCTCGGGCTTCGTCTCGGTCAGCGTGCCGTTGTGCAGCAGGGCCGCGTTATGCACGTAGACATCCACGGGCCCGATCGACTCGGTAATGCCTCCAATTGCACTGGTGACCGCATCGGGGTTGATCAGATCGACCTTGCAACTGTGATGCGCGCCGTGGGCGTTACCGCGTCTCGACAGACCAACGGTCTCGTAGCCTGCGTTTGCAAAGGCTGAGACCAAGCCCGCGCCCAGCCCCGGTCCGACACCAGCGATCATTGCGACAGGTTTCATGCGATCACTCCGGTTGCCACGGCCAGCACGATCATTGTCGCAGCCCAGCCCACCAGAAACGCAACGGTGCGGATGACTGGTACTCCTGCGGAAAAGACAACGTAATGGATGAGACGCGCCCAGAAATATACAGCGCAAGCAGCGCCGGCGACCGAGGTGTTCCGACCCAGGAGTTCGACTAGAAGGACGGCGGGTGCGAAAACACACAGGTTTTCGATAGCGTTCGCATGCGCCAGTTGCGCTCGGACCGCCCAGGCCGACTGAGGTTTGGCGTCCGGCGACGGATTGGCCATCGTTCCCATGAGGCCGCGCACCAGGATTCGATCCAAGACGTAAGGCAGGGGCATCAGCCCGGTCAGGAAGGTCGTCGTCGCCAACCAGAATAGTTCTTGTGACATTGCGTCATCTCCTCAGGTTCGCTTGCCTGTTGCGCTAGACTGCCTCCGCCTACCGCCGATCCTTGCTCCCGCTGGGCAACAGACCCAACCTGGGCAACAGACCCAATGGGTGATGCCGAGGCGGACAGGTTTCGGCGCGTCAGCTCATTTTTTTGCATTCTCCGCTGGCGGCTATTTGACCGATCATGCATTCTTGTTAGAACACCTATTAATAAAATATATCTATCGGAAAAACCTATTAATGACGCCGACGATCGTGCAACTGCGTAACGCGGCCCTCGTGGCGGAGGTGGGGTCCTTCAGCGAAGCCGCGCGGCGCGCTAACATGTCTCAGCCCAGCATCTCGGCTTCGGTGTCTGATCTCGAGGGCATGTTGGGCCGGTCCCTGTTCGCGCGGACGACCCGAAAGGTAGAACTGACCGCGTTCGGGCGCGCCCTCATGCCGTCGGTGCACGAGGTTCTTGCCGCTCTGAGCAATCTTCAACACGAAGCGGCAGCACTGATCGAGCCTGAGCGCAAAATGATCCGCGTGGCCTATTCGCCGCTGCTCGACATTCGGCGCGTCGATGCCATGTTCTCGCGTTACCGGCGTGACAATCCGGCGGTCGAAGTCATCTTCAAGGAGTGCAGCGTTGGCGGCCTCGAGAAGCGCCTGGTTGATGAGCAGGTTGATATCGCATTCGGTGTCGGGCTCTCGGCGGAGCGTGGTCGCAGTCGCTGCGCGCTCTTTGAGGACCGGCTGCATCTTGTCCCTCCCTTTGGCTTTTCAGACAGCCCGACTGTTGAGAAAGAGCTGCGAGAACTCCGCGCAGAAACCATTCTTCTGACATCGGGAGAGTGCGGCCTAGCTCCTGCCACAGAGGCACTGTTAGTAAGTGCCGGGATCGATGTGTGCTACTATGTTGGGCGGGCGATGTCTCACACTGCCTTGCAGGAATGGGCGGAACTGGGCCTTGGGGCGGCGTTGCTTCCAGCGTCACGCATCACAGGTGATGCCGGCCGCTTTCCAGGACTGGTTCGGGAGGGCCAGCCCGTGACGATTAGGCACGAGGCCGTGTGGCTAAAAGATGTGAGGGCCGTTCCGCATATCAATGCCTTTCTGAAAGGCCTGCCCGAAATTGCCCGCGCGATGGCGAAATCAGGGGTATGGGCCTGAGGTCTGTCACTCTCGACGACGGCCATTCATCGCTTTCCAGTTTGCTAGCCGAGTGCGGACACGCCAAGACGATCCTGGAGGTAGACGATAATCTCGTCGCGGGCAGCGATGGTGGGCTCGCCATCTCGGTCGATCAGGTGCTGTGTGACCACACCGTGAGGCGACGGGACATGTTTTACGAAGAAGGGCGACGGGTCTGGGATGGCTGCGTTTTTTGGCAGGTCATGTAGCTCGAAACGGCTCCCGAAATGGGGACTGTCGGCTCCCCGCCTAGCTGCGGCACTGAAATATAGCTCGGCCCTATTGAGCATTGGGCGGCACATCACCAGCGACTGCGCGCCGAACACCTGAGCTATTGGATGGCTCTACACTCAGCGCGCTCGCCGCTCTCGAAAACAATGAACTATGAAGGGAAGAAAATCCCCGAATAACTGCGAAGCCCGAGGAGCGTAGTCCAAGATGAGTACCAATATACTTCCTACCCACCGGATGCGGCAGTTCGCCTTTTAGCGCTTGGGATGCGCCAATCTCAAAACTAAACGTCCTTAGGCGCCGCTTTAAGCGCATTGGTACGTATCTGAGTTTTGCGTTGCCCGGCGCTATGGAGTTCTCTGGGCATCAGATCATTTGCCGTCAATCGCCGCCGAAAGGATGGTCGATCAAGAAGCGCCATTGGCCATCAGCCTCCTTGCGCATCACTTCAATGCCATTCCCCGCCATGGCCACCTCGCCTTCATTTTCGATCCTCCACGATGTCTTGCTGAGAGCCATATTGTTGGTTTCGACAACTTCAACGGTGTCGATGGTCATGGTGCCGGGAACGCCTAGAAACCCAGTCAGGGCCTCGCGGATCTCGGCATGACCCGAGGACAGAACGCCAGGTTTTGGCACCAGCGTCCCATCGACAACGAACAGGACGGTCATCGCGTCGATATCGCGGGCGTTGAAGGCTTCGGCCAAAGCGGCCTGGAGCAGTTGGGGTGACGTGATCATGCGCATGTTTCCTTGTGCAGCGACAGTGGGCGGACGGAATTGCGCTGTCACGCCGACCAGTGCCGTAGCAGCGCCGTTTCGGCCGAAAACTCTTCGTGTTAGCGACCGGTTGTTCCGGGTCATCTTACCTCTATCCACCTGTTGTCAGTTTCAGACACTGAGAAACATAGATGGTGCGCTATTGCAGCGCTAGGTTGACCAAATTCACCTTCCCGGTGCAAAAAACCGCCAAACCGGCAGGAGAGCGCCCATGACCGATCAACATTTCAACTGGGATGACCTCCGCATCATTCTGGCGGTAGCGCGATGCGGCTCGGTGCGCAGAGGAGCAGCCCAGTTGACTATGCATCACTCCTCGGTGGTGCGCCGGATCAATGCATTTGAGGAAAGACATGATGTCAAAGTCTTCGAGCGGCAGAGCTCCGGCTACGTCCCAACTACCAGTGGTGAGGACATCGTAGCTGCCGGCGAGGTGATTGAAGCAGAGGCGCTGGCTCTGGAACGAAGGACCATGGGTCTTGATGGTCGAGTTAGTGGGAAACTCCGGGTGACACTGCCCACAGCGCTTGCCTCCCATCTTCTGATGCCGCAAATCGTCGCGTTCTGTCGGGCCCATAAAGGGATCGAACTGGTCATCAACGCAACGCCGGAGTTGTCTGACCTGACCCGGCGCGAGGCCGATATAGCAATCCGCATCACGGCAAGCTCACCGCCTGAGCACTTGATCGGGCGCCGCGCGGGTCGCTGCGCCTTTGCCTATTACGGGTATTCGTCAGGTGACGGACATTTGGGGTGGACGGCCGAGGCGCGGTTTCATGGTCTTGGCTCCTCGCGAGAGACGTTGCCATTGGCCATGAACGACGTGCATCTGCACCTCGCAGCGTCCAAAGCCGGTTACGGGCAGGCCTTGTTGCCGCGCTTCATAGGCGATGCCGAACCGGACCTGCTCTTTCTCGGGCCAGAGGAGACCGGAAAGGCGGTAGACATCTGGGTGCTGACCCATTCGGACCTTGCCCGAACGGCGCGTGTCAGAGCCTTCACCGAATTTGCGTTTCAGGCTTTACGGTCTCATCAAAGCGTGCTGGACCCCGAAAGTTATCAAGTACAGAACGATTGAACACCCACAATGTCGCCTGCCATGTCCAGCCGGGGGTAGCTTCAAAGAAATTTAGTGGGGTCATGCGCCGACGGACAAAGAGGACCGCCGCAGGCTAAGAAGCGAACTACACTTTCGATACTTTCGATAGTGCCCCGAGTGCGAGCTGCCGATCCAGAGAAACGAAGTGTTGACGATCTCAAGCCGACCTACTAGTAGATTGATATGGATACTCGTGATGCCCTCCTCGACAGTGCCGAGCAGCTCGTCCGCAGTCGCGGGTTTGATGCGATCAGTTATGCTGATCTGTCTCACGAGGTCGGTATCCGAAAAGCGAGTATTCATCATCATTTTCCCGCAAAGGCGGATTTGGCGCTTGCGCTGATCAAACGATATCGAACGCACTTCGACGAGGTGCTGGAACGCATCGCGGATGAAGCGCCGACTGGGGGCGCTCGGCTGGATGGCTATTTGGACGCTTATCGAGCAGCACTGAAGGGGGGATGCGCTGTCTGCCTCTGTGTCGCTTTGAGCGCCGGGCGTGACAGCTTCAGCGATCCCGTTTTGGCAGAGCTCAACGCGTTTAATGAAAGTAGCATGCGCTGGTTGCGCGAGACGTTCGAGGTGGGTCTCGAAGACGGTTCGATCCGCGATGTGGCCACCCCAATCGACGAAGCCGCCGGAGCGCTCGCCGTTGTGGAGGGCGCGCAGCTTATAGCGCGCGCCGCCGGTGACGTCGCTCACTACGACGCGGCAACGGCGCTGCTCAGAGGCAGGGCCTCCTGAGCTACCATTTATCCACGAAACCTACCTATTAGTAGAAAGGCATGTAAAATGACACGACGCTTCGAAAATAAAGTCGGGATCGTCACCGGCGGCGGTTCCGGGATCGGTCAGGAGGTCGCAAGACGCTTTGTAGCAGAGGGTGGTCTTGTTGTTCTGAACGGACGGGACGAGGAAAAGCTCAAGGCCGCGGCGAGCGAAATCGGTTCGGACGACCAGATCGCAATCGTCGCTGCCGATGTGGCAGATGTGGCCACAGGAGCGCGGCTCACTGAAGTCGCAACAGAACGTTTCGGTGGCTGCGATGTCCTCTTCAACAACGCAGGCGTCTTTGCGCCGAAGCCCTTCGTCGAGCTGACCGAGGCGGACTATGACCGATTTCTGGACATCATTCTAAAGGGCAAATTCTTCGTCGCGCAAGCGGCCGCCAAAGAAATGATAAAGCGCGGGGGTGGCGCGATCGTGCAAACGGGTTCGATGTGGGCGATCCAGGCGATCGGCGCGACACCGTCGTCGGCCTATTCGGCCGCCAATGCAGGTGTACATCAGCTCGTCAGGAACCTCGCGATCGAACTCGCGGGCGACAAGATCAGAGTGAACGCCGTCGCGCCCGCCGTCGTGGAGACACCCGTCTACAACACCTTCATGTCTGACGAAGAAGTCGCAGCGACTCTGCCCACTTTCGACGCCTTTCATCCGCTTGGACGCAATGGTCAGCCTGCCGACATTGCAGAAGCGATCCTGTTTCTCGCTTCTGAAAGCGCCGGGTGGATCACCGGGCAGGTGCTCTCCGTCGACGGCGGCGTAACCGCCGGTCGTCAGTAGGAGGCTCCCCGATGTTTGACATAAAGAACCTCACCCGCCTGAGCGAACTCGGACAGGACGCTGCCGATCCGTGGGCCGCGTTCAAAGCCTTCGACGAAGCTGCGCTCAAGGACGGAGCGATCCCGAAGAAATACAAGGAGCTCATCGCCCTCGGCGTCGCCCTGACGACACAGTGCGGCTACTGTGTGGAAGTCCACAGACGCGCTGCGACCGCCGCCGGTGCGACGCCCGAGGAGTTGGCCGAGGCGACCTTTGTCGCCGCGGCGCTTCGGGCTGGCGCGGCAGTGACGCACGGCACCCATCTACTCGCCTTCAAAGGGACGCAGCCGTGATGCTCGTCAACGCGGACTTCGACGCCCCCGTCACGATCCGCCCCCAAGATCGGCGATGGGTGCCCTCGCCGACGGGCGGCGTCGAGCGCTGCATGCTCGACCGAGTGTCGCTCGACGGCGCTGTCGGCGAAGTCGCACGCGCGACTTCGCTGGTGCGCTTCGCTCCCGGATCGTCCTTTCCCACGCACACCCATGGGGGCGGGGAAGAGTACCTGGTGCTCGACGGAACATTTTCGGACGAGACGGGCGATTTTCCGACTAGCACCTACGTACGCAACCCGATCGGCACGGCCCATGCGCCACACACGAAGGATGGCTGCACGATCTTCGTGAAGCTGCACCAGTTCTCCAATGACGACACCTTGGGGTTTGACGTCGACCTGGCAGGCCAACTCGCATCCGCCCCAGAGATCGGCGGCGTCAGAGAGACGCTGCTCCATAGCACCGAAGACGAGCAGGTGCGGGCGGTCGCTCTCGAAGCAGAGGCCATGCTGGACCACGACGGAGTAGGCGGCGCGGAGCTGCTGGTCCTCGAAGGGGCCCTTGTCGTCCTGGGCGACGATTGGCCCTCGGGCACCTGGGCGCGCCAGCCGGACGGCGTACCGCTCGTGGCACGGGCGGGACCGGAGGGCGCGACGCTCTGGATCAAGACTGGGCACCTCACCGCGCAAGCCGTCGCGGCGACTACGCGATCACCCAGTCCGTGAGCCGGATGGACGTCGCTATCGTCGGAGGCGGGTTGAGCGGCCTCACGCTCCTCGAGAGGTTGCTCGCAGCGGGCGCCGATGCACACCTTTTCGAGGCGCGGTCGCGCTTCGGCGGGCGAGTTTTGACCGAATGGGTGGACGGCGCGCCGCTCGACCTCGGGCCGTCCTGGTTCTGGCCCAGCCAACCACGCATGGCCGCTCTGGTGAGACGTCTGGGTCTAGAAGTGTTCGAGCAGCACGCCTCCGGCGACCTCATGTTCGAGGATGCTGCCGGCCGACGGCGCGTGCCCGGCATGGCGACGATGGCGGGTGCGCTCCGCGTGCAAGGTGGGATGGGCGCGATCACTGACGGGATCTCAAGCGCGCTGCCGACCGACCGGTTGCATGCGAACGCCCCGGTCGCATCCATCAGTTCTGACGGCGTTCTGACGTTCACGGATGGCACGCGTCACCGCGCCGCCCGGATCGTCCTCGCCCTTCCGCCTAGGATCGCGGCGACCCTTGTCTGCGACCCGCCACTCGATCCGACCATGCGCAGGAGGATGGACGAGGTGCCGACTTGGATGGCGGGACACGCCAAGTTCGTGGCGAGCTACCAATCGCCCTTCTGGCGAGGGCAAGGCCTGTGTGGCGACGCGATTAGCCGGGTGGGACCGCTCGTAGAAATCCACGACGCCTCTCCCTCGGACGGCACGCGGGGTGCGCTGTTCGGCTTCGTGGGCTTGAATGCCACCTCGCGAACGGGCCGCGGCCCGGAGATCGAGCGCGCGGCCATCGAGCAGCTCACGCGGCTTTTCGGTACCGAGGCGACCACGCCGCTGGGAATGCGCATGGTCGATTGGTCGAACGAGAGGGCGACCGCGATGGCGGCCGACCGCAGCATACCCGCGACGCATCCGCGATACCGTCGGCTTCCGGCACCTGTAGGGGCGTGGGAGGACCGGCTCTTGTTCGCGGGCTCGGAACAGGCGGAGACGAATGGCGGCTTGCTTGAAGGCGCTCTAGAGGCGACCGACGCAGCGATGCGCGAGCTGACGACGACGGGATCGTTCGCTTGATCCGGCGCGGCGCTTCAAGGGGAACTGCGGATGACGGCCTCCGCGCGATCCTGCTCGGTTCGTCAGCTTTGAGGATGAATAAGAAAAGCAACTATCACGACTTAGTGGTCCCTGCGTCAGGCATTGATCTGGCGGGCGTCGAAATCTCGCAGCTTATCAGCTTCCTCACTGTCGCAGAGGTGGGCGGCTTCCGCCGAGCTGCACAGAGGCTGGGCGTCGGACAACCGGCGGTCAGTCGGCGGGTGCAACGCCTCGAAGACCATCTTGGAGTCTCGCTTTTCGAACGTCGGGCCAGCGGTGCGCAACTGACGTCAGCGGGTAAACGCTTTTCCGCGCTTGGCCGCGCGGTCCTATCCGATCTGGCCAGTGCAGTGGACACCGCGAGGGCCAGTGGCGTTGCCGGAAATGGAGATCTAACTATCGGATTGATCGCCTCTTTATCGCATGGCCCTTTTCGTGCGCTCATCAATCGGTTCAGAGTGGAGCATGAAAACGTCGATCTTTACCTGACCGAGGCAAACAGAGGCGAACTCCTTTCGTTGCTCAGCCACCGTCGCGTGGACGCGGTGCTGGCATCGGGCGAGCCGAGCCCGGAAGACGGTGACGGCCTGCTTTTTGCAGATGAAAAGATCTTCCTCGCAGTCGCTTCCGACCACCATTGGGCCAAGTTGACTCGGCTCCGCTGGGACGATGTCCGGGAAGAGACATTCGTCGTCAGCAACTGCGAGCCCGGTCAGGAAATTCACGACTACATCTTACGGCGCTTAAGCGGCTTAGGCCGGACTGTGAATTTCCGACGTCACCGACTTGGAAGAGAAGGCGTTATGAACTTGGTCGGTCTGGGTTTCGGCGTCAGCCTCGTCGCGGACCATTGGCGCGGCGTTCGGTATCCGAACGTCACCTTCGTTCCGATCGGCGACGAAGACGAGACGATCCCGTTTTCGCTCATCTGGCGTCCCGAAAACGACAACCCTGCACTCCGCCGGTTCATCTCTCTGGCGCGGATTGAGGCGCAGAATAACGGCGTTCTTTCCTGAGCTTGGCGAACCCTCGATCAGTTTTCATGAACCGTTCCAGCATCGGTGCGATCAGTTTCGCTGGTTCCAGTTCCTGACCATTCTCAGCACCAAGAATCTCCGCATAGACCGTTAGATCCCGATACACTTGCGCTGGCAGTTCCACGGTCAGCTTGATCGGCTTGTGGTCACGAATATCGTCTAGCTTCAACTTGCTCATCGGGTTTCTTCTTCCGGTTCGAGGACCAAATCGCGGGTGACCATGACCCGCACCGGGAAACCCGGTCGAATGGTCAGGGTCGGTGGAATTGAAATTTGACGACGAACAATGTCGTCGCCGGCGCGACCGACGGTGTCCTGCGTTCCCTCACGAATGGCGCGGGCGATGTCGTCATCATCGTCGGCGCCAAGCTCCACCCCGATATTCAGGATGGTGGCGAGCCCGGCCGCCATGAACAGACGTCCCCAGTGATGATCGACGCCATCTTCGAGCCCGGCGTAGCCGGCTTCGTCGGCGCCGGGTTGGCGTTCAAGGGTGATGGAGCGGCCGTTGGGCAGGATCAGCCGTGTCCAGGCAAGAAGCACGCGGCTCTGCCCGAAGGCGACACGGCTGTCATATTCGCCGATGAGGCGCGACCCTTGAGGGATCAGCAGGAAACGCCCCGTCGGGCTGTCATAGACGTGGGATGTCACCTGGGCAGTGATCTGGCCGGGAAGATCAGAGCGCAGGCCGGTAACAAGCGCCGCCGGAATGACCGCGCCGGCCTGGACGACATACGGGCTCGGCGGATCGGTAAGCCGGTCGGGGCTCGTCGTGCGGCGATCGACAGGTTCGTCGAGAAAGGCCTCGCGCCGTTCCGTCGCGTCCGGCGCGGCGGAAGCCGCATCGGCGGGAAAGAATGACTCGGCGGTGGATGGAGCGGCAGCCACTTGCGTGGTTTGCAGTGGTTCCCGAACGGTCGTGTTGGCATCAGCGAAGAGTTGGCTGAGGCGAGCCGCTTCCATTTCCTGGGCGCGGCGCTGTTCCTCCGGATCGGCGGCCGGGGTGGTGACGACTGGCGAGGGGACCGGCTCGCCGCGCCGTTGTGCTGACAGGATCGGCCGTCCGAGTTCGCCAGGCAGCGGCGGCCCGAGCTGCGGCACATCCGTGTAATCCGCCGGCAGGCGCGACAGGCCTTCGGCTTCCTGAATGCGCTCTGTGGAATAGAGCTCTTGCGGACCATCGACAGGTTCGCGGTTCTGCAGGGCAACGATCAGGATGGCCCCGAGCCCAAGACCGCCTACCGTTCCCAGAACCATGAGCGTCCGGCGTGAGAGCCGCATCACACGCGGTGGATCGGCGCGCAGTCTCAGCGACGCAGCGATGTCCTCCCCGTCTTCGATCTCGGGACTTTTCTCGGGTTTCTCGCTCATTCGCGACCTCCACCGGAGGCATGGTGTGCGGCTACGGCTTGTCGCACGCCGTCGGTGCGGACGATCCGTACCCGTTTTTGTTCGTCGCCGAGGCGTAGCTCGGCGGCGGCGAAGAGCCGATCGACGATCATGTAGTTGCGGCGGATGCGGTAGTTGACGAGCTGGCCTTTGCCTTCGGGCCCAATGACAAAAAGCGGCGGCATCTCGCCCTGGCCGATCCCGCGCGGAAACTCGATGAAGACCTGCCGCCCATCGTCGAAAGCGCGCAGCGGCCGCCAGGGCGTGCGGTCGCCCTCGATCCGGTAGCGGAAACGCAGAGAGTCGAGCGCCACGTCACGTTCGATCGGCAGAGCAGATTCAGCCTCGGCATTGCGCCGCCTAAGGGCGATCAAGGCATCCTCGGCGTAGGTCCAGGAGACGGACGCCATATAGGCGGAGGGGTTCGCTCTCAGTTCGAGGTGGTAGGTCCGCTTGTCGGTGTTGATGACAAGGTTGGTTTGAAGATCGGGCCGTGTCGGTTTGACCAGAATGTGGATGCGCTGGGAGCTGCCCGAACCGCTTTGCGTGTCGCCGATGATCCAGCGCGCCGTGTCGCCGGCCGCAATAGGGCCGGAGCCGACCAGGCTCTCGCCGGGCTGCAGGGCGATGTCGGTGATCTGTCCCGGCGACGCGTAGACCTGATAGAGTGCGCCTTCGCTGTAGGGGTAGAGCTGCACCGCGTTGATGAACCCGTCGCGCACAGGCTCCATGCGCGCGGCGGCGTTCGCTTCATTCACCCGTTCGGCGGGATTGGCAGCTTCCGGTTCCGGCGCTTCCCCATCAACTGGCTTGAGCTGCCCCGGCAATGGAAGCAGTTCGGCGCGTTCGACGATACGCACAGGGTGCTCGGGCTCAGGAAGAAGCGTCGCTTCGATGGGTGGCTCGTCATAGGCGATTTCGGGTGGCTTGAACGTCGCGCAGCCCGACAGCGCCGAAGCGGCAAGCAGAACTGCGATGGAGGCTTTGTTCAGGCGAATTGATTTTATCATTGGGCGGACTCCCGGGACCAGTTGATGGCGTTGACGAAGATGCCGAGCGGGTTTTTGCGCAGGCGCTCGGCATCGCGCGGCTGCTGCAAAACAATAGTGAGAATGGCGGTCCAGCGTTCGGTGGCGGCGAGTTGGCCGTTGGCGTAGCGGCGCTCGATCCAGGCGATGCGGAAGCTGCTCTCGGAGGCGCGGATAACGCTGGAGACTTCGACGGAGGTCTGGGTGTCGCCAACCTTGGCGAAGGGGTCGTTCACCCTGGCGTAGTCGTTGAGCGCCAGCGCACCTTTGTCGGTCGTGAAATCATACGCGTGCAGCCAGTTCTGGCGCAGCACGATCGGATCGGCGGGAATCTGGCGCACATTCTCGATGAAGCGCGAGAGGTGATAAGCGATCTGCGGATCGGTCGGTCGGAAGTCGGCGGCGGCGGGCGTCACGGCTTGCGCCGCGCCGAGCCTGTCCACTTCGACGACATAGGGCGTGATCGTCCCTTGTGTGGACTGCCAGACCAGCGCGGCGCTGAGCCCGCCTGAGAGCAGCAGGGAGCCGAACGCCATCAGCCGCCAGTTCCTGGCTTGCACGCGGGCCGATCCGATGCGTTCGTCCCAGACCTGCGCGGCCTTCTGATACGGCGTGACGGGCTCGGGAGTCTTGGAATAACGAACGCTCGGGCGACGGAACATCATGATTTCTCCGAAAGGCTGACAGCGGTCCCGCCGCCGCCATGGTCGCCGGAGCGAACGGCATGGGCGGCGACGGCGGCGCCGTGGTGAAGGGTTTGCTGTTGTTTCATGCGACGCGCCCAGGCTGGCGGTCCGCTACTGGCAGAGGGCGAGACGTCGGGGCTGTTACTGAACCTGCCGCCGGTCGCTTCGAAGGCCGCGCGCGCGCCGGAGCGGTAGCTTCCGCTCATGGAACGGCGGAGCGGGTTCGTAGCGGCGCCGACGCCGGCTTTTCCAACGCTGGCGAGACCGGCGGCTACGCCGGAAGCGCCGCCGCCAGCGGCCGCGCTTCCCATGCTGTAGGCGGTCGAGGCGCCACCGGCGACTGCCGCAGCGCCGCGCGCTCCTGCGCCGGCCGCTCCCACGGCCATCCGGGCGCCAGCGACCCCGCCGACAGCAAGCCCGCCGGCGGCGAGGCCTGCGCCAACCGCAGCGCCTGCGCCGAGTTGCGGTCCGCCCGAGACGATGCCGTTGGCGATGCCCGGACCGAAGATGCCGAGCGCGAGTATGGAGAGCGCGGCCAGAACGATGGCCATGGCGTCTTCGATTGTCGGCTCGCCCGTGAACCCGGCGGTGAACTCGCCAAAGATGGTCGAGCCGATGCCAACGATCACGGCGAGCACCAGCACCTTGACCCCGGACGAGATCACCAGCCCGAGCACCCGCTCGGCCATGAAGGCGGTTTTGTTGAAGAGGCCGAAGGGCACGAGGATGAAGCCGGCCAGCGTGGCGAGCTTGAACTCGATCAGCGTGACGAAGAGCTGGATCGCTAAAATGAAGAAGGACAGGAGGACGACCAACCAGGCGAACAACAGAATGATGATCTGGAGGAAATTCTCGAAGAAAGAGACAAAGCCCATCAGATCGGAAATCGACGCGAGAATCGGACGGCCCGCATCAAGGCCGATCTCGGCGATGCGGCCGGGCTGAAGCAGCTCGCCGGGGCTAAGGCTGCCTCCCGAAGCGATGAGACCGAGCCCGGCGAAGCTTTCGAAAACTATGCGGGCGAGCGCGTTCCAGTTGCCGATGATGTAGGCGAAGACGCCGACGAAGAGCGTTTTCTTGATGAGCCGGGCGAGGATGTCGTCGTCGGCGCCCCAGGCCCAGAAGAGCGCGGCGAGCGTCACGTCGATGACGATCAGCGTCGTTGCGAGGAAGGCGACATCACCGCCGAGCAGGCCGAAGCCGCTGTCGATGTAGGAGGTGAAGACCTGCAGGAACCGGTCAATGACGCCAACGCCGCCCATGTCCTACTCCTTCTCGGGATCGTCGCCGGGAAGCCCGAGAAACCGGCGGCGCTGCTCTGCCCAGGCGGCGCGACACGTCGTGTCGGTTTCCAGCTCTTCCGGCGTCACCGTCCGGCAGCGAGAAAGTTCCGCCTGCAACGGATCGTCGGTCACGGGCGGAACCGAAGGCGTTTCCGGAGCGACCGTGCTCGCCAGCTCAACCGCGGCGAAGAGTGCAGCGAGCCCGCCCAAGGCGATGGCGACGAGCCTGATGATTTGGTCGGGAGAGCTGCGCACGGAACTTACCGGAACATGCTGACGGCGGTTGGCGTGTAGCCGGTCCCGTAGTCGAGGAAACGGCTGAGGTTCTCCCGCCCCTGCGCTTCAGCGGAGGCGCGCCGAGCCGCGTCCAGCGCGTCCGCGCGGTTCTGCGCCGCGATGGCGGCGGTAAGGTCCGTCATCTGTTGGCTTTGCAATGCCAAAAGTTGATTGCCGGCCTGCGCCGCCTGCAAGGCGCCGACCGCACCCTGGCTTTGCGAGACGAGAGTGCTGAGTTCCGCGCGCGTCGCTTCAATATTGCCGACGACGCCGGCCTGGACCTTCAATGCGTCTTCATAGCCGGCAACCGAGGTCCGCCAGCGCGCCTCGGCATTGGCGTTCATGGCGGCGAAATCGCCGGTTGCTGCGGCGTCTCCATATTGTTCGGAGAAGACGCGTTCGATTTCGGAGACGACGTATCTAACGCGCTGGGCTTCGCCCAACAGATCTTCCGTCTGCTGCATGATCGACCGCAGACGCGCCAACGATGAGTGCGGCAGGTTTGCGAGGTTGCGTCCCTGGTTGATCAACATCTGCGCCTCGTTCTGAAGCTGCGTGATCTGATTGTTGATCATTTCGAGGGTGCGCGCGGCGGTGAGAATGTTCTGCGCGAGGTTGGTCGGATCGATGACGACGTCGCCGACGCCGAACAGCGCATAGGCCGGTTGCATCGGCGCCAAGGCGATTGCGCCAGTTATCATGAGGGCGGCGAGTTTCTTACGCATGAGTGATCTCCGTGGTTTGAGGGGATGGGATCGGATCAGGTGCTTGGCCGAGCAGTTCGACCGCCCAATCAAGACCGCGACGGGCGAGCCAGGCTGCGGCGAAGCCGTCTCGTCCGTGTTCGGCGAGGATGTCGGTGATGGCGGCGTGATCGGTCTTCGACGATGCGGCCGTGAAGGCGAGTGCGACCTCGCCGAGACCGAGCGAGAAAAGCCGATTGCCGCGCCGCGACTGGCAGTAATAGTCCCGCTTCGGCATGGCCCGCGCGACGATCTCGATCTGGCGTTCATTGAGGCCGAAGCGGCGGTAGATGTCGGCGACCTGCGGTTCGAAGGCGCGCTCGTTCGGCAAGAATATCCGCGTGGGGCAGCTCTCGATGATGGCCGGCGCAATCGCGGAATTGTCGATATCGGCGAGCGACTGCGTGGCGAAGAGGACGGACGCGTTCTTCTTTCTCAGAGTCTTCAGCCATTCGCGGAGCTGGCCGCCAAACGTCCCGTCATCGAGCGCGAGCCAGCCTTCATCGACGATGATGAGGCTCGGCCGTCCGTCGAGGCGATCCTCAATCCGATGGAACAGATAGGCGAGCACGGCGGGCGCCGCGGCCGATCCGATCAGTCCTTCTGTCTCGAAGGCTTGGAAGTCGGCCGTTCCGAGCTCTTCTGTTTCGGCGTCGAGCAAACGTCCGAAGGGACCGTCAAGACAGAACGGCGCCAATGCCTGTTTGAGTTCGGTTGACTGCAATAGTACGGAAAGCCCTGTGAGCGTTCGTTCTCTGACCGGCGCTGAGGCGAGAGACATCAACGCCGACCAGAGATGATCCCGTGCGACCGGATCGATGGTGACGCCTTCGCGCGCGATCAGGCCGGATAGCCAGTCCTGCGCCCAGGCGCGCTCGCTCATTTCGTCAATGTTGCGGAGCGGTTGAAGCTGGACGGCGGCTTCGTCATCCGAGAGCGCGCCGGCGAGATCCTGCCAGTCTCCGCCACAGGCGACGGTCGCGCAGCGGATCGAGCCGCCGAAGTCGAAGGCGAAGACTTGGCTACGCCCGTAGCGGCGAAATTGCAGCGCCATCAACGCCAGCAACACGGATTTGCCCGCGCCGGTCGGACCGACGACCAGTGTGTGCCCGACGTCGCCGACATGAGGCGAAAAGCGAAACGGGGTTGAGCCTTCCGTCTCCGCGTAAAAGAGCGGCGGACCGTCCAGATGATCGTTTCGCGGCGGTCCTGCCCAGACCGCCGAGATCGGGATCATGTGGACGAGATTGAGCGTAGAAACCGGCGGTTGACGGACATTGGCGTAGAGATGGCCGGGCAACGAGCCAAGCCACGCCTCGATGGCGTTCAAAGTCTCGGGCATGCAGGTGAAGTCACGACCCTGAATGACCTTTTCCGCCGCCTTTAGCTTGGCGTCCGCGACGGCTTCGTCCTCATCCCAGACGGTCAGCGTAGCGGTGATGTAGGCGGCGCCCGCTATGTCGGCGCCAAGCTCTTGCAAGGCTTCATCGGCGTCGGCGGCCTTGTTCGCCGCGTCGCTATCGAGCAGCGTCGAAGCCTCGTTGGTCATCACCTCTTTCAGGATCGCGGCGATGGATTTGCGCTTAGCGAACCATTGCCGGCGGATGCGCGTCAGCAGTTTGGTCGCGTCGGTCTTGTCGAGGCAGATAGCGCGCGTGACCCAGCGATATTCGAAGGGTTGGCTGTTGAGCTCATCCAGCAGTCCCGGCCATGTGGCCGTGGGGAACCCGATGATGGAGAGGCTGCGCAGATGCGCCCCGCCCAAACTCGGCGCCAACCCGCCGACGAGCGCGCTGTCGGCCAGGAGCGCATCGAGATGCATCGGCGTTTCCGGTACGCGCACGCGCTGGCGGCGCGTCGAAACAGTCGAATGCAGAAAGGTCAGTGTCTCTTCGTCGGAGAGCCAGGCGGCCTCCGGCATGAAGCCGTCGAGGAGATCGAGCAGACGATCCGTCCGCGCCGTAAAACTCTCGACATGCTCTTGCGGGTTGAGGCCGCTGTCAGGTGCGTCCTCATAAAGCCATCGTCCCGCGCGGCTCGTATCGTCGAGCGGCGGCATCCAGACGAAAGTCAGGAAGTAGCTGTTTTCGAAATGTCTGGACGCATCTTCAAACTGGGCGCGTCGCTCCGCGTCGACGAGGGCGGAGACCGGATCAGAAAATTCAGAGAGCGGATAATCGCGCGCCGGCGCCCGCTGCGCTTCGACGAACACCGCCCAACCCGATCCAAGCCGGCGTAGGGCGTTGTTGAGCCGGCCGGACACGGCGACGAGCTCTGACGGCGTCGCGGAGTCGAGGTCAGGCCCCCGAAACCGTGCGGTGCGTTGCAGACTGCCATCCTTGTTGAGGATGACGCTCTCCGCGACAAGCGCCGCCCACGGAAGAAAATCTGCCAATAGCGAGGTGGTCGAGCGATATTCGGCAAGGCGCATCATCGCTCAGACTCCGAACCAGGTTGGGAAACGGAGATGCCGGCGCGCGACATCGACGATCTGGGCGTCGCGTTTTGCGGCCCAGACCGCGAGGAGATGGCCGACAAGCCAGAGTGCGATCCCGACCACCCAGAGCCTGAGGCCAAGTCCGACGGCCGCTGCGAGCGTGCCGTTGGCAATGGCCACCGTGCGGGGGGCGCCGCCGAGCAGGATCGGCTCGACCAAGGCGCGGTGGACGGGCGCGTAAAAGCCCGGAATGTCGGCCAGCTCGCGCATCAGATCAGTGCTCCGCCGCCAAACGAGAAGAAGGACAGGAAGAAGCTCGACGCCGCGAAGGCTATGGAGAGGCCGAAGACGATCTGCACGAGGCGGCGAAAACCGCCAGAGGTGTCGCCGAAGGCGAGCGTCAGTCCCGTGACGATGATGATGATCACCGCGACGATCTTGGCGACCGGCCCTTCGATGGATTCCAGGATTGACTGGAGCGGCGCCTCCCAGGGCATGCCCGAGCCCGCCGCATGGGCGGGCGCGACGAGCAGAAGGCTGAACGCAAGCGCCGTCGCGTAGAGCGGCCAGCGTGGATAGAGAATTGTGGTTTTGGTCATGGATGGTCTCCTGTCTGGGGGTGAAGAAGTGGTTGGATCTGGTAATCCCCGGTCGCATCGAGGCCCTCGACGCGAGCGAGCTCGGAAAGCCGGCGCGCCGATCCGCGCCCCGAGAGGACGGCGATCAGGTCGATCGTCTCTGCGATCATCGCGCGGGGCACGGTGACGACGGCTTCCTGGATGAGTTGTTCGAGGCGGCGCAGCGCACCGAGCGCTGAACCGGCATGGATGGTGCCGATGCCGCCGGGATGGCCGGTGCCCCAGGCTTTCAAGAGATCGAGCGCCTCAGCGCCGCGCACCTCTCCAATGGGAATGCGGTCAGGACGAAGGCGGAGCGAGGAGCGAACGAGATCGGAGAGCGACGCAACGCCATCCTTGGTCCGCAGAGCGACAAGGTTGGGCGTCAGGCATTGGAGTTCACGCGTATCTTCGATCAGAACGACGCGGTCGGAGGATTTGGCGACCTCTGCGAGCAGCGCGTTGGTAAGAGTGGTTTTGCCGGTCGAGGTGCCGCCGGCGACAAGGATGTTGGCGCGGGATGTGATGGCGTCGCACAATGCCGCCGCCGCATCGTCCGGCATGATCCCGGCGCGGACATAGTCTTCGAGCGTGAAGACGGCGACGGCCGGTTTGCGGATCGCGAAGACCGGCGCGGCGACGACAGGCGGCAACAGCCCCTCGAACCGCTCCCCCGTTCCCGGCAGCTCCGCGGACACACGCGGGGATCCTGCATGGACCTCTGCGCCGATATGGTGCGCAACCAGACGGACGATGCGTTCGCCGTCAGCGGCGGAGAGCTCTTCACCTGTGTCGGCGAGACCTTCGCATAGCCGGTCTACCCAAAGACGTCCGTCCGGATTGAGCATCACCTCGACAACTGCAGGGTCTTCGAGCCATGCAGCTACATCAGCTCCCAGAGCGGTCCTGAGCATGCGTGCGCCACGAGCGAGCGCTTCGGATTTGAATGTGTGGACGGTCATTGGCGGCCCCGCATTGGATTACGGGGTCGATCAAGAAGACCGTTAAAGGCTCAGCGGCAACAGCTTAGAAGGCGTAGTAGTACAACGGCGTGGAACGGCAGGAAATTGCGTAGGTCGCGGAGTTGAATAAGGGCGGGTTTGCGAACCGAGCGGTCATAGATCAAGTGGCCGAGTCCAGCTATCCAAGTGCAACTAGCTCTTTGAAGTCAGTCTCGCGGATGATGCGGAGCGGCTGACCGGCAGAGACAAGGTCTTCTGCCTTCCGATGCTTCGAGGATTTGTCATGTCCGGCCAATTTGGTCACGTCCATGTCACCGACGACGAGCATCGTCGTCTTCTTCGTCACGCTGTTCGCCACGGTGCACCCAGCCGACGCCGCAAGATCAGCAGCCTCGCGACGCGGTATCTCAAGTGCACCTGTGAACACAATCACTTCACCTGCAAAAGGTCCATCAGGATTTCCGTCACGTGTGATTGAGGCCGCGCCGGTTGATGATGGGTCTATAGGTTGCAGGACTCGTCTCTGCATTGCATCGAGGTCGAGACCGCTTTCCTGCATCGCGGCAAGCATGACATGGCCCGCCGCCTTGGCATCCTCCAAAGCGTTGTGATGCTCGAAGGTGTAACCGATCATCTTGCAGACGTTGGCCAAACCGTAACCCGACTGTGCGCACTCTGACCAAACGCGACGTGCGACGCGTGCGGAGTCGAGCCATGTGCAGGAAGGGGCAGTGATCGACCACCGACCCGCTGCTTGGCGCATCGCGACACGGTCGAAGTGCGTATGAGTAACAACGACCTGTCCACCAAGGAATCGGGCAATTTCGGATGCTGCGTCACTGAATGTCGGTGCGCCTTGCACATCGCCTTCCGAGATACCATGGATCGAAATGTTGACGGGATCGAAGAAGTCGTCCGGATCGATGAGGGAATACCATTCTGTCGCAATCGCGCCATTCTCGAAAGCAACTACTCCAATAGAACAGATCGAAGCCATGTCAGCGTTTGCGGTTTCAACGTCGATCGCGACAAATCGCATAGACAAGCCCTCCAGCAAATGACGGGTACAAATACATGCAACGAGATCAATGCAGGCATTGTTTATCCGTCAATCATGCCGGAAAACATCGATATTCAAAATAGGCTCAAAGACGTTATTGACCAGAACAGTCACCTAATGTCCTCAGACACTTCCTTCACCAATGAGTTGCCCTTCGCCAAGCGTCGACCAAGGGTCTTCACAAAGCCTTCATACCGCTCGCGGCCTTTCGCTTGCGCAGCATCGCGCATCGACTCTGGTAATGGCGGAGTCGTCGTAAGCCAGAAACGGACAAACAGAGCGACCGCTTCGTTGCCGATGGTCACGTCCCGCTCAAGGCGTTCGACGGCGCGAGTCAGCCGATCGAGACGCCGCGTGATCGCTGCCTCACGCTGATCGGCGGCGTCCGGTGAGAGATAGGAGGCCAGCGCCGCTTCCACGATCTGAGATTTCGAAACTTTGCGCCGCGCCGCCAGCGCGTCGAGCTCCGCTGACAACGACGGATCGAAATAGACATTGAGCCGATCTTTCTTCATGGCGAGCCTCAAAGATCGATGCCGTCATCGGGATCAAGCGAGGCCTGCCGGGCGATGCTCCGGAAGCGGCCCTGCATCTGGCGGGCGCGCTGCGCGTCGTCATCCGGCTCGTCGTCGAGACTCGCGAACTCCTCCCGTGCCGACTGCGCCGGTTCCGGCGCGATGTCTTCATGCTCGGGCAATTCAGGCTCGCGGCGGATACCCCCATCGGCGTCTTCGCCCGCATCGCCAGACCTCTTCTTCCGGGGCTTGGGAGCAACGATGGGCGCTCGGCCGCTCCAATCATCCCTCTGCACTTCGTTTGGTGCGGCTACTTCAGCGATAAGGTTCGGCGGCGACTGGATGCGTGTCTTGAGCTGCGGGTCGGCATAGTAGCGCGCCTTCTTCCCCCGGACCGGCGGCGCGCCAGAGATGAGAACGATTTCATCATCGGGGGGAAGTTGCATGATCTCGCCGGGCGTCAGCAAAGGCCGCGCGGTCTCTTGCCGGGAGACCATGAGATGGCCAAGCCAGGGCGACAATCTGTGCCCGGCGTAGTTCTTCATCGCCCGCATCTCGGTCGCCGTGCCGAGGGCGTCGGACACGCGCTTGGCGGTGCGTTCGTCATTCGTCGCGAAGCTCACCCGAACATGGCAGTTGTCGAGGATGGCGTTGTTCTGGCCGTAGGCCTTCTCGATCTGATTGAGGGACTGGGCGATGAGGAATGCCTTGAGCCCATAGCCTGCCATGAAGGCAAGCTGACTCTCGAAGAAATCGAGACGCCCGAGCGCGGGAAACTCGTCGAGCATAAGCAACAGGCGATGGCGCTTGCGATTGGCGTTCAACTCTTCTGTCAGCCTGCGTCCGATCTGGTTCAGCACAAGCCGGACGAGCGGCTTTGTGCGGCTGATGTCGGAGGGCGGCACGACGAGATAGAGCGTGGTCGGCCGCGCGCCGGAGACCAGATCCTTGATCCGCCAATCGCAGCGGCTCGTGACCCTAGCGACGACGGGATCGCGATAGAGGCCCAGAAAACTCATCGCCGTAGACAGAACACCGGAGCGTTCGTTTTCCGACTTGTTGAGGAGTTCACGCGCCGCCTGCGCCACGACCGGGTGCGGCCGGTCGCCAAGATGTGGGGTGCGCATCATCGCCGCGAGCGTCGCCTCGATCGGCCGGCCCGGATCAGAGAGGAAGGCGGCGACGCCGGCGAGCGTCTTGTCCGCCTCAGCGTAGAGGACATGGAGGATCGCGCCGACGAGCAGCGAATGGCTGGTCTTCTCCCAATGGTTCCGGCGTTCGAGCAGACCTTCCGGATCGACGAGGATGTCGGCGACGTTCTGGACGTCGCGTACTTCGCTGTCGCCGCGCCGGACTTCGAGCAGTGGATTGTAGGCCGCGCTCTTCGCGTCGGTCGGATCGAACAGGATGGTGCGGGTGAACCGCGCCCGCCACCCGGCGGTGAGCTGCCAATTCTCTCCCTTGATGTCATGGACGATGGCCGAGCCCGGCCAGGTCAAGAGACTCGGGACGACGAGGCCGACGCCCTTGCCCGAGCGGGTTGGCGCGAAGCAGAGCACATGCTCCGGGCCGTCATGCCGGAGGTAGTGGTTCTCGAAGCGGCCAAGCACGACGCCGTCCGCGGCAAGCAACCCGGACGATTCAACGTCCTTCCGCTCCGCCCATCGGGCTGAGCCGTAGGTGGTTACGTCGCGCGCCTCGCGAGCCCGGAGGACGGAGAGGAAAATCGCGACACCGATCGCGGCGATCCCGCCGCTGCCGGCAATGATCGCGCCTTCGACGAACACACGCGGCGCATAGGCGTCGTAGAAATACCACCAGACGAAGAAGCTCCAGGGCGGATAGATCGGCCATCCGAGAATGTCCGTCGTCGGCGCGCCGAGCTGAGGCTGAAAGCCGAGCCGCCATGCGGTCCACTGTGTTGCGGCCCAGATGAAACCGACCACAACGAGCGAGACAATGATGATCTGGCCCCAGAGGATTTTGGTGGCCTGTGTTGGCTGTGTCTTGATCGGCATGTCTTTTCCTTCCGGGCAATGCTCAGATGCCAAGCCCGCGCTTGCGGCCAAGGCTCCAGTCGATCCCACCGCCCGGCGTCATCGTTCCCATCACGGTCTGGCTGAGATGGCGTTCGAGCTGGGGTTTCCACGGGACGAGTTCGAAGCCGAGGCCGTCATCGACCATGGCGAAACGGCCTGAGGCGAGATCGAGACGCTGGCGATAAGTGCCCGAGATGCGATCGCCTTCTGCAGAATTTCTGCGAAGCAAGCCGGTCTCGGCTTCGATAGTGGCGGCCGCTGCGTCGAGCTCCCGTTCGCGCAACGTCTTCAGGAGATCCCGGGCGAAGGTGACGCGTCGTCCGTTCCTTGTCGCAAGCCCCTCGGCGACCAGATGATCGGCGCGCCGGTCGAGCGCGTCGCGAACTTCAGCGCCGAAGCCGCCCATGCTGAGCGGCGCTTGGGTCCTGGCGAGTTGCAGCCGATCGAGCCAGGTCGCGCCGTTCGCACCGATCTGGGTTTGGAGATTGACGTCAGAGCGGCCGACGAGGGCCATACGCTGATGGCCTCCATCGTCCGAGCGCCAGACCCGCGTTTCAACAATCCCGCCTTCGGGCGTGTCGCCCGTGGCGTCGAGATCGCTGAAGCGCAGATGATGGACGCGGCCGTCCACCGCGTCGATCACGGCATAGGCCTCGCCGCGCAACTCGTCATGAAGTCCGCGCTCGACCAGCCGTCCCAGGACTGGGACGCTCGGTGTTTCCTCGATCGCGAAGTCCGTTTGTGTGCGTCCTGGTCCGCCGGACATGGCGCGGTGCATGGTCTTGATGATGTCGCCACGCTCGGCAAGATCGCGCAACGTTTCCTGTGCGCCCGGTTTCAGGGACCAGACCGCGGGGGCGAGCCTGTCGGCGAGGCCGAGCCGCTCCAGCATCTGGGCGCGACCGATAAGAAGTCTGCGCAGTTGCGGATCGCGCGGTTCGGGAGAGCCGGGACGCAGATCAGCAACCCCGGCGCCGTCATCGGCAAGCCCCTGAAGCGCGCGGTCAAGACCCGTCCAGCGTTCGGCTTTCACTTCCGCCTGAAGCCCGGCTGCGATCTCCCGCTCGGTGCGCGGCCCGAGCTCCAGTTCGACCAATTGCTCGGCGCGGCTGCGGAGCCCTCGGCTGATATAGTCGCGGGCGATGACGAGGTCCTTGCCATCATCCGCTCGGCCGCGCACGAGAACATGGATGTGCGGATTGTCGGTGTTCCAATGATCGACGCCGATCCAGTCAAGCTTCGTGCCGAGATCGCGCTCGGCCTGGCTCATCAGGTCGCGTGTGTAGGCGCGCAGGTCTTCGAGGCGGTCGGCGTCTTCGGGCGAGACGATGAAGCGGAAATGATGGCGGTCCTCTTCGCAACGTTCGGCGAAGGCGCGATCATCGACGCTGTCCGCTTCGGCGTTGAACATGCCCGCATCAAGCCCGTCGCGGGTCACACCCTCACGCTTGAGATAGGCGATGTGTTTGGCGAGCGGGGCGGAACGGAAACGTGCGCCACGATGACGGACGATCCGCGCCTTGACGACGACGCGCCGCTGGGTGCGCGCGAGCCCCCGTGCCGCACCGGCGAAGCGGCCCCGGCCGAATTGCGATCCGCGACGACGTCCTTTCGAACCGTTCAGCTTGTATCCGGTGTGTCCGGCCTTGCGGGCGGCGCCCATGACCTGGCCGACAAAGCTTTGCGCCTTCCGGGCGCTTGTCCCCTTGTTGCGGATGCGGCCGGGCCGGATGCGCATGTCATTATCGCGGTCGCTCATGACAAAGCGCCCGCTTGAAAGCGCGCGGCACGGTGAAACCCGCATAAAAACAGTGGGTTGGGCGATGAGATGGCACTGTGCCCATGACCGCAGCGGGCGAAATACCCAACAACAACAATGACATAGCGGGCATCGGTGCCGCGCCTTTTATCTCGCCCTCCCGTTGTTGTTGCGCCTTCCGTCCCCTTCCTTCCTCCCGGAAACACGCCATCGCACGACGGACTGCGCGAGAGTGCAATCAGCGAGATCATCGCTGATCCCCGGTTCCATGTGGCGGGAATAGGCTGTCCGAAGCTCCGGATGTGTGCGGAGGATAAGCATCGGCGCCGCTGCCTGGGTGCGTTTCGTCAGCAGCCGTCTGCCGATCAGTATGTGCGGCGAATAGCGGCGCTGTGCGCCAGTCCACGGTCAGAAACGCACTCTGTTCATGCCGTTCCGCTGCAACCGATGCGCCGATGAGCGGCGCCAGCGCCGCAACATAATCGCGGGTTTCTCTGGGTAGCTGGCGACCTGTGGCTAGATGCTCGGCATAGCGTGTCGGTCCCGCATTGTAGGCGGCGAGGAAGCCCGGCGATCCGAAGCGGTCATGCAGTTCACGGAGATAAGCGGCGCCCGCCAGAATGTTGTCGCGAGGATCGAACGGATCGCGCCCCAGACCGTAACGCGCGCGCAGCTCATCCCAGGTGTCGGGCATGATCTGCATCAGCCCCATCGCGCCTTTTTCGCTGACGGCGCGCACGTCGCCGGCGCTTTCCTCGCGCATAACGGCGAGGATCCCATGCGCGGGGACGCCGAAGCGCTGCGCAGCTTCGGCGATAAAGGCAGCATAGGAATTGCCGCCTTGTTCCGTCCTGGAGGATGCGGTTTCTGCTGATACGGCGTGAGAGACAACCACGCCGGAGAGCAGACCGCAGAGGAGGAACTTCGCCATAATCGCGCAGCGCCGAGACGGTCTAGCCGCGCTCATCGCGTTTCTCGGGGCGCTTTGCAGGGCGGTTCCAATAGAGCGCCCAATTTCCGTCCTCGGCGTCGGTCTTGAAGAGATTGGCGCGGATCGGAAACGCAAAGGTCGGGTCGTCGATCTGCAAAGAGATGTATTCACCGGCTTTCTCGCCGGTGCGTTTCCAGCCGGCGCCGATTTCCGGCCCGTCATCATCGCCGTGATGGACGCGATAGTCGGGTGCGTTCTCGCTGTCTGACGGTGTTGCCGGAACGAGGGTGATTTCACGGTAGAGAATGAGCGTGTGAAGCCGACCGGTGAAGCCGGTTTCTGTGCGCGTGAATTGACCGATCTGAGCCATGGGGAAGTTCCTTTCATTTGCGGTCGGAAGATTTTTGGGAGGCCCCGGCGTCGCGATCGGCGCGCCAGACATACCGGCCGTCGCCGTCTTCATCGGTGAGGATCGGAACGGCGCGTCCGATCACGGCGTCCGCCGGGAGCGCGCCGAAATAGCGACCATCGAGACTGTCGGGATGGCTGGGATTCAGGAGGAAGAGCTCTGTTCTGGCGACGATGTGGCAGCCCTGCCAAACGGGCAGGTCGCGTCCGAAGCGGTCGCTCGGCCTAGCCTGCGCCAGGGTGATGTCGTCGACAGTGACAGCGGCGCCATCGCGGCAGACACGCTGTCCTGGAAGCGCAGCGATATGCTTGAGGAGCGGCACGCCTTCAGGCAGATAGCCGCGCTCGTCGAGATAGATCGCAAGCGATTTCGGCGGATCGACGACGACCAGATCGCCTACGGCAAGATCGTCTTCCGACGCGACGGCGTAGAGTCCAATGGGCGCGCTCGCGGACGCGTTCCAGATCAGCTTTGGGCTCACATGGACGAAGGCCAGTCCGCCGATCGCGAGCACGGAGAAATAGGTCGTCATGACGTAGCCGAACCGGGTCATGACGCGCTCCCCGCCGATGTGGCGCGCTGTGTCTTTAGAGCGGGCGGACAAGTTTGGCGCAGGAGCCAGGCGCGATGCTGAACGGCTGTGTAGAAGCGCGGCTCCAAGCCTGCAGACAGCCTGTTGTGAACGTGGCGCCAATAGTCCGGCACGGCGTCAGCGGGGTCGATGTCGAGCGCTTCGATCGCATCGGCGAACTGAAGAACCCGTTCGACTTTGGGCCAGCCGGAGAGACGCAACAGACTGTCGCCGCCGGGTGTCACATGCGGCACGGTCGCATAGGGCTCACCTGCTCTGGGCGCGCGCAGGATGTCGATCCGGCTTTCCGCCGTACCGAAATCATTTGCCTGCCAGCGGACGAAGGCGAAGACGGCGCCGGGATCGAATGCGACGGTGCTGCGGCTACGGCTCTGGATCGTTGTCCGCACGATCCGGCCGAAGCGAATCCAGTGCTCGATCTGCTTCTCGATCCAGACGAGCTCGACAATGGCGCCGCCGCTCATGAGCGGGCCTTCCGTGCATAGGCGGGCGAGATCGCTGCATGCCGCTTGGCGGGCAGCACCTCGTCGCCCGTGTCGTCCGAGGTCGAGTTCTTCTCTCCCCGGCTAACCCAGGCTTGCAAATCCTCGATCGCGTAGACGACACGCCCGCCGATCTTCGAGTAGCGCGGTCCCGTGCCGTAGGTGCGATGTTTTTCGAGCGTCCGCCCCGAAAGGCCGAGAAAACGGGCCGCTTCAGGCGTTCGTAAATAGCGTGGGGGAAGTCCGGCATTGGGATCGGGCATAGGTCGCGTCTCCGGTTAGGCCATCCCGCTGCGGGAAGCGCGGGACTGTCGGAGACGAGAAAAGCGTAAGATGCGCGCCGGGAGGGATGACGATCAGAGCGCGGCGAAAACGTCACCCCCAAATGATCGGCGGTATCGGCGTTTCGTCAGGCTCGATCAGAACGGAATTTCGTCGTCCAGATCCGCGACTGGTGTCTGACGGGAAGCTTCGATGCGCTCGATAAACGCAAGCGATGCGAGGACGCTGTCTATGATGAATTGCGCTTCCGAGACGTCGAGGAGCTCATTGTCATGGGCGAAAGAGCGCTTGTTGCGCGCCTGGTTCAGACCGTCGAAGAGCTTGTGCTGAACGCGGAGTGTCGGCAGGGCGAACTCGCTGACGGCGCCTTCATCACGTAAGGCCTTGCCGTATGCGCCGAATATGGCGTCGAGCGGAGTCTTTGCATCGACGACCTGGTCCCGCGATGCCAGCAGATCGCGGAAGCGTTTGACGCAATAGGTATGCACACGATCCAGTGCGACATCCGGTTTTTCCGCTACAAGATCGGCGGCGATGGACGCACGTAGTTTGGGCAGCGTGGTGTCGCGCGAGAAGTCCTTGAACGCGTCGTCGAGGTTCAGCGTAGACGCATTTTCAAGCTCATTCGTGAACTGCTCAAGCCATGCTTTCAGGCGCTCTTCTTTCGCGGCGTCCGCATCCACATAGCCATCGAGACTGCAACGATACGCCCACAAGACGCGAAGAACCTGAGCGACGAGGCGCGGTTCAGCGACCTCGACAAAGCCTCTGAGTGTTTTGCCCTTGCTCGCGCCTTCGACCTGGAAGCGTTCTTGGAATATCTGGATGTCGAAATTTTCCTCAAACCACTCGGCCATGGTTCGGTCGGAAAAGTCGAGAACGTAGCCGCCGCCACTATGAAATATCTGGTCAAAGACAGCTCGTTGCTGAGACGGCAGCCGGCGCGTGCGTCCGATAATCCTGGGAAGGTTGGAATCAAGGTCTTGCGAAGGCTGAGTCATCCGATGAACATACCGAAAACCTTCCGTGGCGCACAGTCACTGTGAAGTATTGGCGGCCTCAGCGGCCTTTGCCCTGAAGAAGTTGGCGATAACCGCGATCGATCATCATCCGCCCGTAAGTGGCCAGCCGCGCAACCTGCGCCTTGAGCGAACTGGTCTTTCACGGTTCGGCGGCGACGCGATCAGCGCCGAAGAAGGCCGTGGCAATGGCACGATAGCTGGCGCCGCTCTGGCGTCCGTCGATCGTGCGGAGGGCGCGTTTCAGTCGCTCGCGCCGATGTGGCGTAATCGGCGGATCTGAGTCGCGCTCGATAAGTTGGCGATACAGTCTGTCAGCGGCAGCAAGCCGAACGGGCCAGGCGTCATCGAGAGGAAGCAGGAGACCTACAGGCCGATCATCGACCAGATTACCGACAAGATTGACGCCGTTCTCCAATCGCATCCACGACAGTCCGTCGTCGCCCGTTTCGCGATCTGTGATGCTGTCGGGAGGAATGGCGGCGGTCAGGCCGATGTCGGGCAGAGACGCGATCAGGTGAACCACTGCGGGTGCAGCGGAAGGCAGCCAGAAGACCGGGGCGCCAAGTGCGTTGAGCTCCGGGTCTACCGGGAAATCGCAACCCCCAATCGGCTGGAGCGCCGCCGCCCTCCTGCATCATGTCGTAGTCTTTGCGATAATGCGTGTTCCGCCGAAGGCACTCCCAGGCAAGCCCCGAGATGTCGAGCTGATCGAAATGATCATATTGGTGATCGTCGCGCCAGTCGGCCGGCATGGCGAACTTCTCCCAATCACACGCCGAAATGTTGGACGGCGTCAGCTAGTTGGGATGTTTCGCCGTAAATCGGCGGGTGCATAGTACGGGCACAAGCATCGTGCGATGCGTACAGTGCATCGCTACCGCCTATTCCAGGGGAAGACCGTTCCTGAGAATGTCCCGATATCCTTGTTCGGTCATCCAACGCGCGCGGGACAGGTGGCTGTCGTGCACACGGCGGGCCCGCTCCGGCTCCGCCCTCGCGTCGATGCCAAGCAAGACCGGCGACACCTCTTCCAGCGATGCTCCGGCGTCATTGGCGTCGAGAAGTCGCATGTAAAGCTTGAGGTGATCGCGATCATAGACGGTCACGGCCGCATCGTTCGGCGGGGCATCTGCGATCGTAAGCGGGGTGGCGGGCATCGGCGTCCTGGCGAGTGTGGCACAATTGTTAATGAACCGGAAACCATGACGCATGCAAGCGCCGGCCGGTTGAAATGCCACCGGTGCGACGACTGCGGTGCGCTTCGGTCGGCATGTCGTCCGCGTATTATAATACGTCGCATCAAAATACGCGATCCGCATTTTACTTGCGGATGGATATTCGTGACGTTTTTGGAAAGAATCTCAAGCACTACCGGATGAAAATCGGCATCAGCCAGGACGCGCTGGCGGCCAAAATGGGCGTTGATCGCGCCCATGTGAGTTCGATGGAGCGCGGCCAGCAGAACGTGACCATCATCACCCTTTGGCATGCGGCGCTCGCGCTTGACGTGAAGCCGGCTGCACTTCTCGACGATCAGGCTCAGGATTAGAATTAGAGGCGCCCCGCCCGCTGAGCGGGGCGCCGGAAGCGTCAGTCGCCGTTCTGGCGGCGGGACCGCGACCAGATGAGACTGAAGCTCTCTTCGCCCTCGATGACGGTGTCGTCGAAGAGGTTGGCGTAGATCGGCGCGGTGAAGCTTGGATCGTCGAGCTTGAGGCTCAGATAGTCGCGACCTTCGTTCGAGCGTTTGGACCAAGCGGCGCCGATTTCGACGCGGCCTACGAAGACGCGGTGCGAGGGAGCGTTGTCGTTAGATGACCCCTCTTCAGGGACGATGCGGACGTTCTTCGCCTGAACATTCAGGGTGACGATCTCGCCGACGAACTCGTTGCCGGTCTTCTTGAAGGTTCCGATGGTGGCCATGTCAGTTCTCCTTTTGGCTTTCGAGCCCGCGCCCATCGCGGCCTCGATGGCGATCGGCACGGCCGGGGCGACCGCCGACGCAGTCCTTGCGACCCGCAGCGCAAGCGGAGGACAGCGGAGACGGAGTTTCTTGTTCCGCGAGGAATGGGCGAAGCCCAGGGGACGAAAGTCCGGCTCCGCCGTTGCGGCCAAGGGGGTCGAGGCATCAGCCGATCCCGGCCAGATCAGTCCATGAGAGGCTGAGACGGGCGTGGGGGAGGTTCAGGAGACCTGTAGAAAGTCGCCTGCGAATACCGATAAACGCCGGCAATATGTTTTGAAGGGTGGTCGCCCGCATTGGGCCAAGAGAAGAATGACGTCATCCGGGAGAGGGCAGATCGACAAGGCTGTGACCTGTCGTCGTCCGACGCGGCGCCCGATCGGCCCCCGCTGCCAGCGCACGAATTCGGCCACAGGACTCTCTAGCGAACCCGGTGCACGCGCGGCCAATTTCAGTCGATAAGCTGACAACTGGACGGAGCGGTTGGGAAAGGAGCTATGCGGACAAAACCGCCAACCGGACGGCACCAATGAATGTCCTCTTCGCGGCAAAATAGAATTTGTATCTGAGGCAACAAATGCCCGGCGACCATTGGCCGCCGGGCACTCGATAAAGGCACTCGTTACTTACTTGATTGCCAGAATGTCGAAGTTACTGACGTTGGCGACCACGCCGTCGTCCCAACCGCCCTCGACCAGAACCGACGCTTTTTCGTTCAGAAGCCCGGCAACCTGCCCAGCAAAGTGTGCCTCGCGACCTGAGTTGTCGGCGAAGATGTCAAAGATTGCGAAGTTGTTTTCGTCAATCTGCAAAGCCGCCCAGAACAGCGTCTTTGGCTCTGTATCGGCCACGATCGGGCCAGCCGCCGTCAACAATGCAGCCAGATTATCGGCCTGTCCTGGAGCCGCTTCGAGCCGGATATATGTTGCAGTTGTGGCACTGTAGAGATCAACCGGTGCTTTGGCTGACAGAACGTCCGAGTTGTTGATGTTGGCGACAACTCCAGCATCCCAACCGCCGTCTACTAATGTGTCTGCGTTTCCATTCAGTGCGCCTGCGACAGCACCTGAAAAATGGGCATTGCGGGCAGCTTCATCCTCAAAGACATCGAAGATCGCTAGGCTGTCGCCTGCTTGCAAAGCAAACCAGAGTTTGGTGCCGGGCTCGGTTTCTGCGACCAGTGGGGCAGCACCTGCAAGAAACTCGGCAAATGCGTCGGTCTGGCCGGATGCGGCGGGCATTTCGATAAAGCTGGCAGTGTGATCGTTCATGACGTTTTCCTGTGCGTTTGCGGAAGTTGTTGCAGAAATCAAAGCGAGTGCTGAGATGGTGTGAAGGATTATGGATTTCATTGGTCTTCTCCTGAGTTTGGGTTCATCGTTCGGTTTCGATGAGCCCTTGTCCCATGTGCCACCCTCATGACTCCAATCTTGAAGTCCTATACTTCGATAGGCATTGACTATGATTGATGCGCGGTTGAGGTTGCGTATGAGGAGGACGTCATGGAAATGAATCAGGTCCGCTACTTTTTGGCGGTTTGCGAGCATCGCAATTTCACCCATGCCGCGAGTGCTTCCAACGTATCGCAACCCTCGCTTACGGCGGCGATCAAAAAACTTGAGGACGAATTGGGCGATGCATTGTTCATCCGAGATCGTGCTGGCTGCCGCCTGACAGCGCTTGGTAAGCTTATGCAGCCAAGATTGGAACGTATGCAGTCTGAGGCAAGGGAGGCAAAAGCCGAGGCTGTCCGACATACGCGGCTAGAAAGAGTCCCGATTAGCATCGGAATAGGTGAAACGATAGGCCATGCCAAAGTCTCGGAGGCCGTCGAACGGTTTCGTCAACGCGTGCCGCAAGCCGAGATAGAACTGATCGTCGACGCAAACGACACTTTGTTGGCGGGACTTCGCGAGGGAGAATTTGATCTCGTGATATCAACAGTAGAGGTCAGTGAGGAGCTTTATCGCATAGACCCACTCTATCAAGAGGCCTATCGTGTGGTTGTGGCGAAAGGTCATCCCCTGTCTGAGTTGCCGGCCGTATCGCTTGCTGATTTGGCAGATACAACCATGTTGGATCGCCCAAATTGTGAAATGCGAGAGGCATTGCATGGGGCGTGCACGGACCATGGTCATACGCTCTATGCGGCATACCGGTCAAACCGCGTGGACTGGTTGGTCGAGCTCGCGCGGCGAGGCTCGGGGGCCGTTATCCTTCCCGAAACGTCGATCCCTGACCATGACAATCTCGTCTCACTTCCGATAGCCGACATGGAAATTGCAAGAGATGTGGCAGCGCTTCGTTTCCGCCATCAGGCTTCTCGCTCAGAAACAAACGAACTGGTGCGGGAGTTTTCGCGGAACTGAGCTTTGTAAAGAGCGGACATTGGCGCTTCGTGCAGCATCGGTCAAAGTGGGCTCGAAGTATGAATTCGCTGCGATCGCTTCGAACGGCCGCTTTCAAACCGGCTGAGGTGATTCTGGCGCTGCAAGGGACGCAATGCGCAGCCATGCAGTGACACCGACAATGATCGCGCCGACGCTGGCGAAGACGAGCGTCAAAGTCTCACCTGCGCCGCCGACTTGTGAGAGACCTTTCACTGCATGGAACCCAGCAAGACCTGCCGGCAAGGCGTAAAGTGCCCCGAGCGCAAGGCGGATGATCGGTGAGCGGATCGTTGCAAAGGCCACCTGCCCGAGAACAAGAGCTGCGGCGCCGACAAACAGTGCGACAACAATGGAGCCGATCAGTCCCGCATCGCTTTCAAACGCATAGTAGCCGACGGTGATGGCGACGAAGAAGGGAAGCGCATATACGGCCAAGCTGAACAGAAGCCAGCAGAGAAAACCGAGGCCGATGACACTGAGCAATGCGGACAGGAACATGGCGGTCTCCTTGTCGAGGGAGCGCCTCCACCAACCGCCACGGCGCTTCTGGCAGTATAGCGAAGAGTAACGCGTGCCGGAACCGTCCGGCGCGCATCAGGTGATGCATATGGCGCATCACGTCGCCTGCGTTGAACTTTGCCGGGACCGGAAGTCGTAAAGCGGCACGCCGAGCTTGCGGGCCTTGTCGGCGAGATTGTCGGTGATCCCGGACCCCGGAAAGAGGATGAGTCCGATGGGCATGGCCTCGAGAAGCACGTCGTTGCGCTTGAACGGTGCGGCCTTGCCGTGGCGTTTCCAGTCCGGCTTGAAGACGATTTGCTGGCATTTGCGGGCGTCGGCCCAGCAGGCGGCGATCTTCTCGGCGCCTTTGGGCGATCCGCCATGCAGCAGCACCATGTCGGCGTGTTTGGCCATCACTCGGTCGAGCGCCTTCCAGATGGTCCGATGATCGGTGACGTCGAGCCCGCCAGAGAATGCGACGCGTGGCCCGGTTGGCAGAAGTGGTTCGATCTCCGCGCGCCGCTTCGCCGTCAGATAGTCGCGGCTGTCGATCATGGAGGCCGTCAGCGTGCGGTGGCTGATCCGCGATCCCGAGTGCGGACGCCAGGTCTGGCCAATATGGGTCTCGAAGTGATCAGCGGCGATGTCGCGCATGAGTTCGTAGGCGTTGCGCCGCTCGATCAGCGTGACGCCCTGCGCCGTCAGGGCTTCGAGTTCGACAGAGCGTACTTCGGAACCGTCCTGTTCGCGCTGCGCGCGTTTCTGGGCCTGTTCGTTGTCGTCGAGGTCGCGATCGACACGGGCCGCTGTGCGATGAAACAGGTTCGTCACGGACCAAAAAAGGTCTTCGAGGTCCGGTTCCAGCCGCGTGTCGCCCAGCGTCGCGGCGAGCGCGTCGAAGATGTCCGTCATCGCGCCCTGGAGGGCGTCGATTTCGGGTAAAGGTCTCGAATCGGGCTCGTCGGCGAAAGGCCGATAGCCGTAGAGTTGCAATTCTTCGAGCACGGCGGCGGTTGCGGAACTGGCGTGTCGTTCGATGGTCTCGGCTGTCATGGGATCGTCTCCTGTTCGGCGTGGGCCGCGCCTCTCGCGGCCTTCCCGAGCGACGGAAAAGCGGGGGCTGGCCGGGACTGCACCGCCGTTCCCGGCGGCCGGAGCCACAGGCGGAGGACGGCGGAGGCGGCGCTCTTTTGCTTCGCGATGCAAAGCCGGGCGCACACATGGTCTGTTTTGCCACGCGGAACGCGTGGGTGGGCCCGGCGGCGGAAAAGAGCGCCGCCGCAGCCGTTGCCTGCCGGGCCGGGCTCCGCTCCGTCTCGCTCCTCCCGGAAGGCCGAAGGCGTGACTCTCGGGCAAGGAGACGACGATGTAGGCGAGAGCCGCGACAGGCCTGCTCAGCTGCTCAGGGGTCGCAGGAAAGCAGCCGCGATAGATCAGCCGTGGCCAATTGCGGGCCGAGATGCGCCCGCAGGTCTTCTCGTCCGAGCTTGCGGAGATCTTCGTTGAAATCATCGCCAAGGGGAGCAAGCCGGATCGTCTCGATGCCGACGGCATCTGCGCGTTCCGTCAGTTTGTCAGCCGCCATGGCGCCTGCTTCGTCGGCGTCGGCCGCGATATAGAGACGCCGAAGCCCTGCCGGCAGGATCAGCGCGGCGAGATGGTTGGCCGATAACGCGGCGATGACCGGCAGGTCGGGTAACGCCATGCGCAGTGACAGCGTGCTTTCAAGCCCTTCGCCGGCAGTGAGAATGTCGGTCGCGATGCCGACCCGCACACCGTGCCCGAGCAGATGCCCCATCGCCTTGCGCGGTGGGTCAAGCGGGGCCTTGCGAGCCGTCGCCGGATCGAGCCAGGTGCGGTGGACGCCGGTGAGATTGCCTTGTCCGTCCGTGACCTTCGCGAGCAATGCGGGCCAAGTCTCCGACGGTGCATCTTTCGGCTGACCTTCACGCCAATAGTAGCAGCACGGATGAAATCGCAGCGCTGGCGCGCCGCCAAGCCCGGAAAGACCGCGCCGATGCAGATAGCGCTCGGCAAGCGTTCTACCGACAGGTCTTCCCATGGCGAAGAGGCGCCGTGCGGCCTCCGGCGATCCGGTGGGTGCGACCACTCGTTCGCGAGTTGGCGGTTCAGGTCGTGGGAGGCTCAGGAAGATCCTCGCCTCATCAAGCGTCTCGCCGAAGGTGCGAAGTTGCCGGGCGCCTGCAATGAGATCTAGCAGGTCACCATGTTCGCCTGTGGCGGCGTCTGTCCATTTGCCGGCAGCGCCAGGACCGTGGGTTGGTCCAGTGAGGCGAACGTAAAGACTGCGACCGGACGTGTTCTCGATGTCGCCGACGATCCAGTAGCGGCCCTGCTTGCGGCCGTTGGAGAGGTAATGGCGACAAACGGCCTCCGCCTCGCGGCCGAGCCGCTGCGCGATGTCGGATGCAGCGCTGTTCATTTGCGCCTCCATGCTGAGAGCAAAAAAGAAGGAGCCCGCCACAGTGGGCGGGCTCCAGGGGCGGCTGCGGGAGCCGTTGGGGGCTTGGCTCCCGGTCACTCGGCCGCAGTGGCGAAGGCGTTACCGGTGACAGGTTCATCATCGGTGATGACGGCGGAATCGCCCATGGCCGGTTCGCCGCCGTTATCCGCCGATTGCGCTTCGCTTTCAGGGAGAGCCGGCATGCGCAGGACTTCGGGCAACCAACCGGTTCCTTCGAGAAGCTCTTCGGCCGCCGCGACCATGTCCGGTTTCTTGAGGCCGGCGATGCGGTCTGATGCTTCCGCGCCCTTCGCCTCGCGCACGGCCTCCAGAATGCGGGCCTTGGTGACGCGAGCGAGATAGCTCTCGCCCGTCGGCGCCCAGCCCGCCGCCGCCATGTCGAGACCGAGCGTCGCCGCCAGCACATCGGCATGGGCGAGCGCCCGCGGACGGCGGTTGTACGGTTCCTGGACGACGTTGACGGTCATGGCGACGCAATGTGCGAACAGCGCCTCGCGGCTGTCGTTGTCGAACCCGACCAGTGCCTCCCACAGATCCTCAGGCGCTTTCGGCAGCGCCCCTAGCCAGCTCGTCGTGCGATCGTCGATGCTGAGCGCATAGGCCGTGTCGCCGAGACCCGGCGCCTGAGCGCCGAAACCGGCGCTGTGCGGCGTGATCTCGACGCAGCTATCCAGCGGATAGTGATAGAAGAGCGGCAGCGTCATCGCGTGCAGGGCGGCGAGGAACGCCGTCTGCGGGTCGTTGGCGAGTGCGTCGCGAAGGGCGAGCGTGCGATGCGCTGTCAACTCCATGACGAGGCGGTCGGAGAGCGGCTTCAGGCCATCGTCTTCCTCTTCCGCCTCTTCGCTGGCGTCGGGGGTCGTAACTTCGTCGACGTCCTCGTCGTTGGAGGCGGTAATCCCGTCGACCTCATCCTGCCCATCGGATTCGACCGAAGGTTCATCCTCGGGGCGGACATAGCCACGTTCGGCGCGCAGGCGGCCGTCTTGACCGATGCTGACGAAGACGCCGGCCATGGCGATTTCATCCGGCTCGAAGCGGACGGGCCGCTCCTGCAAGGCTTCCATCGCCGTTTCGATCTCGCCGAGCCGGGTGTCGATCTCTTCCGGGAATTCCTCGGCGTCGGCGTACTCGTCTTCAAGCTGATCGTACTCGGCCTTCAGCGCGTGGAAGCTCGCGATCTCGTCCTCGCTCATCGGCTCGGTCTCGCCGATGATCCGGCGCAGACCGTAGGTATGGCCGTAGGGAAAGTCCGTGCCGATCTCGATCCATTTCCAGCCCTCGGCGCGGATTGCTTCCGCATCGGTTTCGAGCTTTTCATCGACGAGTTTCGCAAGCAGGCCTGCATCCTGCAGCCAACCGCCATCATCGGACTGGAAGAGATCGCGAAGGATGCCGCCGCCGGCCGCCTCATAGGCGCCCAGCCCGACGAACTGCGCCCGCCGGTCGGAGGCGCGCACGGCGCCTTCGGTCAGCATGCGGCGGATTTCATAGGGCTGTTTCGCGTAAGTCCGTTTGATCGACTCCCAGACCTGTTCCTGGCGCTCATGGTCGGGATTGACCGTGAAGGCCATGAGCTGGTCGAGGGTCAGTTCCTCCTCGGCGTAGGCGTCGAGAAGCGACGGCGCGATAGCGGCGAGCTTAAGCCGCTGCTTGACAACATTCGCCGAGACAAAGAAGGCCGCCGCGATCTCTTCCTCGCTCTTGCCTTTCTCGCGCATCGCCTGGAAGGCGCGGAACTGGTCGAGCGGATGAAGCGGCGCACGCTGAACATTCTCGGCGAGACTGTCTTCTTCGGCGAGGCCGTCCGTTCGCACGATGCAGGGCACGGGCGCTGTGCGGTTCAGCCGCTTCTGCTTGACCAGTAGTTCGAGCGCCCGGTAGCGGCGTCCGCCGGCCGGGATCTCGAACATGCCGGTTTCCGCGCCGTCCTCGTCCAGCACCGGCCGGACGGTGATCGAGGACAGGAGCGTGCGCCGGGCGATGTCCTCGGCGAGCTCCTCGATCGAGACGCCGGCCTTGATGCGCCGAACATTGGACTGGCTCAGCACCAGCTTGTTGAAGGGGATGTCGCACGAGGCGCTGAGGGTGATTTTCTGAGACTTGGTCATATCAGTTCTCCGCGACGGGCTGGCCGAAAGCCTCTCTCTCGACCTCCAAACCCGTCACGAAAAACCCGGCCCGCCTCTTCCTCTTGAGGAAGCGACGGACCGGAGAGGCGGAGCGCTGGCCGCAGCTACGCCGCGCGCTCCAGGAGCTTCTTCGCCTTGCCCTCCATATCGAGCCGGGCGTCCTGCTGAGGTTTCGAGCGGGCGACGGCGGTGATGCCCTGCACGAAGTCGAACACGGACTCGGGCGGCCGGCCTTCCTCGGCGAGGACTGTCTCAACGATCCTGGCCGTTTCCGCCTTGGAGAAGCCCCGCCTACGGAGGAAGTCGGTGCGATCGTCATCGTTGCGCGCGACGATCCGCTCGCGCGCTGCTCGAATGCCTTCGACGAAAGGCCGCGGCGAGGAATCTGCGAAGCGGGTCAGAGCTGGCGCCGCCTCGTGCGCGAAGCGATTGGCGGCGTATTTGGAGTGCCGGATGCTGATTTCCTGGAAGTCCTCGACGCCCCAAAGATTGCGGTTCTGGCAGACGGCGCGCAGATAGAAACTGGCGATGCCGAGCGTCTTCGCGCCGACCTCCGAGTTCCAGCAATAGAAGCCCCGGAAATAGAGATCCGGAGATCCGTCGGGCAGCTTGCCCGCTTCGATCGGGTTCATGTCGTCGACCAGGAAGAGGAAGACGTCTCGGTCGGAGGCGTAGAGCGTGGTCGTGTCCTTGGTGATGTCGACCATCGGATTGTAGACGCCGCTCGACCAGTCGAGCGTGCCGGGCACTTTCCAGCGGGTATCGCCAGTGCCGTTCCCCGCGATCTTCTGCACCGCTGCGACGAGTTCATGGTCGTAGATGCGGCCATAGTCCGGGCCGGTGACGGCGCGCAGTTCCGTGCGCCCGTCTTCGGTTTCCAGCGTCTTGATCTGTTCGGCCCGGTGCGAGGTGAGCCCGTATTGCAGGTTGATGCCCGCAAGCGGCGCCGGGAGCTGGCGAAGATAGGCCGCTGGCGCGCTGACGAGGCTTGCAAGCTGGCCGAAGCTCCAATGGGTCGGCGCGACCGGGGCCTCGGCTTCAGGCAGGATGAGCGCCAGGTTTTCCGGATCGTCGCGATGGGCTTCAACGCGGATCGCCGCGCTCTCGACCGTCCGCGTGCGGCTGCGCTCGGCGCGGCCTTTCACCGACGCGTAGAGCTCCGACAGGGACAGATAGCGTTCGTCATCCGGCCGCGAAAACCATTCCGAGGAAACGCGGCCGATCCGCTCTCCGCGCGAGATATCAACTTTGTAGCCGCCGCTCGCGTCGCGTCGGCCGTCCAGGGTTTCAAGGTTCGTCATGGGTCAATCTCCGTGGGCGGGCCGGCCGAGAGCCTCTCTCTCGACCTCCAAACCCGTCACGGCGAGAGCCGCCGAACTCTCACTCTCTCTTGCACCTGCGAAAGCAAAGAATCTCAGCCTTGCGACACCGCCCCAACAAGAAGGTCGTTGGCAATATGTTGGCGTCCAGACGGCATATTTGCATCGATATTTGGCGCAAATTTCTCCAAAATATTTCGAAATATGGCATGAAATTCATGGAATCTATTGACTCAAAGAGATGTAGAAACTACCTGAATTTCAGCGAAGGATGCAGAAGGCGGTGATAGATTGATGTCTGAAGACAGCGAGAAACGGGAGAAGTTTGTTCGGCTGGCCGAGGGGCGGACTCAGTCTGCGCTCGACGCCATTCGGAAACTTGGCAATCTCTCGAACCGCCGGGCTTACGAATACAACGATGCTGACGTGAAGAAGATCATCAAAGCGCTCCGAGATGCGACAGGCGAGATAGAGCGAAAGTTCGGATCGACTTCGGGCGATGGCGCAGACAAGTTCAAGCTGTAGGGGGCGCAATCCATGAAGGCTGAACCACTTAACATTCGCGACAAGCGATTTCTCATAAACCGGCTGATCGAACAGGCGCCCGTGAGCACGCTGGTTCGCGAGTTCTTCAAGAATGCCGACGAAAGCGCTGTTCTGGCGGAAGCGGGGAATCGTCGTATCGAAATCTACCCCACGACGATCGATGGCGTACGCAAGCTGACCTTCTGGAACACGGGCGTGGGCATGGACGATAGAGAGTTGAAGCAAGCGACCGATCTATCGTCTTCGATCAACAAAGAGATGGCGCTTGATGGCAATTTCGGGATTGGGGCGAAGGTCTCAGGTCTCACCATGTCGCGCGAAGGGATACGCTATCGGTCGTGCAAGAGTGGCATCGTCAACGAAGTCACCATCGGCTTCGATGCTGACGAAGGCACCTATGTCCGCTTTCCTGTCGAATTGCCTGACGGCAGCTCCGACACTGTCTATGACGTTACCGACGTGGCCCGTGAAGCGGGACAGGACACCGCGTTCGACTGGACGGAAGTCGTCCTGCTCGGTCAAAGCGAAGATCACGACACCGTAGCCGAGCCGCTGGGCAAAGGGAAAAGTCTGGACCGAAGCTTCATTCCGTCGGCGATCTTCCGGCGTTTTGCGCGTTTTGGAGAGGGAGTCGAAGTTCGCGTCGATGTTGCCATGACCAAAGGCGGCGGCAAAGGCGAGACAGGTCGTACGCGTCGATTGAAAACGCTGGAAGATGTGGTCGAAGAGTTGCCCAACCATGAAAGGGTCGAAGCGCCCGGCGGGGAGGTCACTGTACACTATATCCACGACCCCAAGCATGAGCGGCACAGCCATTCGCTAAGTGCGCTCGCCAATCCGGCAACGAGTTCCACGACATTTTGCGCGCTGGTGCATAAAGGTGAGCGCTATGACATCAAGTCGAAGAAGGCTTGGTCGGCGGCAGCCCCGAACTTCGGTATTCCCTTCGGCTCGAAGGTCCTCACCATCGAAATCGAGCTTGCTGACAATGTCGCCATGCCAAATCAGTATCGTGATGGACTGACCTGGCCCGATGACCGGTCGCCGATGGTCGCTGAGGACTTCGACGCCTATGTGCGCGAACTCATGCCCGAATGGGTCAGGGAGGTCATTCGTTCCGAGTCACCATCCTCCGACGACAATCTGGATGATCTCCAAACTGACCTTCAGAAACTCCTCGATGAGTTCCGTGTCCCCACGGCGACCCTTAGTCCCTCTCGTCGTCCGATGGCATCCCCGACGGAGGATACTGCTGAGGGCACCGATACGTCCGATCCCGTCGATCTCGATACGGATTTCCCGGAAACGGGCGACGAGCCCGATGAGAATGGGGACAAGCGCGACCCGAACAAGAGCCAACGCGCCAAACACAAGAAGGTGCGCAAGGCGCCAGAGGGGTCAAAGCTTTCACGTTCTGCCCAATCGTTGGAGCGCGTGCCGGAGATCAAGATCCTCACCGATCCCGAAGAGATCGCCGAGAAGAATTTGAAAGGCCGTGCGGGGCGCTTTTACAAGGATGCCCAAACGCTGTTCGTGAACGGCTTGTATTCCGTCGTGGAGCGTATGGCTGTCGAACTTGATGCGGAACTTCGCACGTCCGGCGAGCCGGAAGTAGTGCGCACTGCGATACTAAGGGCCTCTCGCAAGTTCATGGCCTTCCGAGTTGGGAAGGCCACTTGCTACGCCATCAGCAAACGACTCTCTGACGACTGGTCGAGCGACGATCTCGACCGTGCCACCTCGCCCGAATCTCTTTCGCTGGCTGCAGATGACTACAAGCAGAGCATATCTCAGGCCAAGCGCTATGCGAAGGAACTGATCAAGACGGCGGATGTCCCGGAAGAAAGCGTGGCCTGAACACGATCTAGCCCGAAAGCCCAATTCTCATGATCTGATGTGCGTCCGTTCTGGAACGTGCATGTGTTAGTGGCATGTCGAAACCGTCGGATACAGATAGGGCTGATTCTACCCGTCAGAGAGACACTCCCTTCCTTGCTGTCGGAATCAGAGCCCAGAGGTCGACTTCAATGTGTTGTCTTTCCTTTCATCGCTCCACGTGATACAAAACCTCACACTACAAATGCTGAAGTGTGAGAGTATATATCGATGCCCCAGACCCGCTCCCAACGCGAGATAGTCCGCGATCTCCTAGCGGCGCGTGGGATTCTGCGCCTTGCGGAACTTAGGGACGCCGGTGTCACCGCCGCAACCGTCAGCCGCATGGAGAAGGATGGTGAGGTTATCCGCCTGGCGCGCGGGCTCTACCAGCTCCCTGACGCAGAGCTCGACGCTAACCACAGCCTTGCCGAAGCGGCCAAGCGTTTCCCCAAGGGCGTGATCTGCCTCGTCTCGGCGCTCGCCTTTCATGGTCTCACGGATCAGCTTCCCAAGAAGGTGTGGATGGCGATCGGCCGTAATGACTGGACGCCGAAGCCAAGCGACATGCAAATCCGTGTGCTGCGCTTCTCGGACGATCTGCTCATCGAAAGCGTCGAAACCCATGTGATCGAAGGCGTATCGGTAAAGGTGTTCGGCGTGGCGAAGACCGTCGCGGACTGCTTCCGCCATCGCGGCAAGATCACTCTCGCCGTCGCACTCGAGGGCCTCCAAGAGGCTCTACGCCAACGCAAATCCACGCCGGCCGAGATCGCTAGGGCAGCGGACACAGGCGGGGTCGGCACGGTGATCCGCCCTTATCTGGAGGCACTGACCACCAATGGCTAAGGCTGGCGGATATGTCTTGCGTCTGAGCCATGAGCGGCGCGATGTCTTTTATCATGCCGTGGATGAGTATGGCCGTTTCGCGGAAGCGGTGCCGTTGTTCGGCCACAGCCGCAATGCGCCTCTAGTCTGTTTCATTGTCGATCCGTCTGGTCGTGTCACGCATATCGGGCGGGGACGACGGGGGGTGAACGCGGGAACGCAGCAAAGCAGACTCAACATTGAGGAAATCCATTCGGTCGATGATGTTGTCTCCACTCAACGCATTATCGACGGCGTGCCAAATCGCAATCGGAAGGCCGTCGAACAGAGATTCCTTAGTGGCGGCTTGCTTTCGCCAAAGGCGTTCCAGGAAGCGATCGATGTTTTTGTCGGGCTCGCGCCAGGGGCTCGTAGCTTGGTCGATCGTTTCACAACATCGATCCGCCAGCGTCTTGAGCGGCTGAGCGAGCGGGCGCGAGATAGTCTTGCCTATCAGAAGGAAGCTCTGGCCGTTGCCCTGAGCCTCGCCGGGATCGACCGTGCGCCACTGGCTCAGTGGTCGTTAGAGGATGAGGCCCCCGGGTCATTCTTGGACGGGTTGCCAGAGGTTCGCATGCGCGAGGATCCGATGGTTATCCAAGATATGCGGCAGGTGCCGGGCTACGATTACCTCCGAGAGATTCCCAATGCTGCCGCTGCCGTTTTCGCTGACGGTGACGACCGCCTTACCGTAATAATGGCCAATCGGCAGCCGCTCGAGGAGCAGACCGGGACTGATCTGATCTACTACAATGAACGGTTCAGGGCGTTCGTCATGGTTCAATACAAGGCCATGGAGGCGGATGACGATTTAGGTGCGATCTTTCGGTTCCCTGAGGCAAAACTCACCGATGAACTCCATCGAATGGACAGGTTTCTCAAGGAGTTGTCCAAGGTAAAAGCCGCCTCGGCACTGGATGATTTTCGCTTTAGCGACAACCCGTTCTTTTTGAAGTTTTGCCCACGAATTCAGTTCGAACCCGATAGCACAGGCCTGACGAAAGGAATGTATATCCCCCATGCCTATTGGAAGCTTCTTGAAAAAGACGACCGATTTAAGGGCCCGCGGGGCGGTCGCCGTCTGGCGTACTCGAATGTGGGTCGATACTTCGACAACACCTCATTCACAATGATGGTCAAGGGCGCATGGGTGGGGACAAACATTCCGCAATCCGAACTTTTGGAAAGGTGGATGCGTGATGTCGTGGCCGCTGGCCGCTCCATCACCTTTGCGGTCAAGCCCGACGATCCGGCCCCCGATGGGGACGGTGCGTTAGTCGTGAATCCAAACTTGGATCTGGATGGCTTGGCTGTCGAACACGATGAAGAGCCCGAGCGAGTCCAAATTTCACGCGGGTGACGAAGCTAGGGATTGGCGGTAAGCGCCTGGGAGGAGAACATGGCGGTTATTCGCAAGGTTGAGATTTCGCATTTTCGATCGATCAAGTCGTTCGAATGGTATCCGTCACCTGGTCTCAATTGTCTCATCGGGTCTGGTGATGCTGGCAAGAGCACGGTTCTCGACGCTATCGACCTGTGCCTTGGTGCTCGCCGGTCCGTTCAAATCACTGATGCAGATTTTTACCAACTCGATGTCGAGACGCCCATCTCGATCACGCTGACCTTGGGGGCGTTGTCGGATACGCTGAAAAATTTTGAGGCATATGGGGATTATCTGCGCGGCTATCAGGATCTCCTCGGAACGATCGAAGATGAACCCGGGCATGGACTCGAAACAGTTCTGTCGTTGAATCTTGAGATCGCAGGCGACTTGGAGCCACGGTGGAGGTTAAGATCGGATCGCGCAGACGCTAAGTGCGCGGAGCGAAATCTGAATTGGAAGGATCGGGTCGAGCTTGCGCCAACTCGTCTCGGTGCGACGTCTGATCACAATCTCGCATGGCGGCGCGGCTCCGTTCTCAATCGGTTGAGCGAGGAGAAGCCGGATGCGTCCCTCGCTTTATCGCAGGCAGCGCGCGATGCAAGAAAGAGCTTCGGCAATGACGCGGATGCTCAGCTTGGCGATGCGCTCACATCGGTGAAGAAGGCGGCGGATGAACTCGGCATCCCGATTGGCGAGAAGGCGCAAGCGCTCCTCGACATGCATTCTGTTTCGGTCACCGGCGGTTCGATCGCCCTGCACGACGAGCGAGGGGTTCCTCTGCGCGGTTTGGGGCTCGGTTCCACGCGCTTACTTATCGCTGGGCTCCAGCGGGAAGTCGCGGCGATGTCCTCCATTCTCTTGGTCGACGAGGTGGAGAATGGTCTTGAACCACACCGGATCATTCGGCTTCTCGGCTCGCTAGGAGCAAAGGACGAAACGCCGCCCCAACAAGTCTTCGCCACCACACATTCACCGATCGTGTTGCGGGAGCTTTCTGTGGCGCAGCTGCGGATCATGCGGCGGTCGGACGACAAACATCAAGCGCGGCCTGTCCCTACTTCGGCGCAGGGGACATTACGCCGATCACCGGAAGCTTTTCTGGCGCCATCTGTTCTGATTTGTGAGGGTGCATCCGAAGTCGGGTTTGTGCGCGGGTTTGAGCTCTTCTGTGTGGGACAGGGCCAACCTTCGATTTTCGCTCGCGGTGTTGCACTCGTTGACGGGGGTGGTGGCCATCCGGATCGATTGTATGAACGCGGCACCGAATTCGCGAAGCTCGGATATCGGACAACCGTTTTTCGAGATGCCGACATCACACCCACTGCACAGGTGGAAGCGGCCTTTCATCAACTGGGCGGCGGCACGTTTACTTGGGACGCGGGCCAGTCGCTGGAAGCCGCGATCTTCAATAATGTGGGGGATGCGACACTCCTGGCGATGCTGGACTACGCGATTATCGAGCACGGGCAGGAAATGGTGGCTGCTCATATTCAGTCAGCGTCCGGTAATCAGGAGACGGTCGAAAATCTACGAGCGCTGCTCCACTCGCCCCAGCACACCATTACGCCTGCGCAGCGCGCTGTTCTCGTCACAGCATGCACCACCAAGAGCAACCCGTGGTTCAAGTCGGTGGGTCGGATGGAACATGTGGCCAGTAGAATCTTGGCTTTGAACTTCGCCGATGTACGTGAAGACTTTCGGAACCGGGTCAATGCGCTTCTTGGCTGGGCACAGGCGTAGCATGGCTGACATCGATCTGCTCAAGATTGACTGTGGTAGCGTTTCAGCGCCGGCTGGGTGCGGGAAGACACACCTCATCGCGTCGGCCCTGCAGCGGCATGACGATGCGAAGCCGGTCCTTATCCTGACACATACCAATGCAGGAGTCGCGGCGCTACGCGCTCGGCTCACGCATCTGGGTGTGTCGCAACGTGCCTATAGGATCACGACAATCGATGGCTGGGCGATGCGCCTCATCGGTACTTTTCCGCTCCGGAGCGGCCATGCCGGAGGCATTCTCGATCTGACCGATCCGAGAAACGACTACCCCGCAATCCGACAGGGAACGGTCAATATCCTAGAAGGCGGTCACCTTGGGGATGTGCTGAAAGCGACTTATGCGCGCTTGCTCGTGGATGAGTACCAGGACTGTATTGTTGAGCAGCATGCGATGGTCTCGAAGATCGCAGAAGTCCTGCCGACCTGCGTGCTCGGTGATCCGATGCAGGCGATCTTCGGATGGGGCACTAATGTACTGGTCGATTGGGAGGCTGACGTACAATTGCGGTTCCCGCCAGCGGGCGAACTGGATACGCCTTGGCGTTGGCGGAACGTTGGTACTGAGCGCTTTGGTCGATGGCTCTTAGCCGTGAGGGCGGCGCTACAAGCCGGTCAACCGATCGATCTTCGTGAGGCTCCGCCAGAGGTGGAGGTGATTGCAGTCACCGGTGACGAAGACGTCCAGAATCAGACAAGGGCAGCCAATACGCGCGCGCCAAATGAAGGTGGAAACGTGTTGATTGTCTGCGATGCCAGAAGGCCTCCGCGGCATCGTGAGATCGCTGCACGGGCACGAGGCGCTGTTGTCGTCGAGAACGCCGATCTGACGGATTTCATTCGTTTCGCGGCATCTTTCGATATGCATGCAGCGACCGCCGCCGATGACTTGATCGATTTCGCTGGATCGACAATGACTGGTGTCGGTGCTGCACAGATGAAGCAGAGGTTGCGTGTGCTTCTCGCTGGCCGGGAACGATCTCCGCCAAATGATGCAGAGGCGGCTGCACTGGCATTTGCACGCGCGCCAAGCCCGACAGCAGCCGTGACTTTGCTGGTCGAGATTAATCGCCAGGCCGGTGTCTTCCCGTTAAGGCCAGCACTGGTGCGTTCAGCAATCCAGGCCTTTAACGGCTGCGTCGATGCAAAGGATTTTCATGAAATGGCGGTCCGAGCTCGTGAGCAATCGCGCGTCAAAGGGCGCACACTGCCACGTCGAGCGGTGGGAAGTACCTTGCTTCTCAAGGGATTGGAAGCTGACGTCGCGGTCATTATCGATACAGATCTTTTGAGTGCTCGTGACCTTTATGTTGCCATGACGCGCGGATCCCGAAAGCTTGTGATTTGCACGGCCAATCCGGTTCTCACGCCAGCTGTCTAACGGAGGTACGAGGCCTGTTTGTCGATGTTCATGTTCCGAAGAGCGGGGTGATGTCTAGCAGGCCGCGTTATACCGAGCGCATGGGGATGCTGAGCGAGCGGCCACGTCGCAGTCTTCCGCCTCGCTCCGGAAGCGGCCTCCGAAAAGATATCCTTGGGCTTGAAGTATGAGGTGCCGCCTGCCGCAGATGAATACCGTGCGCAGACGCAAAAAAGAGGCCGGACGCTTTAGTATTTTTCGAAACTTGGATTGTAGAATCGATCAGCAAACTCACCCAAGATGGACCGAGCTTCTCGCAGAGCGCGCAGTGCGCTCGCACTCGCACTCGCGATTTCTGGAAGCGGCTTTCGGTCCTGCGCAATCGTTCCAATGACGCGCAGCAAAGTGGCGAATGACTCGCGGATCAGATCCAAGGTGTTTGGCTCACACCACAGATCGCCGAACTCGCGGCGGCGAACCTCGCCATGCCAGCGTGGATTTCGCGAGAACACGAGTGTTGTCTCCATTTTGAAAGAGACGCCATGTGCGATGTTGTGGCGGATAATGAAGCCGGATCGGGCAGCCTTGCACCAAGTCTCCAACATGCTCTGCACGTCATCACCTGCTGCGTTGCCGACATGTTGTTCAAGCATTGCGATCAACTCGCTGATCGGTTTTCCGTCTGTTTTCGGTCGGATGCCTTTGGGATCAACACCATCAAGGACCCAGATGGCGCGTTCAAGGTGGTATTCGATGTTCGCGGCAAAGACGATAATCGATGCCAGCTTCGGGGCGACGACTTGATCCAAGCCCAACGCAGCTTCGAGTTGCTCGGCTCGGCCAAATGCTTGCTTCATGAGGCGCTCCCCTGCTGCTCGACTGGAGTGTCTTGGCCTGCACGAGGTGACGGCCCTTTCGTGTTGACCTCTTCTTTCGGTAGGAAGCTTGGCCAGGTGTGCGGTTGCTGATGGAGTATGAGGTGTACGACCTTTTGCTCCAGGGCGCGTTCGAGTGCGCGTCCGAAATTGGTCATGTTGCTCACGACTGCGTCGCGTCTGATCGCGTGACGCCAATTGATCGCCGCACCTTGTGGGAGGTGCCAATGCAGGAGATGTGTCAGGGCCATGTGGCCGAACATCATGCCGTCATCATCGCCGGCAACGAAGCGAAGTTCGATATGCGTGTCGCTGTGTGATTGCTCCTCTGATAGATCCCAAGTCGTGAAGAGCGTCGTCACATCTGGGTCTAGGTGCTCAGCTGGCTTGCCCCCGGAGATCATGAAACCAACTTCGTCGATCCTCATTTGCCATTGTTCGGTCACCGTGCCGTCGGTTTCTTGCCGGCTGACGAGTTCTTCCTTCCTGCAGCGGATGCGCAGCCCCGCATCGGATGCGATCTTGTAAGAAACGTCTCCTGCCAGGATACCAAGCAGATTCTCCTTCATGGCGTCGCCGAATGTGATGTTGAAGTTCTTCTGGGCTTTGTTGAGGTGTTTGACTTCGAACAGCACCCAGATGCCATGAAGCTTCCAGGCGATAAGCAAGGGCATGTTGACGAGCCGGGCGTAGGCGTGGAGACGGTCGAGATAGCGCGGCGTGAAGGAGAGCTTCGGTTTCGTCTTTGATTTTACTTCTATGAGGACGGGGCCGCCATGCTCGAACTCCGCCAATAGGTCTGGAACTTGATAGAAATTACGCGAGGCCGCGGGCGCTTGATGCTGGTCAAGTTTGTGAACGAGGCGGGCTCGTCCGAGCCAGCTGCAGATGGCTGTGAACTCGTCCTCTGCTGGTAGGCCTTGGTCGAGCTGCCTGACCTTGTCCGCGATTGTCTTGGGATTCTCATCCCAACCGAGCTCGGAAAGGACCTCCTGAATCAACCGATCGCTATCGTCTGTCCCTGACATCGGCACGCCTTGGATTGTATGCTAAAGTCCGCGCCAAACGCGGAGTTATCTATATCAAGCTTGCTTGCGCTCCAATATCATATTAAGAACTCGGCTGGTAGAGCGGATTTTGAGATATGATACCTGAGCGCACCACCTCCTTGGCGGCCTATGTTGAAGAAATGGCGTCGAGTGGACGCATCAGCTTCACCCGCGAGGATGCGATGGAAGCCCTGGGGGTAAGCCATGGGGCGTTCCTCGATGCGGCCGCACGCCTCAAGAAGCGTGGTCATGTCGTCGTGCCGCGTCGGGGTTTCTACGTGATCACGCCCACGCGGTATCTGAAGTGGGGTGCGCCACCGCCAAGCTGGTACATCGATGCCATGATGAAGGATGCGGAGAGGCCTTACTACGTGGCGCTTCTGAAGGCCGCAGAAGTCCATGGGGCGTCACACCAGGCAGTGATGGAGTTCCAAGTCGTAACCGATCGACAATGGAAACCCATTCGGGCCGGGCGATCCAAGCTTGCCTTCTATTTCCGCAAAGACATGGAAAGCATTGAGCAGGGTATCGAGCAAAGAAAGACCGATACAGGTTCGATGCGCGTGTCATCACCGGCTTTGACCGCCTTGGACCTTGTGCGCTATCCACATGCCAGCGGCGGCGTTAGTCATGCGGCGGGCGTTCTCAACGAACTCGCCGCCCAAATTGACCCTGAACAGTTCGACGCGCTGACGCCGAAGTTTGAGCGGTCTGTCGTCCAGCGCCTCGGATACATTCTCGAACACCTTGGACAAGAGGAGATAGCATCCAGTTTGGAGAGGCATCTCCGTAACGGCAATGTGCCGTGGGTCGAACTCGAACCTGGAGAAGCAAACGCAATCGCCTCCAGCGACGAACGAGAACGTAGCTCACGCTGGCACGTCATTGTCCGCCGGCCAATTGAGGTCGACGAACAATGATCCCCGAGACGAACATCACCGCCTGGAGTCTGACGGCGCCTTGGGCCGAGCCGAGGCAGGTTGAGCAGGATTTGATCATCTCTCGAGCGCTCGTGGAGATTTTCAATCACGATCTCCTGGGATCTGAGCTGAGGTTCCGAGGTGGTACGGCCCTCAACAAAGTGATCTTTCCGGAACCGCTACGGTATTCCGAAGACATTGATCTCGTTCGGACGACCGCAGGGCCTATCGGCCCCATTCTTGATGCTATGCGAGAGGTGCTGGAACCTTGGTTAGGGCAAGCGAACTTTGCATCAAGCCAGATTGCTCCGAAGTTACGCTTTCGTGTGCCGGCCGAGGATGATCCCGAAGCGCAGATTCGTCTGAAGGTCGAGATTAATATTTCAGAGATCGAAGCCTTCGATCCACCGGCTTCAATCCCATATGCCGTTGAGAACCCGTGGTTCACGGGAAGTACGACCATAGCATCCTTCTCCGCGGAAGAGCTTCTGGCGACGAAGCTACGTGCCTTGCTGCAACGCGATAAAGGACGCGATCTTTTCGATCTCGATCATGCGCTCAATGCGCTTCCCAATTTGGACATCGAACGGGTCGTCGCGCTTTTTGTGCGCTATCTTGATCAGCAAGGTCAGGCCATCTCCCGGGCTGAAGCAGAACAGCGGATGCTCGCGAAATTCGCGCGACCAGACCTTTTGGGAGATATCCGCGCGCTACTTACCCCTGATCGTGCTGATGCACTTGATGCTGCTGCCGGCCGGGCCGCATTTGTAAGGGTATTTGGCGAGATGGTAACGCGTTTACCAGGCCAGCGTTGGGCCAGGACCGACGAAGTAGCTCAGCAGTTGGGCCTATCGGAGATTGTTGAGGGTTCAGCTTAGCGCAGCAGATCTTCAAATCACAAGTAGAACAAGGCCCTGCCAAGCACTATTGTAAGGTAGCGGAGCCAAATCAAACCCTAGCGTAATGAGAAGTTGAAGGCAGATGAGCGGTCAAAATCTGAAACTAAACTTCGCTTCGGTGAGCTTAATTGGCGATACAGAAATTCACGTAGGGTTTCGCCCATTCAAACCGGACATTTTGAGTTCGCTTCGAAAAGAGTTTGGTGAAACGCATGTTTTTCGTACTGACAGAGAAAACGATACGATCATCGACATTCCTGTTGCGCAAGGCGCAGAGCCGTTGAGCGACAAAACGATGGAGATTGATCTTCAAGAAACGCATTGGCACTGGGCGACCCTGCTCAATGCGGCGCTAATAAGAACCTTCTCGGGAAAACGCGAGATTGCTCGTGACTTTCCCGTTGAAGTGCTTGGTAGCGCTCAGAGAAACTTCATTAGTCACGGCGAGTTGCCCGAATGGGTGCAAAAGCGTTCGCTACTTGAGTTTACGCCCAGAACGATTTTTGGATCCGATGGTCAACCACAATTTGGTCTGTTGTGCGATGCGAGAGTCCGGAACCTTCTTCTTGCCACCTGCGATCAACTTATCAAGGTGGGGATCTCACCTATTGGCAGATATGTGCTCATCGACCACCCTCCTATCGATCCACGGCTGGGGCTGCGCCCTCAAACGGTAGGGCGCGTAACTTCGATATCAGATGGGCAGTTGGTCTTGGAAGATCACCGTGAAGGCTTTGACACGGTCGAGGCGTCTCGAGCTCGACTGTCTGGGAGCAAAGTAGATTTCGACTGGTGTGTGCGCACCCTCCTTGGCGGCGAAGCGGATAGAGTGCTGAACGATGCAAAGCTCGCTACAAGTCAGCTGCATTCGGGCCCGGGGCGTCTCAGAACGATCGAAGAAACGTTGGGTTTCCTACGTGATCAATCCATGGAAGCAGTACCAGGCGTCCAATTTGAGATTTCCGAGCTGCTCGACTCAAAGTCGCCGTCATTTCCAATGCGCGAATTGATAAAAAAGCCTGCGCTTGTATTCGATCCATCGGGAACACGTACCGACAGTTGGAACGAGCGCGGAATAAAGGCGAACGGGCCCTACGATCAACGCACTTTCACGCCCAAGAAGTTAAACATCGCCGTCATCTGCCAAGCTCGATATGAGGGCCAAGTAGAAACATTTGTAGCTAAGTTTCTTGAGGGCATGCCTGATATTAAGACCGGGCGCCGAGGACGAGAGCAGGCTCGATATGGGGATGGTTTTTTACGCCGGTTCCAGCTTGAGAAGGCCAATGTTCAGACGTTTACTGCTAGGTCGCCTACGTTAAATGGATACGAGGAGGCTTGTACCGCAGCGCTCGCACACGCCGCAGATACGGGCATCCAGTGGGATTTAGCACTGGTTCAAGTCGAAGAAGACTTCAAAGCGCTCCCTGGTAACCAAAACCCATATTTTGGCTCTAAGGCGGTGTTGTTGAAGAATCACGTTGCTGTTCAGAGCTTCCGATTGGAAACGATGAGCCAACCCGCAGCGGGTTTAGTATTTACGATGAACCAAATGAGCCTTGCTTGCTATGCGAAGCTTGGTGGTCGTCCATGGCTTTTGGGTGCCGAGCAGACGGTTGGTCACGAACTCGTCATTGGCGTGGGCTCGCACGTTGCGACCACTAGCAGGATCGGCGGGGGCGCTCGCCAAGTCGGTATCACAACAGTTTTCTCAAGTGATGGCGGATATCACCTTAGTGAACGAACAAACGTGGTTCCCTTTTCCGAATATACCTCCGCATTGACCGAAACTTTGAAGAGAACAATTATCAGGGTCAGAGATCAGGACAATTGGAAGAACACAGATAGGGTTCGTCTGATTTTCCACATGTTCAAGCCAGCGAAGGATGTAGAAGCAGAAGCAATCAAGGCCGCAGTCGAGGGTCTGGAGCTGGACAACGTTACATATGCTTTTGTTCACATCGCTCCGACCAATCCTTTCGTGCTTTTTGACATGGATCAGAAAGGGGAGCCTCCGTGGGCTCAACAAAAAAAGGGGATTTTGGGACCGTCGAGGGGAATGCATCTAAAGCTTGGCGACTATGAATCGCTTGTCGTTTTCGCAGGCGCCTCCGAACTCAAACAAGCAACCGATGGCATGCCACGAGCTTGCTTGCTCAAACTGCATCGCAATTCCACATTTCGAGATATGACCTATCTTTCACGACAGGCATTCGATTTTACTGCGCATTCGTGGCGAATAATGTCACCAGAGCCATTCCCAATCACGATCAAATACTCAGACCTGATTGCTGAGAGGCTGACCGGACTGAAGCAGATTGAAAGTTGGGATGATGATGCCGTGAAGTTTCGCGATATCGGCAGAACGCCCTGGTTCTTATAATGCAATTGACCGATCTGAAGTCTGCACTTGATATCTCGGAGTCGGATTACTCCGCATTACCTGTTCACGTCGCCGGTTTCTGTGCATTTTTGATCAAAAGCGATCGAGCGATGCTTCCATCTCTCTTCCGACCAGACGAAGAGGCGGATGAGGACATCGCGGCGTATCCTCGAGTGGCGTGTATTGGGTATGCGCTTGCCGCAGGCTTAGTGTCCGATAATGATCTGGCGTCTTTTCAACAGGGATTTGAGCATCTGTCTGGTCGAACCTTTTTCGCCGAGGGGAGAGTTCCGAGATTTGAGATCGATGGATTTGCTTTACTGGGCGTGGCGCTCGGTGCGCAGACGGCCGGGATAGCTGAAGACCAGCTAGGCTGGTTTGTTCAACTTTTAGCCAGATCAGCAACAACAGTTCCCCAGGACGAGTGGGAGTATGGGCTGGTCAAAGCTGCTCAAGTCCTACTCGGTGTCGAAGCTTGGGGCGCTGTCGCTGACGTCTTATTCAGGGTTGCTGTGCAGGCAGCGTTGAATCAGGATTGTGATGCCAATGACAGGCAACTTGCTTGGAAGAGAGCAGTCAATCTTGTTGGAGAGACCGCTCTCCCGAAATTGGCCGCTGCTCGATCTGTTTTTGACTCTTGTGTTGAAGCGCTTTCACGCATGCCTGTGCATGGAGCAGGCTTCCCAGAACTTGTGTCTCTTTTGGACGAAGTGCGGGATGCGATGTCCCATTGGACGTACGAGACGAAGCCGCGCGTCAAAGGCGTTTTGCCACAGCAGTGGGAAGTTGATCATGAATATCACGTACAGAATTTGCTTTGGACTGTGTTGAGGCCAGTCTTCAAGGACCTTGTCGATGAGCAGTCTCTCCCAAAGCTCGGGCACACGACTCCTCGGTATGATCTCGGAGTACCTTCTCTACAGACCATCATCGAAGTAAAATTCATGCGCCGCGCTGGACCAGCTGAGTGCCGCAAAATCACGCAGGAAATTGCAGCAGATCGCTCACTCTATTTGGGCGGCAGGACTGGCTATGAGAGACTTGTTGCATTCATCTGGGACGATTGTCGGCAAACAGAGGAATATGCGACCCTCCAGATGGGTCTTGAAAGCTTAGACGGAATTGAGAAAGTTATCATTCTTCCAAGACCGTCAAGAATGGAACGATCTGAGCAATCGTAGCATCATTTGTCCGAAGCATGTAGCAGACATCGGGCAACCGGATTGCTCAAATACAGAGTGCTAACCGTCATATCTGACAGATAGGTTTGGTTTGGCAGTCAAATATGGCAGTTAGCGGACCGACGAGGAGTGATCGAAAGCAATCATTGGGTGCATGGCCGTGCTTCGTTCAAAATCTCGTTGATTGCGTTCTGTCGGGACTGACGATCCAGCGTGTAGGTGTTCCGTCTGAACTCTACGCCTTCAAGCAAAGCCTTCACGTAGCCGGACACAGTGTCTGCGGCCATGATCAGTGTAGAATCGAGCGTGTGGACGTATTTGCTCGTGACTGATCCTTTGGCATGACCGATCAGCGCGGCGATCGTGATCTCTGTGAAGCCCAGGTCGTTCGCGATGCTCGCGAAGCTGTGTCGCAAAACGTGAGGGGTTACGTCCCAAAGCGGCGTGTCCTTGAACATTTTCTTCCAACTCTGTGGGAAGTTCCCGACGGCGTTGTCCAAGCCCTTGCCGGGGAAGACATACGTGCCTGCCCGCCGCTTTCGTTCGTCTTCGAGATACTCGATAACAGGCAATCCGACAGGACGGACGGAAGATCCCTCCTTGCTATCGACCAGCCGCAGGCAGCTACCCTCAAGATCGACCTCGCTCCATTTGAGATTTATGATTTCTCCGCGACGGCAGCCAGTCAGCGCGATCAACCTGAGGATATCGGCGTGTATGCGGTAGTGGTCGCTCTCCTGCGCCTCGCGAAGAATGCCGCCTAGAACCCGATACTCGGCTTCGCTGAGCCTTCGGTCACGGACCTGATATTTCGGTTTGCGGAGACCATGCGTCGGGTTGTGCTCAATCACGCCAGCCTCGACGGCATAAGAGAAAATGCCACCGAGCAGGCCCATGGTCCGGATCGCGGTGCCACGGCCGCCGCGAACGATGGCCTTGCCACGGAGCTTTTCGGTTTTCATGGTCACGCGCGTCTTACCGGCAATGATGTCTTTCATCAGGTTGTTCATGTCCGGCTTTGTGATGTCCCGCACACGTCGTGTCCCAAGAAGAGGAATGATGTGCCTGCGGATACGGCCGACATCGGTGGCAATGGTGGTCTCCTTCTTCGGCCGGCCGCCTTTCCCTAAGATGAGGCCAGCTTCCATGTCGGCGATGTACTGCTCGCAGAGTTGCTTGATGGTAAGCGCCTTCCGGTCTTCTTCCCGTTCTTCGGCGGGGTCGTCACCATGAGCGACCCGGCCAAGTTGCGCTTTCGCTTCACGACGCGCGGTCTCCGGAGTCCATACGCCATGCAGACCTATCGTATAGCGACGCGAACGTCCTCTTGATCGATACTGAATCACATAGCTTCTCTTCCCGGATGCGAAGACGCGTAGACCAAACCCAGGGAGTTCGTCATCCCAAATGACGTAATCTTTGGTGCCTGTTTCAGCCGTATCGACGACCCGCTTGGTGATCTTCGCCATGGTTCCAGTCCCTGCCGGACCCGACTTCGCGTAAGCACCACGTAAGCACTTGGCGGCAAATTCGGGCGTATTCTCGGATAGGGATTTCGGAGAGCGGATTCTAAAAATCAATAATTTTCAGGTGGTTATCGCACTCTGGCGTGCCCTATCGCGTAATTCGGATAGGGCAATGAACCAGCTCCGAAGGCAGAGGCCAGAGGTTCGAATCCTCTCGGGTGCGCCATTTGTTTGGCTTTGTTCGGTTGTCGCTCTGCGCGCCACGCCGCGTTTTTCCAGTGTCGCCCTGGCTCCGGAGTCAAGCTCCGGTTCAGCAAAACGAAGCCAATTCCGCGCTAATCTTGAATTTTCCGCAACAAAAACGATGTAACCGCGCATCGCTCGGGAGCGAATGTGACGTTTGTGCGTAAGAATTGCAGCGACATTGAACCCTCTCGAAGTTAAGGAACGTCCATGGCCACGTCGATTTACGAGTTTGCGCAGCTGCCCGAGGCGGCTCCGACGTCCGCTTTGCGGGCTGGTCGGCGTGCGCGCTCTGCGGGTGAAGCGCCGCGTGTCGGAGTGATCTTTAATCCGCGCAGCCATCGTAATCGCGATTCTGAACACGAAACGCTAGATTGCCCGAACGTTCAGGTGGCAAAGCCGTGGGACAGGGCGGAACTGCCTGAAGCACTCGCGCAATTTGCGGAAAATGGCATTGATTTGCTCATCATCAACGGTGGCGACGGCACGGTGCGTGATGTGCTGACCTGTGGTCAGGGCGTATTCGGCGATGACTGGCCAGCTCTGGCGGTTTTGCCAAAGGGGAAGACCAACGCTTTGACAGTTGATCTCGACGTTCCGCCGGAATGGGACGAAAAGGCAGCTATCGCCGCATTTGATAATGGCGCACGTCTGGTGCGTCGCCCGATTGAGGTGCGCGAGCTTTCCAAGAAACAGGGCTCCAGAGTCCTGGGCTTCATTCTCGGAGCCGGAGCCTTTGCGCATGCCACGGAGACGGGCCAGAGCGCGCACAAGCTGGGCGCGTTTAACAGCGCAGTTGTGGCGGTGACGGCCCTTTGGGGATTGATGCAGGCGCTGTTTGCAGGCCGCTCCAATCCCTGGCGCCGTGGCTCTCGCATGTCGATCAAGCTCGGCTCGCGCCGGACCGAGATGACGCATAGTGGCAAAGGTGATGCCGCGTATCGTCAGCTTCTGTTTGCGACGACGCTTGAGCGTCTTCCGGCAGGGCTCAACCCGTTCGGTGCTCTTCGCACTGGCTTGCGTCTGATTGCGGTGGATCAGTTGAGCCGCTGGATGACGCCTTTGCTGCCATTCGTTGCAACCGGCAAAAAGACCAAAGGCCTGCGGGAAAAGGGCATCCACCCGGTGAGCGTTTCGGAATTCACTTTGGAGATAGATGACGCGTTTATCTTCGATGGTGAAGCCTTCCCTGCAGGTGAATATCAGATATCGCAGGGCCCCATGCTCGAATTTGTCACTCCTCTGAAATCCGATCAGGCATGACCGGCGCGCTCGCTGAGCGCCTGAAGGAACGGATAAACGCCCCGGTCAAACCGGCGGTGGGCGAATTTGCGCGAGCGCTGGCCAAAGATGCAGGCGCGCGGGCTGTCCTGTTTTACGGATCGAATTTGCGCACCGGATCGCTGGATGGTGTGCTTGATTTCTACATTCTCCTGCCAGGAAGCACAGGCGACGAGCCGCGCATCTGGCCGCGCGTCAGCTATCACGAACGCGAATGGCAGGGGACCACGCTAAGGGCCAAAGTCGCGACAATGCGGATGGAAACCTTTGCGAAGGCAGCGGCTGGGGAACTCAAA
>JAXHVK010000002.1:0-63613 GCA_034211135.1 Pseudomonadota bacterium
GCGCAACGCCGTGTTCTTCATACAACCGGCACATCTTTTCCATCGCACCGTGCAGATGGATCGGATCGTGATGTCCGGCGGCGCGCAGTTCTGCGATGACGCGCTGCGCTTTGCCCAGGGCATAGGCGCCCACCAGCACGCATTGATCGGGGTGTTCGCCAAGAGCCGCGAGAAGCTTCGCCATCTCCTCTTCAATTGGGGGATGTGTGAAGACCGGCAGGCCGAATGTCGCCTCGGTTATGAAGATGTCGCATGGCGCAACTTCGAACGGGGCGCAGGTCGGATCAGGGCGGCGTTTGTAATCGCCGGTGATGATGACCCGCTCCCCCGCATGTTCCAGCAGGATTTGCGCTGAGCCCAGCACGTGGCCGGCGGGGATGTAGGTCGCATCGACGCCGCCCGCCAAGCGGATCGTTTCCCCATATTCGACTGGCACGGCCTTATGCGGAATCTCGCCCGCGCCATCTTGTGCGCCGGTTCGGTAACGCAGTTCCATGATGGCGAGCGTTTCGGGGGTGGCGATGGTTTCGCCATGCCCACCGCGAGCGTGATCGGCATGGCCATGCGTAACCAGCGCGCGGTCCACTGCGCGGCCCGGATCTACCCAGCAATCCGCAGGCACGATATGCACGCCCCACGGTTCGGGCCGGATCCATGAAAAAGGAGCGCTCATCACGGGTTAAACCGAACGAAGCGCCCCGATGTTCCCGTTATTCCTCTGCGTCGCTTTTGCGATATTTGTCGAACCAGGCAATCACGCTGGCCGTGCGCGCAGCCTGCTGGCTGGGCGTCTGGGTCAGGTTGTTGTGGCTGGAATCCGGCGTGATGACGAGAGCCGTATCCACGCCCACCAGTTTAAGCGCACCATAAAACTGTTCCGCTTCGCTGCGCGGGGTGCGATAATCGTCCGCGCCCACCAGAACCAGCGTCGGCGTGGTGACATTGTCGACGATGCTGAGCGGACCGCGTTCCCAGTAATGCTCTGGCCGCTCCCACGGCATACCGCCCATCCAGTACCGCCCGAAAAACGGCACGCCATCCGCCATCAGGGACTGACTGACCCAGTTGATTACCGGCTTGTGTGCCGCCGCTGCCTTGAAACGGTTGGTCTTGCCAACAACCCATGCGGTAAGGATGCCGCCGCCTGATCCGCCGGTGACAAACAGGTTGTCCGCATCGGCAAAGCCCTGCTCTACCGCTGCATCGACAACGGCCATCAGTTCAGGGTGATTGCTGATCGGATAGTTATCCTCGATCCGGTCGGCAAAAGCTTCTCCGTAACCGGTTGAGCCGCCGGGATTGGAGAAGATCACCGCATATCCCGCTGCGCCGTACAACTGGTAATCGGCCGAGAATTCCGGGCCATAGGCGGCGTAGGGACCACCATGCATCTCCAGGATAGCGGGCACGCGGTCGCCGGCTTTGTAGCCGGGCGGCAGCATGATCCATGCAGGGATAGTTGTGCCATCGGGTGCCGTCACCGAAAGCGGGCGGGTCTCTCCCAGATCCTTACCCGACAATTTGGTTTCGTTGAGCGCGGTCAGTGTCCGTGTCCGACCCTTTGCGGTCAGGCCGATATCGGGTGGACGCACGCTGCTGGCGGTGGTGAAGGCGATCTCCCCTTTGTCGCTGACAGACCATTGCCCGCCGGTGTAAGGCAGGGCGTAATAAGGGCTGCCGATCCGTGATGGCAGTGGCTGCGCCGTGCCGTTCGCAGTGTTGACGCGGGCAACGCGGTGCTGGCCATCGTCTTCATAGCTGACGAACAGACCGCCCTTGCTCCATTCGATCCCGTCAATCCCGCGGTCCAGCCCCCGGGCAAGCTGGCGTGTGCCGCTGCCATCCGCGTTCATTACGTACAGATTGGTCTGGTCGAAGGCATTGCCGACATCGTCAAAGCCGAGATAGGCGATCTGCTTTCCATCAGGCGAAACCTGTGGCGCTGCATCTGGGCCGACGCGGCTGGTCAGCCTGGTGATTGCTCCGCTAGCCACATCAAGGGTGAATATGTCGGAGCGTAGCGGTTCAAGCTCCCAATTTTCATCGCGATTGCCGCTGAAATAGATTTTCGATCCATCGGGCGACCAGTCGATCGCGCCGCCATTGTCATATTCGCCAAAGGTCAGCTGGCGCGGCGCTCCGCCACGGGCGTCAACGATAAACAGCTGCATCGTGCCCGCTTTCACATAGCCGCCGCCGTCGCGGCGATAGACGACCTTGTCGATCACCTGCAGCGGCTTGCCCCATTCAGCGCCCTCCGGTTTTGGCGGGGCTGAACCCAGCGAAAGCGGTTTGCCCGGAATGCGTGCAGTATAGGCAATGCTCTTGCCGTCGGGCGCCCATGCAATGCCGCCGGGCGCTTCGGGCAGGGCGGTGATATTGGCGCTTTGCCCGCTTCCCATCCAGCGGACATGCAGTTGCGCGCCGCCTCCACTTTCGGTTGAGATGTAGGCGAGCCGTTTTCCATCGGGCGACCAACGCGGCGCACCATGCGATCCGGCGCCAGTTACCAAGGGGGTTTCCGCGCCACTGGCTGTGTCGATCAGCCAGATCGAACTGACGGCGCGATCCAGCATGATGTCATTGGTGCGCCGTACATAGGCGATTTGTGAGCCATCGGGGCTGATTTGCGGGTCCGTACCCACTGATAGGCCGAACAGGTCTGACCCCGTAAATGTGCGCGCTTCAGCAGAGGGATTCTTTACCGGTTCTGCGCTCTCGACATTCGCATCGGCGAGCGCCGGGCTGGACAGGAAAAGCGCGGCGCTTGCGAAAAATAAGTGCTTCATAAGAAAAGGGGCCCCGTTTCAAACGTGAGGCCGCTGATCAAACACATTGGCGGATGTATTACTACCCTTTTGACGTCAGCTTTCAGTATCGCTGCTGCCTGAGGAATCTGACGCTTCGGGATCGGTACCACTTGCGCCATCGTCCTTTTTCGCCGCAGGCTTTTTTGCCGGAGCTTTCCGCTTGGGCTTGGCCTTCGGCTTTGCCTTGGGCGGGGCAGGGGTGAGTTCAAAGCTCGGCTTGCCATCCTTGATCGTGACATGCACCTCACCGCCATCGGCAAGCTTGCCGAACAACAGCTCTTCAGCCAGCGGCTGTTTGATGCGATCCTGGATAAGGCGACCCATCGGGCGTGCGCCGTAGAGCTTGTCATACCCTTTATCCGCCAGCCATTCGCGCGCATCGCTATCGAACTGGATGTGGACGTTCTGTTCGGCCAGCTGGAGTTCAAGCTCAAGAATGAACTTGTCGACCACGCGGGCAACGGTGCTCTTGCCGAGATATGCGAAGGGCACAATCGCATCGAGGCGGTTGCGGAATTCCGGCGTGAACATCTTCTTCACTGCCTCGGAACCGGCATCCTCTTTCGAAACGTCGCCAAAACCGATGCCCTGGCGTGCCATATCCGAAGCACCGGCATTCGTCGTCATGATCAGGACAACATTGCGGAAATCGACAGTCTTGCCGTGATGATCGGTAAGACGGCCATTATCCATCACCTGCAACAGGATGTTGAACAGGTCCGGATGCGCTTTCTCGATTTCGTCGAGCAGCAGCACGCAATGCGGGTTCTGGTCAATCGCATCGGTCAGCAGGCCGCCCTGATCATACCCGACATAGCCCGGAGGCGCGCCGATCAGGCGGGATACGCTGTGACGTTCCATATATTCCGACATGTCAAAGCGCTTAAGCTCGATACCCATGATGGATGAAAGCTGGCGGGCAACTTCGGTCTTGCCGACACCGGTCGGGCCGGAGAACAGGAACGAACCGATCGGCTTGTCCGGATCGCGCAGGCCGGCACGGCTGAGCTTCATCGCGGTAGAGAGGCGGGTAATTGCCTCATCCTGACCGTAAACAACATGCTTGAGATCGCGTTCGAGGTTCTCGAGCGCTTTCTTGTCGTCTTTCGAAACCGATTTCGGCGGGATGCGGGCCATCGTCGCGATGACCTGCTCGATCTCGCGAGCGGTGATCTTCTTCTTCCGGCGGCTGGGCGGAACGAGCATCTGCATTGCGCCCACTTCGTCGATCACGTCGATAGCCTTATCCGGCAGCTTGCGATCGTTGATATATCGCGCTGACAGCTCAACCGCGGTTTTCAGTGCATCGGGCGTGTATTTGACGTTGTGATGCTCTTCAAATGCGGTGCGCAGGCCTTTGAGGATTTTGACGGTATCTTCAATCGTCGGCTCGTTCACGTCGATTTTCTGGAACCGGCGCAGCAGGGCGCGGTCCTTTTCGAAGTGGTTGCGGAATTCCTTGTAAGTGGTCGAACCGATGCAGCGGATTGTGCCGCCCGACAGCGCGGGCTTCAAGAGGTTGGATGCGTCCATAGCCCCGCCGCTGGTCGCGCCAGCGCCGATAACTATATGAATTTCGTCAATAAAAAGGACCGCGTGCGGCATTCCTTCGAGCTCAGCAACAACCTGCTTCAGACGCTCTTCAAAATCGCCGCGATACCGCGTACCCGCCAGCAATGCGCCCATGTCGAGCGAGTAGATCACCGCTTCTTCGAGCACTTCGGGAACATCGCCTTCGACGATCTTGCGCGCGAGGCCTTCGGCAATCGCCGTCTTACCAACGCCCGGATCGCCGACATAGAGCGGATTGTTCTTTGACCGACGGCACAGGATCTGGACGGTGCGATCCACTTCCGGCCCACGTCCGATCAGCGGATCAACCTTGCCAGCTTCCGCCTTGGCATTGAGGTTGACGGTGAACTGATCAAGAGCGGTTTCTTTCTTGTTTTCCGTCTTGCCCTTTTCGGCCGCTTCTTCGCCGGGCTCTTCCGATCCTTCCGGCGATTTGCCTTCGATCTGGCGGCCGCCTTTGCCGATGCCGTGGCTGATATAGCTGACCGCGTCCAGGCGGCTCATATCCTGCTGTTGCAGGAAATAGACCGCGTAGGAATCACGCTCCGAAAACAGCGCGACCAGAACATTTGCGCCCGTCACCGTGTCCTTGCCCGAGGACTGTACATGCAAAATGGCGCGCTGGATCACGCGCTGGAAACCCGCTGTCGGTTGCGGATCGGCGTCGTCTTCTGTTTTGAGCGACTGGTATTCGTGATCAAGATACTGCTTCACCACGTCACCCAGTTCACCCAGATCAACGCCGCACGCACCCATGACCTGGGCTGCATCTTCGTCATCAATCAGCGCGAGCAGAAGATGCTCCAGCGTCGCATATTCGTGGCGACGTTCTGACGCATTGGTCAGCGCGTTATGAAGCGTTCTTTCGAGATTCTGGGCAAAACTGGGCATGAGGCTGAGTCTCTATCGGTGGGCTGAAAATGCTCTGCAGAGCGGAGCGGTGGAGAGGTGTCGGATTGTATATGGTACGCCTGCGCGCAATTGCGAATCCACGAACGCAAAAGATGGCCGCAGCCTCAAGTCTTCGCGCCCCCGAATAAGGCGTCAGCCGCAGCACGTGTGGCGCTCGCTTTACTGCTGTGTGCTTTCACTCTTGCGATTTCGGTTTCGAGCAGGGCGATGCGCGCAGCCAATTCGTCTTGCGAATAGGGGCCAAGGTCTTCCCCGGCGAGGCGACTGGCAGCGTCTCCTTTGAGACTCGGGCGATCATCTTCATCCATCAATGAAGAACATCCAAGCGCAGCGCCTTGCTGTCAATCCGAGAGATAGCTATTCGCAGGCTCGAAACAGGATTTTGTTTACCTTCCCGGCTCTGGTCGCGATCAGATTTGCCGGTAAAGGCGAAATGATTGAGGGGCGTTCATGAACGAGGCGAATTCGCACGCTGGCGAAGCAACCCTGCCAGCAAAGATGCAGGCAATCGGCTTTGAAGCGCCTGGCGGGCCCGAAGTGCTCGCCAATGAAGAGGTGGACCTGCCGCAGATTGGTGCCGAGGATGTTCTGATCCGCGTTGCTTATGCCGGGGTCAACCGCCCTGATTGCATTCAGCGGGCCGGCAATTATCCCGCCCCTGCCGGAGCTTCGCCCATCCTTGGCCTTGAAGTCGCGGGCCAGGTTGTGATGGTCGGGAAATCTGTCCCGCAGGAAATGATCGGTAGCAAAGTCGCCGCGCTGACACCGGGTGGTGGATATGCCGAATACTGCACCGCGCCGTGGCAACACTGCCTTGATGTTCCGGAAGGCATGGACCTTAAAACAGCAGCCGCCTTGCCCGAAACGCTCTTTACGGTCTGGCACAATGTCTTTGAGCGGGGCCTTGCCCGCGACGGGGAAACCCTGCTGGTGCATGGCGGTACGTCCGGCATCGGGACGATGGCGATCATGCTGGCCAAGGCTTTCGATCTCAAAGTGATCACCACCTGCGGTGATGAGGAAAAATGCAAGGCCGCGCGTGACATCGGCGCCGATCTGGCGATCAATTACCGCGAACAGGACTTTGTTGCCGAAGTGCGCGACTTTACCGGCGGCAAGGGCGTGGACATCGTGCTTGATATGGTTTCGGGCGATTATGTGCCGCGCAACCTTCAGTGTCTGGCAGAGGATGGCCGCCACGTGACGATTGCCGTGCTGGGCGGGGCAAAGGCGGAGCTGTTCATCCCGATGGTGATGATGCGGCGCCTGACACTGACCGGATCGACACTGCGGCCACGGTCAGATGCGTTCAAGGCGGCGCTCGCCGATGAAATCGCGACGAATGCGTGGCCGATGTTCACTGATGGCGAATTGAAGCCGGTGATGGACCAGACATTCCCTCTGGCTGAAGCGGCCGCAGCCCATGCCCGAATGGAATCGAGCGTGCATATCGGCAAAATCATGCTCGAGGTTGCGGGAGACTAGTGATGGCCGGTCAAAGTCTGACGCTCCACGAAGACCCCCGCAGCGGGAATTGCTACAAGATCAAACTGACTGCCGCTTTGGTGGGTAAGCCCTTGGACGTTCGCCAATATGATATCATGTCCGGCGAAACGCGCACGGACGCATTCCTCGCCAATATCAATCCCAACGGACGTATCCCCGTGCTCCAGATCGGCGAAGGGCCCGAGGCGCGGTTCCTGCCTGAAAGCAATGCAGCGTGCTGGTATCTCGGCAGCGGCACATCGCTGGTGCCTGAAGATGCGTTTGCACAGGCAGACTGCTGCGCTGGATGTTCTTCGAACAATACAACCATGAACCCAATGTCGCGACGATGCGGTTCTGGATGCGTTTTGTGGGGGAGGACAACCTGAACGAAGAGCAGCGCCTTTTGCTTCCCGCCAAAAAGGCTGCAGGCGAGGCGGCGCTGCAATTGCTGGATGACCATCTGGCATGCCGCGCTTTCCTGTGCGGTGATACCGTGACGCTCGCCGATATTGCGCTGTATCCCTATTCGCATGTCGCGCAGGAGGGCGGTTTTGCGATGGACGGGCTTGGCAATCTCAAGCGCTGGTTCAGCCGGATGGAGGATCTGGCCGGCTTTGTCCCGATGCCTGCCTGATCACGGACCGCTTATACGCAGGGTATTGCAGCATGAATGTAATAGAGGCGCGAAATTTCGTAAAAGCGTAATCTCTTTGTGAATCGCACGTAACATTCGGGTGCCAAAGGACAGTCATATCAGGAGCAAAGTCGAAGGACTTTTCCATGACTGACTTTATGTTGTCCGACCTTTCCAATTCCATTGGTGAAGACAATGTCGCCAGCCTTTCCGCTGTCGAGCCGCGCATTCCCGAGCCTGTAGGCAACAAGCGGGCGCGGTATCGCACGATCTGGATCAGCGATGTGCATCTTGGCACGAAAGGCTGCAATGCCGACATGCTGATCGACTTCCTCGACAACACCGACAGCGAAACGATGTACCTTGTCGGCGACATCATCGACGGCTGGCGGTTGAAGAAGAAGTTCTACTGGCCCGCTGCCCATAACGATATCGTCTGGCGTATCCTGAAACGAGCGAAACGCGGGACGCGGATTGTCTATATCCCGGGCAATCATGATGAGATGTTCCGCCAGTTCACCGGCCTGAATTTCGGCGGGATCGAAATCCGCCGCGCAGCTTTTCACGACACTGCCGATGGTCGTCGCCTGATGGTTCTTCACGGCGATGAATTCGATGCCGTCATGCTTTCGCACCGCTGGCTCGCCTTCGTGGGAGACTGGGCATATGTGACCGTGATGAAGTTCAACGTGCTGGTGAATGCCATCAGAAAAGCGATGGGCAAGCCTTACTGGTCCCTTTCAAAAGCGGCCAAGCACAAGGTGAAGAACGCGGTCGAATTCATCGGCAAATATGAAGAAGTCGTCGCCAAGGCGGCTGGTGAGCGCGGTGTTGATGGTGTGGTGTGCGGCCATATCCACACCGCTGAATTCCGCGAATTCGATCATGATGGCCGCCGCGTCGAATATTGGAACGATGGCGATTGGGTCGAAGGCTGCAACGCCCTGGTCGAACATCACGATGGCCGTATGGAAATCCTCAACTGGCCGGACGTTATCGCCGCTCGCGATACCGAGGATCAGACCGACGAAAACCAGCAAAGTGATCGCGTGGCCGCAATCGAACGCGCCAGAGAAGCCGCGTGACCCGAACCGCGTTTTCGTCAATCGCCGTTTCGCGGGAAATGCCGCGAAGGATAGCGATTGTTACCGATGCCTGGCACCCGCAGACCAATGGCGTTGTGCGCACTTTGTCGACGACCTGCGATATGCTGCGCAGTTGGGGGCATGAGGTCACAGTGATTTCTCCTGAACAATACAGATCCTTTCCTGCGCCCACCTATCCCGAAATCCGCCTCGCCCTCACATGGCCCGGCTCTGTTGGGCGGGAGCTTGCCCGCATTGCCCCCGATGCCGTTCATATTGCGACCGAAGGCCCGCTGGGCTTTGCTGCGCGGCGTTACTGCGTCAGCCGCAAGGTTCCTTTTACGACCGCTTATCACACCCAGTTTCCCGACTATTTCGAACGGCGCACCGGTCTGCCCGCAGCGACGTTCTGGCCTTATATCCGTTGGTTTCATCAGCCCGCCCAGCGGATCATGGTCGCGACCGAGACAATCCGCGCGCAATTGCGCGAGCAGGGGCTTACGCATCTCAGCCATTGGAGCAGGGGAGTGGACCTTTCCTGCTTCTCCCCCGATCTGGCGCGGCCTCAGGAATTTGAAGGGCTCAAAGGCTCGATCCAGCTTTATGTGGGCCGTGTCGCGGTTGAGAAGAATATCGAGGCGTTTCTTTCCTGTAAGCATCCGGGCACCAAAGTCGTCGTTGGCGATGGCCCGGCACGCGCTGATCTTGAACGCCGTTTTCCCGATGCGGTGTTTCTCGGCAAACGGACAGGACTCGAACTCGCTGCTTGCTACGCCAATGCCGACGTGTTCGTATTTCCCAGCAAAACCGATACTTTCGGTCTGGTCATGATCGAAGCGCTGGCCAGTGGAACTCCGGTGGCCGGCTATCGCGTGCCAGGGCCGCTTGATATCCTGACGCCCGAAGTCGGCGCGATGGCCGATGATCTGGATGAGGCAATCGCAAAGGCGCTGACCCTCGACCGGTCAACCTGCGCAAAGTTTGCATCCCACTACACCTGGGAGGCCGCGACGAGGCAGTTCCTGTCCGGCTTGGTGGCGTTGAAAGAGGAAGAAACCGTTTCGCTTCAGGCGAGCCCCGCTTTCTGAAAAGCGCCAATTTGACGCAATTGCTGGCTTTTCCTTGCCGTAAGCCGCGCAATCGCCTATCTGGGGTGCTGCAATGGCCGCTCCGAAAAGGGGCGGCCCTTATTATTTCTGACGTATTTTCGTTTCTGGAGATTTCCCATGGCCAATAAGGATCAGCCGACACCGCTGATGCCGCATGCCACTGCAACGTGGCTGGTCGATCACACCGGTCTTTCGTTTGAGCAGATTGCCGAATTTTGCGGCCTGCACATTCTCGAAGTTCAGGCGATGGCTGATGATCTTGCCGGCAGCAAATACACCGGCCGCGATCCGGTGCATGCTGGTGAACTCACTCTTGAAGAGATTGAGAAAGGTCAGGCCGATTCCGAATACTCGCTCAAGATGCATAAGGCTCCGGTCGAGGTCACGCGGACAAAGGGCCCGCGTTACACGCCGGTTTCGAAGCGTCAGGATAAGCCGGACGGTATCGCGTGGATTCTGCGCAGCCATCCGGAGGTCTCCGATGCACAGATATCGAAGCTGATCGGCACGACGCGCAAGACGATCGGCGCCATTCGCGAACGCAGCCACTGGAACATTCAGAACATCCAGCCAAAGGACCCGGTCACTCTGGGCCTGTGTTCGCAGCGTGAGCTTGATGCCGTGGTGGCAAAGGCTGCGAAGCGTGCCGGTATCGCTGAAGAGGCAGAGACCGAATTCGCAGACAACCGCTCGGACAAGGACAAGCTGATCGAAGAGCTGCGCGCAGAGCGTGAAGCCAATGCGAAAGCTGCCGCCGAAGCCGCTCAGGAAGCCGAAGCGGAAGCATGGCTGGCGGCCAAGCGCGAAGCGGAAGAAAACGGCGTTGCAGTCGAACCGAATGAGGCCTTCGCCGCCGCCACTCCCGCGCCAAGCGATCTGGAGGGTATCGAGCCGGCAGCCGAACCCGAAGCACAGACAGAAGCTGAGGAAGAAAAGCCCGCAGAATAAGGCTTTTTTCCATTTAAGGATGAATGAAAGGGCGGCCTTGCGGGTCGCCCTTTTTCGTTTCTGTATGAACGCGTGCTATCTTTCAAAAAATTGTGCGCCGCAGCGTGGTTTTGCTTGTGCAATGGGGAGGGATCACTATGGCTACTTACATGAATGTAAATAGCGAAAACTACCATCACCCGACCCCCTGGGAATCGCAGTTTGAGCCAGCCCCCTTGCCAGATTTACTCGCCAGGACCACGGCTGAAGACCCCGCTGCCCCTTTCCTCCATTTCCTTGGCCGCACCTATTCCTATGGTGAGATATTCGAAAGCGCGAACCGGTTCGCGGTCGGACTGAAGGATATGGGAATCGAGGCTGGCGACCGCGTCGGCCTGTTCCTGCCGAATGTGCCGATTTATGCCGCGGCCTATTACGGCGCGATGATGGCGGGCGCCGTCGTGGTGAACTTTTCTCCGCTCTATTCGGTTGAGGAATTGAGCTGGCAGGTCGGCGACAGCGGCACCAAAGTCCTTGTCACAGTCGATGTACCCGAACTCTATGCGACGGCGCATGAAGTTCTGAACCAGTCAGGGCTTGATACGCTGGTGGTTGGCCGGCTTTCGAAGATGCTGCCGTGGATCAAAGGCACTGCGCTCAAACTCCTTAAGCGTAGTCAGATTGCCGATGTTTCGTGGGGGTCAAAGGTCCGGGAATGGGATGATTTGCAGGGTGAATGGCAACCCGGCACGCCTGCACCGGCAAAGCTTGATCCGCGAAAAGATCTGGCATTGCTGCAATATACCGGCGGTACAACCGGTCGGCCCAAGGGCGCGATGCTGGGTCACGATCAACTGAGCGTAAACGCACAGCAGGTCGCCGCGCTCAATCCGTTCGGAAGCCCGCGCGATGAGATTTTCGTGGGCGCGCTACCGTTCTTCCACGTCTTCGCCAATACAGCCCTGCTCAATCACGCCATGGTGAGCGGCGCGGCCATTGCGATGGTCCCGCGCTTCGATGCGAAACAGGTGTTGCAGACAATCGCCAAATACAAGGCAACCGGCTTTCCCGGAGTGCCCACCATGTTTCAGGCGATGCTTGACCACCCCGATCTGACAAAGACGGACCTGTCGAGCCTCAAGGTCTGCATTTCGGGCGGCGCACCCATGCCCGCACCGGTTCACACCAGGTTTGAGGATGTAACCGGCGTTCGCGTCGTCGAGGGATACGGCCTGACCGAAAGCGCGGGTGTCGTGTCCGCCAACCCCTATGCCGGAAAACGCAAGAAAGGCACCATCGGTCAGCTTGTCGCTGGGACGCAGATTGTCCTGCTCGACAAGGAAGACCCATCATGCCTCGCGCCTGAGGGTGAACCGGGTGAACTCGCCGTGCACGGGCCGCAGATCATGCGCGGATACTGGAACCGCCCCGAATTGCAGGCTGAGGAATTTGTCGAACGCGATGGTAAGACCTATCTGCGCACAGGCGATGTCGCGATCATGGATGAAGACGGCTTCCTCGCGATCGTGGACCGCATCAAGGACATGATCTCCGTCGGCGGTTTCAAGGTTTTCCCGAGCGTGGTCGAAGATGTGATCCTCGAACATCCGTCAGTCAAAGAAGCGCTCGTAATCGGTGTACCCGAAGATTATCGCGGGGAAGTGCCGCGGGCCTATATCACGCTGGAGGACGATGCGGACATTGGCGGCGATGCCCTCAAGGGCTGGCTGAATGATCGTATCGGGAAGCACGAACGCGTCGATAAGGTCGTGATCCGCGAAGAACTGCCGAAAACGCTGATCGGAAAGCTGGATCGCAAGGCTCTGCGCGCCGAGGTTCTCTGACCCGCGCCGCATCCCGCTCGTCAAACAAAAAGCGCCGCGGCCTCTTGGGTGAGGGCGTGGCGCTTTTGTTTGTAATCTGATGAAGGCAGTCAGTTGGCGATCTGCAAGCTCGCCTGGCCGTCATCCTCATCCCTTTTCGCAGCGGCAATTGCCGGTGCGGGCTTGGCCTGACGCTGTGAATTCGGCGCGAAACGGCCATCCACCTGCGCACCCTGCTCGATAGTCAGCGCGTCGTAATGCACGTCGCCTTCGATCTGTGCGCTTTTCAGGATGGTCAGCTCACGTGCGGTGATTGACCCGGAAACGGTGCCGGAAAGGCGCGCGCTTTCTGCGATGACAGCGCCGTTGATCTTGCTGGTTTCTCCCTGAACAAGGCTGGCGCATTTAATGTCGCCTTCGATGGCGCCGTCAATGTGCAGATCGGCAGAGGCGCTGATATCGCCCTTGATGACCACATCAGAGCCGATGACCGAAAAGGTCGAACTAGCGTTGCCAGCCATGAATTTTCCTTGGGATTTCGAGGGGGAATTAGTGCTTGTGCGCGGAGGTGGAGGCGAGCTCGTCCGTTCCGCGGGCTTCTTTGAGAACATCGGGGGCTGTCTCCAGGAATGGGCGCGGATCGACCGCGACATTATTGATACGAACTTCGAAATGCAGGTGCGGTCCGGTTGACCGGCCCGTGCTGCCTAGGCCACCAATCGTTGCCCCGGCATTTACATCCTGCCCGACAGTGGCGCTGATCTTGGACAGGTGCGCGTAACGCGTCATCAAACCATTGGCGTGCGTGATTTCCACTGTCTTGCCATAGCCTGATTTCCACCCGGCGAAGCTGACTTCTCCGGCAGCGGCAGCGTAGATAGGCGAACCATACGGCCCTTTGAAATCAATACCGCTGTGGCGTGCACCGCGACCGGTGAACGGATCGCGGCGATAACCAAACGAAGACGTGATACGCTGATCGCTGGCGGGAATTACCTGAGGAATACCTTCAAGCGCCTGCTCCAACGCGGCCATGCGCGCAAGGCTGAGGCCCATGCGCTCAAAGCGAGGATCAAGCGAACCGTCCGCAGACGTAGCGAGCAATTCAAGCGGGCCACCCATCGCGCCGGCGTCAATCTCACGCGTCATCGCGCGCGGATCGAGGTTCAGGCTGCGCATGGCCTGCTCAGCCTTCCTGGCGCGCCAGTCGGCGTAGCGGGTGATGTTTTCCACGAAAGCGAGCTGGCGGGCTTCGATTTCGGCAAGGCCACGCGCCTGCGGGAACATCGCGCCGACTTTCTCGACCGTTTTCGCAGTTTCTTCCGAGCTATCGGTTACGTTTGTGCCAGCCTCGCGGATTTCCGGTGGCAGCAATGGCACCATCGCATCGAGCACTTCCTGACGGGCGTTCAGGTCGTCAACGATGCCGTCCAGATTGCCGCCATACGCTTTCAGCCGCTCTTGTGCGGTCGCCACCTGCGCCTTTTCCTGCTCGAAAGAGGCAAGGTCCGACTGTGCCACGTGCTGGTTCCAGGCCATCACGCCAAGCGATGCGGCCCAACCCAACGCGACAACGCCAACCGCTGTGGCGGCGCCCATCTGCATGCGTGACGAAATCTTGATGAAGCGGACCTGACCTTCCGCCCGCATAAAAAACTCTCGATCCGGAAACCACCCGCGCACGCGATCCAACGTAGCGCTGATCTTTCCCGATCCGTTTGAAATATTACCTGACAATGCGACCCGCTCCCTTTTGGGCGTTTGTGCGTTGGGCTACCAACCTGCGCGAAGGGGGTCGAATCCGAGTTCCCGTGTAATAGGTGAATCGAACCTATTTCACGACGAACTGTTCACCTGACAGCAATAATTGTGACAAGAGCTGTCAGGGGCCTGCGGAATTCCTTGACGCTCGGTAAGATGCGTGTCGTCGAGTCGCCGCTTCGGGAACGACAATGTCCGCCTCCGCATTGGTAAGCTAAACACAGACAAAAGCGATTGAGATTACCCCCAAATGAGCACTGCGACACTTTCCGAAAACGTCGATAACACCCAGACAATGGTGGAGGAACTCGCACGCGCAGGCCGCACCGCGCAGCGGGCTCTTGCGCTAATGACAAGCGAGGATCGCGCCGCCGCACTAAAGCTGGCCGCGGCGCATCTGCGGCAGGATGCAGGCACCATTCTGGCCGAAAACGCGAAAGACATCTCGGCGGGTGAGGGCAATGGCCTGTCGAAGGCGATGCTGGACCGGTTGAAGCTGGACGAACCGCGACTGGAAGCGATTGCCAGCGGTGTCGAAGCTGTCGCGACTTTGCCCGATCCGGTTGGCGACGTGATTGATCAGAGCACAGCGCCTAGCGGCCTGGAATTGTCGCGCGTGCGCGTGCCAATCGGCACTATCGGTATCATTTATGAAAGCCGCCCCAATGTGACTGCCGATGCGGCGGCGCTATGCGTGCGCGCCGGAAACTCGGCGATTTTGCGTGGTGGAAGCGAGGCCGTGCACTCGAACCGAGCCATCATGGCAAGCCTTACGCAAGGCCTGGTCGAAGGCGGTGTCCCTGCCGAGGCAGTGCAATTAATGCCGACACAGGATCGCGCTGCCGTGGGCGCCATGCTGACAGCCACCGGCCTGATCGACATGATAGTGCCTCGCGGCGGCAAAAGCCTTGTTGAACGGGTCCAGAATGACGCGCGAGTGCCGGTGCTGGCCCATCTGGACGGGATCAACCATACTTTCGTCCATGCAGCAGCCGACCCGACCATGGCGCGCGAAATAGCGCTTAATGCAAAACTGCGTCGGACAGGCATTTGCGGGGCTATGGAGACGCTGCTTGTCGATGAAGGCTTTGCCGATACTCAGGCACTGTTGGCAGCATTGATCGACGCCGGTTGCGAGCTTCGCGGTGATGCGCGTGCTAAGGTTATCGACGACCGTATCCTTGCCGCCAGCGCGAATGACTGGGATACCGAATATCTGGACAGCGTGCTGTCAGTCGCGATCGTTGAAGGCCTTGACGGAGCGCTGACCCACATCGCCCGCCATTCCTCGGGCCATACCGATGCGATTGTCACCGGCGATGATGCTGTCGCGGAGCAGTTTCTTGCCCGTGTCGACAGTGCAATCGTGATGCATAACGCATCTTCGCAATTCGCGGATGGGGCCGAGTTCGGCCTTGGCGCGGAGATCGGGATTGCTACGGGGCGCCTGCATGCGCGCGGCCCTGTCGCACTGGAAGGGCTGACGACTTACAAATGGCTTGTCCGGGGCGCAGGCCAGGCACGGCCCTAGAGCAATCGCTGGGCACCACTGGCGCTGGCCATGATCGCGCTTTAAGGCTGCGATATGACAGCGCCAGCACGCCGCATCGGCCTTCTTGGAGGAAGCTTTAACCCCGCGCATGGCGGGCACCGTCGCATCACGCGCTTCACGATAGATGCGCTGGGCCTGGACGCGGCCTGGTGGCTTGTTTCGCCCGGAAACCCGCTCAAACCGCGCAAAGGGATGGCCCCGCTCGGTGCACGGTTGAAGTCTGCCCGAATACAGGCGCGGCGTGCTCCGATTGTGCCCACGGCTATCGAGCAGAGCCTTGATACACGCTACACTGTGGAAACTCTCGCCAAGCTGCAAAGACGGTATCCAAAGCGCGAATTTGTGTGGCTTATGGGCTCTGACAACCTTGCCCAGTTCCATCGCTGGAAGGACTGGCGGGTCATTGCCCGCACCATGCCAATTGCAGTTATCGCCCGCCCGGGTTATAACAGGGATGCCTTGGCGAGCCCCGCCATGGCATGGTTAAGGCGCTATCGTGTGCCGGTCGCCAGTTTTCGGAAACGGGGGCAATGGAGCGCACCGGCACTGGTGTTTTTGCGTTTCGATCCTGACCACCGCTCGGCCACGGCTATTCGCCGTGCCAATGCGGATTGGGTTTCGGATATGTTGGGAGACAATCACGGTTCTCCCGGCTATGCAGCGCCACGGGATCGGCTGACTTTTCGAAGGATAAGGGAGCAGGAAGACGCATGAGGCTTCGGGCCATCATGGACTTTTCCTTGTCCGATACAGGACTCATCCCATATTACCCGATCAGACGACTCTACCGTCCTACAATCTGGAGAGAACCTTTTGCCTATGAATCAGGCGCATACGACTTCGGCCGATGTTCAGGTTCCGCCTGCCATGGTGAATGAAGTGAATGACAACGAACTGCACGATATCGTGCTGCAACAACTGGATGATGATCAGGCGATGGAAATCGTCTCGATCCCGCTTGAGGGTAAAAGCTCGATTGCCGATTTCATGGTAATCGCGAGCGGTCGATCAACCCGGCAAGTGGCTGCGATGGCTCAGAAACTGGCTGAAAAGGTCAAGCAGGCCGGTTTTGGTCCGGCGCGCGTCGAAGGGCTTCCGGCAGCGGATTGGGTTCTGATCGACGCTGGCGACGTGGTCGTTCACCTGTTCCGACCCGAAGTGCGCAGCTTCTACAATCTCGAGCGCATGTGGTCGTTCGAGAGCGGGGAAGCGGCTGCTTCCTAAGCTGCAGCGGCTCGCACTGGTTGCGGTGCGTTGATCCATTGCTGCCATCTTGGCGGCCGGTATTAAGCGTGCTTTTGCACGTCAGGAGATCGATCGATTCTTCTCCACGTTATCGCTCGCGGGAAAATCGCCCGTTCGCCCGAGGCGGACCTTGTGGCGCGTTATGAAAAGCGGCTGACCTGGCCTGTGAAGCTGACCGAACTGCCTGAAACGGGTGGGAAAACTCCCGAACCTGTGACCCCTTACAAAACCGTGCTTCTGGATGAACGCGGCAAGGCAATGGCATCCGAAGCCTTCGCCGCAAAGCTTGAGAACTGGCGCGATACCGGTGTACGAGAGGCCCGTTTTGTGCTCGGCGCAGCGGATGGTCATTCTAAAGAGGAGCGGGCGCAAGCAGACCTCTTGCTTGCTTTTGGGCCAGCCACCTGGCCGCATCTGATGGCGAGGGCCATGTTGATGGAGCAATTGTATCGCGCCACCAGCATTCTTGCAGGCCATCCCTATCATCGCGCATAGAGGGCATATGATCCGCCGCGCTTACCTAACCACCGCCGCATGCAGCGCTGCTGTGGCCGGATTGCTGATCGCAGTGCCGCAAAGCTTCGCACAGCGTGAAGTGGTGGTGATGGAGCCGGAGGAGGCCCGCGAGCAGCTTGATCGGGCGACAGTTGCGAGCCAAAAGGCCGAGGCGCGCGCTGCCCGTTTTGCAACCGAAGCCGAAGAAGCGACGCAAGCAGCGGACAAAACCGCAAGAGAGGCGGCAAAACTTGCCGCACAGATTCAAGGGACAGAGGCGCGCATCACGGCTGCTCGCGCGCGATTCTCGCTTGCCCAGATAGAACGGGCGCGACTTACGAAACGGCTGGCCGACCGGCGCGAACCGCTGGTTCGGCTGACAGCTGCCTTGCAGACCAGTTCGCGCAGGCCGCTTGCTCTATCCGCGTTGCAGCCCGGTTCCATGAAAGACATCGTCTATGTCCGCGCCGTTCTGGACAGTGCCATTCCGCAGATCCAGGCGCGCACTGCCACCTTGCGTGAAGAACTGGAGCAGGGACGAAAGCTGGAGCGTCAGGCCCGCCGGGCGCTGGGCTCTTTGCGCCAGAGTGAGCAGGATCTTCAGGATAAGCGGGCGGAGCTGGCCAAGGTGGAAACGCGCCAAAGGCTGGCCTCGACCAATGCACGCGGCAACGCCGTTCGTGAAGAAGAGCGTGCATTGGCCCTAGCTGAAGAAGCCCGCGATCTCGACGGTCTGATCGATCGGCTGGACGCCAACGCAAAGCTGAGGCGCGAACTTGCCGCTTTGTCCGGCCCCGTATTGCGTCCTGCGAACCTAGCCAGTGCAACACCTGTTGCATCAACAGGCGAGGGTCAGGTCCAACCCCGTCCTTCCCCAACGGCGACGGCAACGGCTGCCGCGGCACTTGAATTCCAGCTGCCTGTTCAGGGCCGCACTATCACGGGTTTTGGTCAGGAACGCTCCAGCGGTTTGCGATCCAAGGGGCTTGAACTCGCGCCAGAACCTGGAGCGCTGATCGTCGCTCCCGCCAGCGGGAGAGTGGCGTTCTCAGGCCCTTATGAAGGGTTTGGCCGAATCGTCATCATCGAGCATTCCGACGGCTGGACCAGCCTTGTCACAGGGCTCGAACGATTGGATGCCGATGTCGGCGAGCAGGTTATCGCAGGCGCGCCAATCGGTGTGGCAGCCCGCGAAGAGCCGGTAATCGGTATTGAGCTGCGGCGCGGGGGAACACCAGTCAACCCGCTGGATTTCCTTTGATTATAAACGCTTGGCTGATGAAACCTGCGTGCGCGGGCGGGCGTATATCTTAGGATAGCTGGACTTCGATGCCCCTTTTAGGGACGCTGGCTTTCGCAAAGTCGCTCTCATCTGGCGTTCAGGCGCGCAAAGATATACGAATATGCTCGAAAGGAACCCGTTCGCTCCATGAAAATTGCCGCAATTGCTCGTACCGCCGCGCTCGTCACCGCCGTCGCGCTGATCCCTGCCACGACAGCCACAATGGCGCAGGTGGATGGCCGCGCAGGGCAGGAATTCCAGAAGCTGTTCGCCACCTATCAACGGATCAAGGCGAGCTATGTCGAGGATGTCTCTGACGAGAAGCTGGTGCGCGGTGCGATTGACGGGATGCTGGCGTCGCTGGACCCGCATTCAGGCTATCTTGATGGCAGTGACCTTCAACGCCTCGAAACGATGATTGACGGAAACTATTCGGGCCTGGGTCTTTCGGTCGTGCAGGAAGATGGCGCGGTGAAGGTCATCTCGCCGTTTCGCGGATCGCCTGCGGACAAGGCCGGGATCAAGGCGGGTGACTTCATCACGCATCTCGATGGCAAGCTTATCTATGGTGGCGAGCTTGACGATGCCGTGGCCCAGATGCGCGGCGAAGCTGGCACGTCGATTGAGCTGACGATCTTCCGCCCGGGCCGGGACGAACCGTTTGAAGTGCCAGTAACACGCGGCGTGATCGAACTGGAGCCGGTCACACATGAAGTGAAGGCCGGAAATATCGGCGTAATCATCGTCAACGAATTCTCCCGCGACGTCGGCGCGGATGTCTACAATGCGTGGCAGTCCATTCAGGAAGAGGTTTCGGGTCGTCCAGCGGGCCTCGTGCTTGATCTGCGATCCAATCCAGGCGGCAGCCTTGATGAAGCGGTCGCGCTGTCCGACCTGTTCCTGTCTAAGGGCCGGATCGTATCGCAGCGCGGGCGTGCCCGTGGCGAAACACTTCTGTATGATGCAGAGGACGTGTTCCGCGGCGATATGGCGGAAGGCGTTCCGGTGATCGTGCTGATCGATGCGGGATCTGCATCAGCTTCGGAGATCGTCGCAGGCGCTCTGCAGGATCATCGCCGGGCTCTTGTCATGGGTCAGCGCAGCTTTGGTAAGGGTTCGGTGCAATCGCTGCTTCCGCTGGGCCGTGATGCCGCTCTTAAATTGACGACGGCGCGCTACTTCACTCCGTCGGGCAAGTCGGTGCAGGAAGGCGGCATTTCGCCTGATATCAAGGTGCCCCAGCTTTCCGATCCGGATCTCGCGCTGCGTGAAAAGTACCAGACGCGCGAAAGCGATTTGCGCGGTCACCTCGTGAACGAGCTTGGCATCAAGGATGAAGAGCTTGAAGATGACAAGATCGACGATCCGCGCTTCCAGCTGACAGCAGAACAGCTGGAGGAGCAGGGTATTGAAGACTTCCAGCTCCACTACGCGCTTGAAACGCTGCGCCGCACGACGAAGAGTTCGGTGGCGCTGCGCAAGTAAGCCGATTAGAGACCGCCAGCATGGACGGGATCAGTAAAGCACGCGCGCTAGCCTTTGCGCTTCCGGCGGGATTGCTCGCCGGGGCGTATATCTCCCAGTTTGGCTTTGGCCTTTATCCTTGCGAGATGTGCTGGTGGCAGCGCTGGCCGCACTTTGCGGCGGTGGCGTTTGCCCTACTCGCCTTTTTCGCGCCGCCGAAAAGGCTTTGGGTCATTCTGGCCGCGATTGCTGTGATTGTGTCCGGCCTGATTGGCGGGTTTCACGCTGGGGTCGAATATGACTGGTGGGAAGGCATAACCGGCTGTGCGCAGATCGACCAGACGATCAACGTGCTTGATCCGACCGCTGCTCCTTTGGTGCGTTGTGACGAGGCACTGTGGCAATTGTTCGGTATTTCGCTGGCCGGTTTCAATTTCCTCTTTTCTGTTGGCGGCGGGATCACCATTTTGGCTTTGGCGTTGATGTCAGGACGTAAGGCTTGAAAGGCGAAATTATGGAACGCGACGAACTCCACCGCATGATCCGGGTCGACCAGGCCGGAGAATTCGGCGCGAACAAGATTTACGAAGGGCAGCTCGCCGTCATGGGTGATCGCGGGCCGCATTCTGCCGAAATCCGCCACATGGCCGAGCAGGAGGAAGTGCATCGTGCCAAGTTTGACGAACTGATGGCGCGTCGCCGTGTTCGTCCAACGGCGCTGCATCCGTTCTGGTCCGCTGCCGGTTATGCGCTTGGCGCGGGCACGGCCTTGCTAGGACCCGAGGCTGCGATGGCCTGTACTGCCGCAGTCGAGGAAGAGATCGACAAGCATTATACGGAACAGCTTGAACGTTTGCAGGAAACCGACACTGACCCTGAACTGCAGGCGATGATCGAGGAATTCCGCGAAGACGAGCGTGAGCACCGCGATGCAGCTCTTGCAAACGGAGCGGAGAAAGCGCCAGCCTATCCGCTGTTGTCAGGAGCAATCAAAATCGGCTGCCGCATCGCGATCAAGGTTAGCGAGCGTATCTAGAGCAGGCTTGCAAACGCTCTAAAGGCTCCAATACAGTTGGTTGCTGCCTACTGACTCTGGCTCCAGCGCGGATTTTACGTCCACCACCACGCCATCGGGCTTAACCCGCGTAATCAGCGCAGCGGGATCGCTGATGTAGTCAGCATGGTTTACCGCCAGAATCAGCGCATCCAGATCGCGAATCTCTGCGTCAGAAGTAAGCTCCAGCCCGTATTCGTGCTGCGCCTCTGCCGGATTGGCGAGAGGATCACCCACTAGCGGCTGAATGCCGTATTCGCGCAGCTCCGCGATGATATCGGGCACCTTCGAATTGCGGATGTCCGGCACGTCCTGCTTGAATGTCAGGCCCAGTACACCAATGCGCGCATCGCACAGCGACACACCGCGCCCTGCCAGCATCTTCACCACTTTCTGGGCAACGACTTCGCCCATGGTATCGTTGATCCGTCGCCCGGCAAGGATCACTTCAGGCCGGTAATCAAGCTTTTCCGCCGCCGCTGTAAGGTAATAGGGATCAACCCCGATACAGTGCCCGCCGACTAGGCCGGGCGTGAAGGGCAGAAAGTTCCACTTCGTCCCCGCCGCTGCCAGAACGTCGCTGGTCCTGATCCCCATCTTGTCAAAGATCAGTGCGATTTCGTTCATCAGTGCGATGTTCAGGTCGCGCTGCGTGTTTTCGATCACCTTGGCCGCCTCTGCCACCTTGATACTGGGCGCTTCATGAAGGCCCGCATCAACGATTGCACCATAGACAGCGCGCATTCTGGCGAGCGAGTTGGCATCTTCAGCGGCGATAATCTTCGTAATCGTCTCTAGCCGGTGGACCGTATCGCCCGGATTTATGCGTTCGGGGGAATAGCCAAGCGTGAAGTCACGCCCGCGCTTCAATCCCGAATGCTGTTCCAGCAAGGCACCGCAATAATCCTCCGTCGCACCGGGGAAAACGGTCGATTCGAACACGACCAAAGCGCCCGGAGCTATGCGCGGGCCGATTGTTTCGCAAGCCGATTTAAGCGGCGTAAGATCAGGGCGGCGTTCATCCGTAATCGGCGTGGGAACGGTGACGATGTAAAGGCTGGCCCCTTCCAGCGCGGCAGGGTCGTCTGACACTTGAAGACCCGCTTCGGCAAGACGTTGCGCGCTTATTTCGCGGGTGTAGTCTTCTCCCGCTTGCAAGGTTTCGATCCGGCGGCGCGAAATGTCGAAACCGATCACCCGGCCTGCTTCCTTGCCGAGCCGTTCGGCCATGGCGACCGCAACCGGAAGGCCGACATAGCCCAGCCCGACAATAGCTATCGTTTCGGTTCCTGCATCGTAGGAAGAGACAGGTTCCGCATCTGAGGTGTGAAATGGCGCGTTCATGGGCAACACCTATGCCTCAAAGACACTCAATATTTTGCTAACCATCGTGCAGACAGACTCGATAAACGGGGCAGATGCTGGTCTTTGCCCTTCACAGCCGGTTCACCCGTATCCATCTACGACGAAATACTGTAAGCCGTAGGCAATGCCCCTTCGCGATGAGAGGACGCTGAAAACTGATGATTTCCGCCCGTAAAACGCTCGCCCTGACAGCTGCTGGCCTTGCCGCTGCCACAGCCGCCATCACGCCCGCCACAGCGCAGGACAAAGCCGGCGACCGGGTCAACATGGTCATCGCCTATAGCGAGGATGAATGCCCCGAAGCGCAAGAAGGCGAAATCGTGGTCTGCGAAATTCTGGTTGAAGCGGAACGGTATCGCATTCCCAGCACTTTGCGGCAAAGCGACAGCCCGCAGAACCGTTCGTGGGCGCGCAAGGTTGAGCGTATCCGCTATGCTGGCGCTTTCGGCATCATGTCGTGCGATCCGGCTGGTGCGGGTGGTTCTCTGGGATGCACGCAACAGATGATCGACGCTGCCTATGCCGACAAGAAAGAAGGCTCAAAGGTCCGCTTTGCCCAGTTGATCGAGCAGGCACGGCAGGAACGCCTTTCGACGATTGACCTCGAAGCGGCCGAAGAACAAAAACGTGTCGAACAGATCGAGCGTGAGTATCTCGACCGGTTGGAGCGCGAGCGCGACGCGCCGCTTCCGGGCGAAGGGGAAACTGCACCGCCCGCAATCGTCCCCGCACCCGCGGAACCGGAACCCGAAGGTTAAGCCTTACGCGTTGTAATAGTCGCGATACCACGCGACGAACTGACGGATGCCTTCGCGGACATTGGTTTGCGGAGTGTATCCTGTCAGCTCTTTCAACAGCGTCGCATCGGCCCAAGTGGCTGGCACGTCGCCCTTTTGCATCGGCATGAAGTTCTTCACCGCTTCACGCCCGCATTCCTCTTCGATGGCGGTGATGAAGTCCATCAACCGCACCTTGTCCGAATTGCCGATATTGACGACCCGCCACGGCGCGACCGGCGACAGCGAATCCCATTCCGCGATATCGTCCTTACTCTCTGGTCGCTGTGGTGCTGCATCTATCAGCAGGCGGATGCCGCGCACCAGATCGGTGACATAGGTGAAGTCGCGGTACATCTCGCCATTGTTGTAGATATCGATCGGCGTCCCTTCGAGGATGCCGCGCGTAAATTTGAACAAGGCCATATCGGGCCGACCCCACGGGCCATACACCGTGAAAAAGCGGAACATAGTGGTCGGCAGGTTCCACAGATGCGCGTAAGAATGGGCCATCGCCTCGTTGGCCTTTTTGGTCGCCGCATAAAGCGTCAGCTGCGTATCGCACTTCTCACGCTCGTCAAAAGGCATCTCTTCATTGGCGCCGTAGACAGAGCTGGTGGAGGCCATCAGCAGGTGATCGACCCCAAGTTCTCGCGCGCATTCCATCACATTGAAAGTGCCGATCACATTGGCATCAATATAGGCGCGCGGATTTTCGAGGCTGTAACGGACCCCGGCCTGGGCGGCGAGGTGGACGATCACGTCCGGCTTCTCTTCCATAGCGAAAGCATGGAGAGCGTCCATATCCTCAAGCATGCCTTCCTGTGCGGAGAAATGCTGGTTTTGCCGAAGCATCTGATGCCGCCGCTCTTTCAGTCGGACATCGTAATAGTCGGTCATCCCGTCATATCCGACAACGCGGAAACCCTCTGCCAGCAAAAGCTGCGAGAGGTGGAAGCCGATAAAGCCGGCGGTGCCGGTAATCATTACGGTGCGCATGCAATCAGAGCCTTTTTCGAGGGCAAAACATCCAAGTCGGACGCAGTTAGTGCCCCTTGGTTAAAGTCGCATGCACAAGTTCTGGACAAAGGCGCAAGCCTGTCGCACAGCCTGCCTATGCTTAGCGCCCCAATCGACAAGATTTTTCGCACTTCAATGATGCGTATTGCTGCCTTGGCAGGGGCTGCCTTGCTTATTGCGGGATGTTCTTCCGAAAGCCCTTTAGATGCCAATGCGCAGGTTGCGGAAGGGGACCCGGAGGGCGCTGCATTGCCTTTGTCGATCGGCGGCGCGGTGCCTGATACGCAGGGTGGAGAGATGGAGGCTGCCGTCAATTGCGCCGCAGCCCTTGGCCTAACGGCAGAGCGTCTGGCGACGATGACAGACAATGCACGCAGCACGGAAATCGGGCTGATCCGGCAAGCCGAAGACCACTTTATTGCTGCCGCAAAACGGGCAGAGGGCTCTACCGATATAGAGGTTGGATCATCGCAGGCCGCCATTGCGCGGCGGCGGGGCGAGAAAGCGGATGAAGCGACCGAACAGGCCCAGCTCGCGATTGCCTGCTTGCGCCGTTATGGCAACGCAATCGAAGCGCAAAGCGGGGCAGGTTCCTGAAGCGCTTGCGAATTATCGGGCAAGCGGGGTGATTTCCGCCGTTTCGAGAACAAGCTTGATATAGCGCGTCGTCACAAGCGTGTTGGCGGACACCATCAACAATTGAACCGGGCAAGCGGCGGGTACTTGCAACGTTCCGCTCAACTGCATTTTTTCCCCGAAATCGACGTTTTCTGACAGCAGCGTCGATCCCTGTCCTTCGCTTGCGCAGGTCAGACGCCACTGCATCTGATCGGGGCGGCTGAAATCCTCTGCGCGCATGGCGGATGCGACGCGGTATCGCCCGGGTTTGAGAGCCATGAACTTGCGCGCCACAGGCCCTTTGAAACCGGCCTGAAATTCCGCCTCTATCTCCACGGCGCCGCCGCCTTCGGGGCTTGCGAGGATGAAGGTTTCGATCCCTTCGATCTTGAAAGGTTGCCATGCCAGAGGGGCAAGCCGCCAATTCGTCGAGGCATTGTTTAAAGCGAGGGTTGTCAGGATGGCGGGATCAGCGCCCTCAATCCGCTGAAAATGCGCCACGGCCTCTTCAAAATCATTGTTCGAAACCAGTCGGGCAAGCAGCTCTGTATCAAGTGAGGAAAACGCCGCACCTTCCGGCCAGCCATTGTTCGCCTTGGCCAGACGCGCCATCGACACAGGTGTGTCCGTTCTGGAGACGGCATAGCGCAGGAAGCTTTCCAGCCAGGGCGGGTTGGCTGCCATGTAAGGCAAAAACCTGTCGCGGATCAGCGGGCTATCCATCGCGTCGGTCATAACGGGATAGAGTAGGGCGCGGCTCGATTCCTCAATCCGCAGGGCAGTGTCGTAATGGCGCAGAGCGCGGTTCACGTCGTTCTGTTCGACAGCGCTTTCAATCAGCCACAGCTGTGCGCCAACATCGCGGCGCTCCATCCGGTCAGACGCTTCCATCTGCGCGCGCATGGTGGCCAGATTGGTGCCTCCGCCAGCGGCGCTGTTCAGCCCATACAGCCGAAGAGCAGGGCCGTTGATCGGAAGCTCCTGCACAGAGCGTTGAACCACGCTTAGCACCGCGCTTTCGCTGGTGGCCTGTGCATCTCCGGCGACAATGCGGCTTTGCGCATCGCGGACAAGCGCAACCGGATCATCGCCATTGATCGCCAGAGCAGCCGCAGGGCTGCGCGTATGGAGCATATTGACCGTACTGTGCGAGAGCGCGGCTACGCTACCCAGAAGTGCGGCGACGGCGAAGAAGGCGCCTTTTTGCGTAATACGAAAGCGGCCGGAGCCCGAACCTTCAGTGCGGACCGTGCCCGAACGTTTTAGGCTGAAGCGCGCCATTAGCCTTCGTCATCCCTCGCGCCATATCCATAGCCGTAGCCATAGCCATAGCCGTAGCCTTCGATGCCCTGACCTTCGAATTTGGTGAAGACAGCGCCGACAAGCGGAGCGTTTGCGGCACGCAGGCGATCAAGCGACCCGTTGATAGCACGCGTAGCGACACCGCGTGATTCTATCACGAACACAACCCCGTCCACCGCATTCGCGAGCAGTGGTGCATCAGCAAGGCCGAGCAGCGGCGGCGCATCGACAACGATGTGATCGAACTGAGCCGCCAGAGCGCCCAGCACATTGCGCGGTCCATCACCGCTCAGCAATTCCGCAGCGCTTGGCGGCATGCGGCCGGCTGACATAAGCGACAGGTTTTCATACGGTGTCTTGTGCACCAGCGACATCAGGTTCTCATGGCCTGAAAGTGCGCTGGAGAAGCCTTCGTGATTGTCCATTTCAAGGAAGGCGTGCGCGGACGGGCTGCGCATGTCTGCGTCGATCATCAGCACATTGCGCCCTGTGCGCGCCAGCACGGATGCGATGGCCAGACCGGAGGTCGACTTGCCTTCTGCGGGCCTTGTGCTGGTGACCATCAGGGTGCGCGGAATACCGCTGCTGGTGGCGAGAGCCAGGTTGGAGCGAACCGTAAGATATGCCTCGGCAATGTCGGACTTCGGATCGCGCATTTCTTCGATCACGTCGGCATCGCTGTCCGTTGCCGGGATCACGCCGAGCAGTGGCAGGCCGGTAACCTGACCGACCTGTGCCGGATCGCGGATGCCTTCTTCGAATTGCTCCAGAGCGAACACCACGCCGCCCGCAACAGCAAGGCCGCCAAACAGCGCCACGATTAGGTTCAGCGGCAGGTTGGGCGAAGACGGGCCGCCGGGAATCTGCGCTTCATCGACAAGAGAGATGTTGTTCGCAGCGACACCTGCAACGCCCAGATCCTTGTACCGCTGCAACAGGCCGTCATACAGTTCCCGGTTGGTATCAACCGCATTCTGGTAGATGTTGTACTGGATCCGGTCGCGTTCCTGCAGGCTCAGCCGATCCGTGAGCGAGGCGACCTTGTTCCGCAGGTCCTGCTCGCGTGCGAGAGCGGCCTGATAATCTGTGTTTGCGCTGTCGCGTACGCGGCCCTCTTCACGGCCAATGGCTGCATCAAGCTCGTTGATCTGGACCTGTAACGCGCGCGCTGCGGGATAGCCGGGTTCGAACTGAACCATCAGACGCGCATATTCTGCCTCGCGCGCTGCCTTTTCCTGACGCAGCGCATTGATCGTCGAATTGCTGACAAGATCGGCATTGGTGCGCGTTGCCGCATTGGCGCGGGCCTGCAACTGGACCCGCTCCTCAGTCGCCTGAAGCAGCGCGGCATTCATCGCCTGCAAGTCAAGCTGGGCGAGGGTTTGCGTGCCGGTGGTGCGTCCGTCGGCCTCGCTACGGTCAAGCACGACAATGCCTTTTTCATTGGCATAATTGACGAGCTCGATCTGCGATTCCTCAACCTGTTGGCGCATCTCGGCAAGGCGGCGTTCCAGCAATGCGCGTGCATCCGCCGTCATGTCAAAACGGCGGTCCGTGCTGTCGGCCTGAAACTGTCTTGCCCATTCGGTCGCGATGTTGGCTGAAAGGGTCGGGCTGCCGCTGGTATAGGTGATGTCGACCAGTGACGAGCGCGGGATAGGTGCGATGCCGATATTGGAAAGCAGCAGACCAACCGCGGTCTTGCGACGCGCTTCCAGCGTTTCGCGGTCCGTTGGGGCATCGGGATCGCCAAGCCATTCGGTGGTTTCCGGATCAAATCCGTGCGCTTCGAAAAAGCCGAAATTGTTGGCAAGTCGCAGTTCACGCGCGACCCGCTCAGCCACGCTGCGGGCGCGCAGGAGTTCGTACTGCGTATCATAGAATTCCTGATCAAATGTCCGGTCTGCCTTTTCGAGGCCCTGAACATTGGTGATCTGTTGTTCCTGACGTGAAATCTCGATCCGGGACGCGGCCGTATATTGCGGCGTCATCATCAGCGTTGCAATCAGGCCACCCAAAAGAGCCAGCGCGACAATCGCGAGAATAACCCATTTGCGGCGGTCCAGAATGCCCAGATATTCCCGCATCAAAGGCGTCTGGCTACCGGCATTGTTCACGTAAGGTGCATCGCTGGCGGAATTGCTGACAGAGTTTTCCGCCGTTGCGAAAATCATGTCATCAGAACTGTTGCCGGCATTCGCGGATTGATTGGCGTTCATGGTCGCGTCAGTCCTGATCTTATTGGTTAAGCACAATGGTCAGCGGAGTGACCAGAATGGTGGCAACGCCGACGACATCGTCAAACAGACGGCGGGCCTTGTCATCGCCCACGACTATCGTGTCATTGGGGTAGATCCGGGGATCATTATAGGCGCCGCGGCTGATCGCTTCGATATTGTAGAGCGTGGCCAGACGTTCTCCATTTACCGTACGGAAAACAATGACTTCTTTCGAATCGCCATATTCCGCGAGGCCCCGCGCGGTCGCCACCGCTTTCAGCAATGTTCCTTCGCCCACGATCGGGAAGACGCCGGGCTGGCGAACCTGCCCATAGACGGTGAAGGTTGAATTCTCGCTCGATTCCAGATTGGTGGTGACCTGCGGTTCGCGAACGAATTTGCCTTTCAGCTTCCCTTCGATCAGGCGCGAGATTTCGGACGTTGTCAGACCCGAGACCTGAACGTTTCCGATCAGTGGGAATCCGATTTCCCCGTTTCCGTCGACGCGCACCTTGCGGCGGCTGAGCTCCTGGATACCAAACACGTCGATAATCAGCGTGTCGAACGGCCGAATGCCTGCGAAATCGGCCTGCGCGTATAGATCGGACGCGGTCGGAGGCGGCAGGTCGCCTTTCCGCACTTCGAGGCCCTGCGCGCCGCCAATCGGCGTTGTCGAGCAGGCCGCGACGGCCATGGCCGTAAAGCCGATCGCCAAACCGCGCAAAAGGCGCGTTTTCGAACTTCTAGCGTTGGACATGCTTATGCTGGCACCATTCATAACAACGTGATCTTCCCGACCGTCTCAATCTTCACCCCTGTAAGGGCGGGTTGCGCGGCTATGACCGGCGCAGCCTGCTCTTACCTTACTTCACGCGCGGAAGAGGCCGCAAAGCCCGACCCCGTATTCCCCCCGTTTGCCCGTATCGCACCGGGCGACGCCATCCATACAGCACAGATTGCAGCCAGACTGGCCAGCGCAGGCGTTCTGAGTGGGTAGTCCACCAGGCTCCATGCGCCAAGGATAAACAATATGATAGCACCCGCCAGCCCAAGCTGGACTTCGATGCGTCCACTTTGACTGTTTGCCAGCAGCTCACGCGAACGAAGCAACCAGCCAGCAATTGCGGCCACCATCAGAACAATCGCCGGCAGGCCGCCTTCCATCGCCCATTCGAGCCAGTCATTATGCGCATGATTCCAATAGGATTGGGCCAGCATCTCGTCCGGCTCATGCACTTTGAAAATCTCGATAAACGATCCGATGCCTGATCCCAGCGGCATGTAGGACGGGGCGAATTCAACGATTGTACGCCAAACGGTGAAGCGGAATTCCTCAACCTCTCCCGATCCTGCGCTCAACAGCCGCTCAAAGCCTGTCGTCTGGGTAATCAGCAGGGCAAAGCCCGCCAGAAACGCGATCCCGAACCCGCCAATTGCATAGGGTACCCAGGCCTGATTGCGAGATGTCCGCTTCTTGGCCGTCGGGCGCTGCGGGCGCGAGCGCCAGATGAGCGCGCATGCGGCAAGCGCAATGACGGTCAGGCCCATTCCGGCGCGCGAGCCTGTCGAAAGTGACATCATCACCACGAATGCGCCCAGACCCGAAGCCGCTGTGCGTATCAGATTGGCGCGTGGACCTTTTGCGCGAGCGATCACGAACATGAAAAGCGGCAGGCTTGCCACCAGCAAGGCAGCCATATGGTTGCGGTTCGCGAACAGGCCTGCCGGTACTCTCGCCGGGGGAAGGCCGTAAAAGAACGTCCACGAGCTGTAACCCGAGCCCGCCTGCACCACACCCCATGCGGCGCTGGCCAAAGCCGCGGCCAGCGTGATGTACAAAAGACTGCGCTGTTGTTCGCGATCAAGCTGTACCGCGCATACCATCGCAGCAGCGGGTACGAGCATCGCATAAAAAGCGTTCCACGCGCGATAGGGGACCAGCGCAATCGGGCGCCAGGGTTGTTCAATCCCTGCCGCTTCTCCCGCGGCAATCGCTAGCTCACGGCCTGGCAGCGACATCCAGATTGCAGGTGGCAAGGGTATCAGGTGCAGTGTGATCAGCCCTAAAACTGCTGCCATAAAGCCCAGCGGCAGTTTGAAGCGATCCCAGTCATCGCGCGTGAGATGATAGAGGCCGATGGCCAGCACAAACACTGCCAGCGGTCGCAGCAACAGCAGGCCCGGAACATAATCCTTGGAGCTGCCGCCCAAAACAAACACAGCCACCATCAACACGCAAACCGCAAAAAACGGCGCCCGCGAACGGTTGGCTATCTCAGCCGAGACGATTTCCCCCGCAGGCTTCACTTCAAAAGACCCTTCTCACGCATTTCGGAAAGGCTTTTTTCATACGCGCTCGATTGCGGGCCGGATGCCTTGGCCCAGGCGACCAGCTGTGTGATTCCTTCTTCGAAGCTCCAGGCCGGAGTGAAGCCCAATGCGTCCTTTATGCGAGACATATCGGCATAGTTATGCCGGATATCGCCCAGACGGAAATTGCCGGTGATTTCGATTGAAGTGTCGGCCTCGTACAGGCGCACCAGCGTATTGGCGACTTCCATCACGCTGACAGGTACGCCCGTTCCGACGTTGAAAACCTGATTGGCCGCCGCCGGATGCGTCAGGCTGAGAGCAGTTGCCTCAACCACATCATCAACGAACACGAAATCGCGACTTTCATCGCCATCTTCGAAGATGTTGATCCCCTTGCCCTGCATGATGAGGTTCGAGAAGATCGACAGGATGCCGGTATAGGGGTTCGAAAGCGACTGCCCCGGCCCATAGACATTCTGATAGCGCAGCGCGACGCCTTCGATCCCGATGCTGGGGCACACTGTCATCACCAGCTGCTCCTGCACCTGTTTGGTGATACCATAGACGCTGGAAGGGTGGATCTTGCTGTCTTCATGGGTCGAAAGCAGCTCAAGACCGCCTTCGCCCTGATGCTTCACTTCGAAATCGCCGGAAAGCATGTCCGCTTCTGCGCGATGGCCGGGATAGACCTCTTTGCCGGCGGCGTTGCGATAGCGTCCTTCGCCATAGATTGATCGCGAAGAGGCAACCAGCACCCGCTTCACCGCGTGATCTGAATTGGCCAGAATATCGAGCAGCAGCGATGTCCCGCCAATATTGACCGAGTTATAGCGATCAATCGCATACATTGACTGGCCAGTGCCGGTTTCCGCCGCGAGATGAACCACGGCGTGAACGCCGTCCAGCGCCCTTTCAAGCGCAGCGCGGTCTGTCACGTCCGCGCGGTTGATCGTGGCTATGGCGCTGAGCGCCTGATAGCTCTCCCCTGCCTCGGGATCGGGGCCGTGTACCTGTTCAAGCAGGTTATCGAGCACCACAATCTTATGCCCGTCAGCGCTAAGCCTTTTCGCCAGACGCGATCCGATAAATCCCGCACCGCCTGTGATCAGCACCTTCATTGGGCGGCCTCCGCTGCGGCAGGTTCGATCAGCGAGACCGTCTGCTTGATATTGCCGGGAGAGGACGCGCCGAAGACGACCGACTGGATATTCAGCCCGTTGATATACTCATAAGCCTCAACCGGCGGCACCGCGCCACTTGCCAGAGTGCTCATCGCCATGACGGGATATTTCGCCCCGTCATTGGCGGCGAGGTCAGCCTCGTACTCGGCGACGCCAGGGCTCATCAAATAGCCGATCTTGTTGACCGAAGCGCAGATCACGACCCCCTCAATACCCCATTCGCGCAGTTTCGCCCGCAGGAAGGGGAGGTTCTGCGTGATGAGGCCCGGCCATGCGCCAAAGCGTTCCCTGATATACTCGCAATAGGCAACAAACGGGTCGGGCACGTCATAGCCCAGCATCAGATCAGTGATGATGTTCTGAAGAAAGACGCAGCGCACATCGAGCCCGTCATAGATCATCATCTCTTCGTCGATGAGCATCTTCATCAGCTTGACCGCGTCCAGCGTCGCGACCGCGCTTGCCCCGCGCACCATCTTGCCAAGGGCCGATTTGGCGCCCTTGTTAAACAGTATCTCCTGAACGGCGCCGACCATCCCCTTGTCATTCACCATCGCTGCATATTTGTGCGGGTAGGGGATGGAGGGATACCATTTCAGATGGCCGTATTTGGCGGGATTGGCGCGGAAAGCGTCGCAAATTCCTTTTGCACGATCATTGCTGTTCAGCATGATCGCTTCGATCCCGGCATCAATAGCGTGATCATACACGGCCATGACGTTCTCAAGCTTGGCAAACCGTTCGGCGCGCTCCTGCGCCTTGTCCTGGCTCATGTGATTGATGCCGAAGAACTGGTTGTCGCCAAAGATAATGTGATCGATCGGTTGAAGCTGGGTCATGCGGCGGCTCCCGCTCCGGCGCGGCGCAATTGCGCGTCATCGGCAAACAATTGTTCGATCACGCGCAGATTTGCGGCCGCATCGGCAAAGGTGCAGCGCACAGGCTTTCCTTCCCGAATTGCAGCGACAAAGTCATAGAGCTGCGCCGTATATTCGATCCCGCGGACATAGAACGGCACGCTGGAATGCACATCGGTTATGTAAAGCTGGTTCCAGCCCGCTTTCAGGCCGTGGGCCTCATTCGGTTCTTTCAGGTGCACTTTCATCCCGTGCTGATCGACCAGCAATTTGCCCGATGCGCCGAAAACTTCGAACTTGTTGGTCGGTTTGCGGAAACTCGCATCCGACCAGTTCACATACATCGTGCCCGTAAGCCCGGCATTTTCGCCTGAATCGTAGAACAGGCTGGTAGAGACGATGTCTTCCACCTGTTTGGAGAAAACCTTGGAAAGGCTTGTCCCGCCCACACGCTGCGGCGCTCCGAAGAAATAGGCGATCAGGTCAATTGCATGGCTGGCCATTTCGAACACAGCGCCGCCGCCATTGGCATGGCTGGCGCGCCAGCCTGCCTCGCCCACATCGCGGATAATGGTGGGAGAGAACATCTCGGAACGAAACCGCAGCGGCGTGCCGATCAGCCCCTCGTCGACGAAGGATCTGGCCTTGGTGAACATGTCGTTCCAGCGGTTCACATAGCCGACCTGATTGATGATACCCGCCTTGTCGAATTTGCTCGCAAAGGCTGCGCCGTCTGCTGCGTTCAGAACAAACGGTTTTTCACAGAAGGTGTGGATGCGCCGCTCATAGACCGCTTCGAGGATTTCGGGATTGAACGCAGGCGGGGTGCATACCAGCACGCCGTCCAGCTCCTCATTTTTGAGCAGGCCCTTGTAATCCTTATAAGTTGCGACCTTGGCATATTTGCCGAGCATTGCAGTGATCAGCTTGGACGGGTCGGCGACGCTTGTGATGCGGACATTCTCATGCGCGTTGGCGATGGAGTAATGGGTGATGCCCATCCGCCCTGCGCCGATGATCCCGAATTTGAGATCAGCTGTCATTATCGGGGTACCTCTTGATGCCGATGCGCGCGAGCATCAGGTGCCAGAAGAAAAGCGCGATTTGGGGATAGCGCTTGAGCAATTCGGGCCGATCAATCGTGCGGATCAACCATGCCATGTAAATTTTCCACCAGAATTCAGCGATTTCTGGACGGTTACCGGCATACCAGTCAAACACGCCGCCGACAGCTGCAACGAGGCTGGTGTCGAGCCGGTCGCGGTGAAGATAGCCCCATTTTTCCTGCTTGGGCGCTGTCATTCCCAGAAAGACGATATCCGGCTTGAACGTGTTCACCGCCGCGATCATCGCGTCATTATCGGCTTGCGTGAATTCCGGCTTGAAAGGGGGCGAGTAACTGCCGACGGTGATGTCGGGATAATCACGCGCGGTGCGGTCTTCCATTTTCTTGAGCGTTTCGGGGCTCGCGCCCAGAAAGAACACGCGGCCCTTTGATTTCTGGAGCCGGTCCATGAAGTGATAGAAGATGTCCGGCCCCTGATTAGGCTTCATCGTCTCACCCTTCAGGATGACGGAAGACAGGCCAAAATACACGCCATCAAGGCACAGATAATCCGCGCGCTGCATTGCATGGCGATAGGTTTCGTCACGCGTCGCATTCCCATAGCTGATCGGGCTGATCGTCTGGATCGTCGAACAGGGCCGCTGCAGCGGGATTTTCGCAAGATCATCATTATAGACCGCATAGCCCATCGCCTCCACGCACTGGTCGGGCGAAGCGCGGTGCGGTGCGGCTGCAACCGGTGGAGTGGGATCCGCTTCAGCCATGACGGAAGGCGTTGCTTTCAAAGATCGGATCGTCGGCGCGGGCAAACATCAGATCCACCTGCCACAACGCCCCATCGGTCGGGCGGTTGAGCACATCCACCAGATGGCTGACCCGAAAGCCCTTTTCACCAAGATAGGCGATCATTTCATGGAACAGCATCGTCTCGGGCGTGTGACGGAAGTTATAAGCCTCCATCACGATGTAATCCGTCTGCTCCAGCACCTTTTCAGCGCTTTCGAGGATGGGGCGTTCAAAACCGTGCGTATCGAACTTCAGAAAGAAGGGGCCGCGCAGGCCGTGACGTTCGACAATGCCATCGACGGACTGGACAGAAACTGTGCGGGTTTCCCCTTCTGATCCGTGGACGCTTGATCCGTCCAGATCATCGGTCACAGCCAGTTCAACCGTTCCGCCATCATCGCCGCCGGCCACCGCTGATACGAAATCGAACCGGCCATCTTCTGCCTTCAGCTTTTCGAGATAGGGGACGCGTTCTTGCAGCGGGTCCACCCCGACAATGCGAGCGCCGGGGAACAGATCGAGAGCCAGACGGCTCCAATTCCCCTGCGCGGCACCCAGATCAAGGATGCTGGCAATCGGCCGGTCGCTTTCACGGTTGCGTCTTGAAAGCCAGTCCAGCGCGTATTCCATATCGGCGCCCGCGCGATAAAGCTGCGCGCCTGTCGGTGCGATGAGGCGATTTGCCGCCCGCATCAGGTTCTTACGTGTGCTCATCAAAGACCTTGAGAGTGCGAGTAAGGGCGTGCCCCTAGACCCTGCGTGAATGAATGACAACAAATCGTCCGAAGACCCGTGCTGTGTCGTATTTCTGCGTAGTGCGCGAGTAATAGCGGCACCGATCTGGCGCTATTGTGACAGCGGATAAAAGCATCCCGCAAATTTGCACCAATACGGATCAAATCCCTGTGCATGGCATCGACCGGCAAATTAGAGCCGTAGCCCCTCCATTTCTATTCCCTCACGCACAACCCTGGCCGGATTGCCTGCAACGATGGAGCCCGAGGGCACGTCTTTGGTCACAACAGCACCGGAACCGATAACGCATTCATCGCCGATACGCACGCCGCCCATGATGACCGCGCCAATACCGATGACGCACCATTCGCCGATATAAGTGTGCACCTTCTCGCCATCGTAGCGGCCCAGGCTTTTGCGCGGGATCAGCTTGTGGCTCAGAATGGTAACGCGGCTGGTCAGGATCGTATGGGCGCCGACGTGAATGCCCTGCGGGAAATAGCGATCGAGATTCAGGCCCCGTTCTATCTCGCATGTGGGATGGATGTCGTAGCCGCGCTTTTTATACCACCACCAACGCAGATATTGGACCCGTTTGGCGACGAACTGGCGCAGCCCCTTGGTTTCTTGCGGACCGTTTTCTTCGCTCATGATGCAAGCTCCGTGTGGGGCGTGTTTTCGGCCTGTGCGCCTGCGATCAATTGCCTTGCCCAGCTATCAACGTGAAATGCCTCGACATCCAGCTGCGACGTGATCGGGGTGGCCAGAAATTCGGGAACGGCGGAAAAATCATGTCCGTCCACCAGGAGAAAACGGTCCTCTCGGTAAAAGGGCTCATCCAGAATGCGCGGATTTTCAGTGATGATCTTTCGCCCTGCGCACATGTTTTCAATCAGGCGCATGGTATAGCCTGATTGCTTGTGATTGGCGAAATCGAATGTCGCGCGGCTGGCTTCCAGCATGTTCACAATGTCTTCAAAGCCGATGCTGTCGCCGGTTACGCCAGGCAGGGTTTTGCCCGCGCGCCATAGCTGAAAGCGCACGACAGGGCTGCAAACCAGATGGAACCTGGTCGAAAGCCTCGTTGACTCGCAGAATGTGTGCAGCCGTTGCAGGGCATCAAACCGGTTCATCGATCCGATTGCGCCGACAAAATACAGATCCTGCTGCGGCGCTTTGGCATGATCGATTTCGAAGAAGCGCGGGATCGCAAAAAGCGGCAGATAGGCCACCCCGATACTGCGGGCATCGTCGGGATCGAACGTCGCGACATGATCGAAATGCCTCATCCACGGCCGGAAATCATGCGTGGTCAGCGAATCCCAATTATACAGCACGAAATGCGCATTGGGCTGGGCGGCGCGCAGTTTTTCGAGCGCTTCATGCCGCATCTGGTGCACCTGAATGAACAGGACAACGTCGTAATCATGCGCCTTGCTCTGTTCGATCAGCCTTTCATGATAGGCTGCGCGGCGGGCTTCATAGGCGCTGAAGGCGAGTTTCTTCGCGCTTTTCGCGACAAAGCCGCGATCCTCGATCGGGTGGAAATCAACTGAGTGCCCCAGACGTTCAAACGCACTGCTTATGCGTGTGGCATAATCGTAGAAATCGATGCCGATAAACAGGATGCGTGCCATGGGTTCTGGTCTTGCTCTAAGTCGGGGGTCAGACGGGCCGCGCCGTGGGCTGGCCGCGGCCGAGGAAGCTGGTGACGCGCTGCGGCTGCACCAACATCCCGCTAAAGGTCAGCATCAGGAAAAACGGCGTAAAGGACAGCGATTCCGAAATCAGCGACAGCATCGCCAATGCCGCCATCAGCAAGCCAGGCCGGAACAGGCGCTGGCGCAACATGCCCAGCAGGAACAGCAATGCGAGCGGAAAGCCGAGACTGTACAGCAGGACCACGATCCCGTTGGTATTGCCGCGTTCGGTAATGTTTTCCCGGCTCAATTCCGCTTCGCGATAGCCGACCTGGCTCGCGACATCGAAATAGCGTTCATAGTCGAACCCGATGCCGGTCCACGGTTGCTCCAGTGCAACATTGATGCCGGTCCGCAGATCATATTCACGCGCCACCGCCGAACCGGACAATTGCCCGTAAAATTTCTCTGTCACATTATACGTCATATACGCGCCAAGGGGCAGCAGCATGATTGGCACAAAGACGAACACCCCCAGCTTCTGGGACCGGTCAGCGGTGCGCAACCACGAAAGGTAAGCGACCGAGTATTGCAGGATCAGAATGATAACGCCCGTCGTCGATTGCGTGGCGAGCACGCCCAGCGTTGCCAATGCGATATCGAACGGGCTGCGCTTTCGAACGAAGAGAGCGATAAACAGGAAGACATTGAGATAAATCTGGAAAACGCCGGGCTCGAAGAAAAACCCGTCGGGACGTTTGAATGTTGCACCAAAGTCCTGAAATTCGTGGAAAGTGAAAATATAGAGCAGCGTCTGATATTCTGTGTCGAAGACGCGGACCGTGCTGAAATAGCCTGACAGGAAAATATAGGCGACAGGCGTGAGCACAGCCTGAAATGCCATCAATTTCAGGATCGGATAGAGATCATCCGAAAGCGTGCTTCGCCGCTCGTCAATATAGACCAGCAGCAGCGCCAGTCCTGCAAAGAAGTTGGCATAGCGGATGATCATGGGGACGGTCTGGAAGCTTTCGCCCCCGATCAGTACAACCCCGGCCACAGCGAACAGGATCATCCAGATAAACGCGAATTCAGGCCCGAACAGCCGCAGCGGATTCTTGAGGGCAAAGCACAGGCCAAGCACGATGACGAGCAAGGGCTCTCGCGGGATAAGCAGGATGCCGCCGGAGATAAGTATTCCGGCAAGCAGCGCGATTTGCCGCATGCGTTGGCGCACGACGGGACTGGAGATCTCGCCCGCGCGCCTCTGCACGGTCCCTGCGGGCTGGCCTGCGGCCGAAGAACCTGAACCGGCCGGCTGTTGCACCACGCTCATTCGCTGAAACCTCCCGTTGGATCAGTGCGATACCAGCCTTCGCGCTGCGGGCAATAGCGCTTTACAATCCGCGCTGGCGCACCCGCTGCGACACACAGATCGGGAATGTCACGGGTCACAACGCTATTGGCTGCGATCACGCATTGCCGCCCGATGCTGGCGCCTGAGATGCAGACATTCTCCCCTATCCAGCTGCCATCGCCGATATGCACTTCGGCAAGCTGGGTCAGTCCCTGATCACGGACGGGCACTAAAGGGTTTTCGAATGTGTGCCGGTTGTCTGAAACGAACAACCGGTCTGCCGTCAGCACGCCTTCGCCAAACTCAACCCGCTTTGTCGCGACGATATGCGCGTGATTGCCGATCATCGTCCGCGCGCCGACCTTGAAGACAGGCGGCTCTGCATGTTCTTTCAAAACAGCCAGATATGCCCCGTATTGCAGCACGCTTTCATCGCCGAAATGGCTGTATCGCGCTCCGAATATCCGCATGGGCCGCACGATCCGCACGCCGCTGCCCATCGACCCGAAGAACGGGGCGAGCAGCCGGTAGAACAGGATCGACAGGAAATCGCGGATACGGAAGTGTAGCATTGCGCTGATCGGGCTACACGCGCGGTGAAATCGCAGCAAGCCGCGACTGCCTCCATTGTGCAGGGTTTACCGCCATCCCAGGAAACGGAATTCGCTGTGCGCGCGGCTCAACTGCCACCAGCCCAGCACCAGCAGCCCGGCCATTCCGGCGTAAATCGCACTGCGAACGACCACCACAGCATCAAGGCTGAGCGGAGTGCCCAACACCCATGCCGTGCCAAGGATCAGCACGCTCGCCGCGACACCGATACCATAGGCAATCAGATACCAGCGATACTGGATCACTACGTTGAAAGAGAGGGCGAAAGGCGCCGAAACGGCAAACGCGATCAGCCCCGGTGTCAGCAGGTAAACCCAATGCAAATCGCCAGCATATGCGGGAAGAAAAAGCGCCAGAAACGGCTCCGCCAACAGCCACAGCGCAAGCGCCGCCGCCGCGCAATAGGCCAGCGTCAGGCCGAAAAACTGACGCATCTCCCGCGCAACACCCTGCGCGTTGCGCGCTTTCCAGTGAGCAACAATCGCGGGCAGGAAAACCTGTTGCACCAGATTGGGCACCATCTGGAACAGGGTGAGGAACAGGAAAGCCAGATACAGCCTGCCAAGCGGCTCCAGCCCAAGTTCAGCTGATACATATGCGCGTTCAAGCAGGCTCATCGCCTGAATAGCGATGCCTGTCAGAAACAGGATGAAGCCCGCACCAAACACCACTTTTGCAAGCCTTTTCGAAAAGCGAATGGCCTTTGGCCGCATGACCGCGCCGCTCAGCAGGGCAAGCGCAGCGAACAGCATCGGCTGGATCACAATGGACAGCACCGCCACACCTGCGCCATCAGCCTTCGCCGTATCGCTCCAGCCTGGCAACAGCATTGCCAGCACGCCAAGCGATGCCGCCATTGATATCCCGTTGATCAGATTGGCGCTGCCAAATCGGCCTGCAGCGACCATTTCATTCATCATCCATGATCGCAGCAAAGTCGCGATCCCGCCGATTGCGGCCAGAGCAGCAATGTCACCATAAAGGCTGCCAGACATGATCATGAAGGCTGCGGTGCCCAGAGCAATCATTGCGGCAATCAGGCCAAAGCCGGTGTAGGCCAGATCGATAATGCGTTGTTTCGTCCGCTCTCCTGCGCTGCACAGAAGGCGATATCCGCCATTGAGCAAGCCGAAATGCATCAGCCCCGAAAACAGGATCACACCCTGAACCAGCGCCACCAGCCCCAGCCCCGCATAATCCAGCGCCAGCATCAGGATAACGCCGCGCGCCAGCACAAGCAGATTAACCGCAAGACCGATGGCGACGAAGGCTGGGCGCGAATTCATTAGCGCGGTTATGGGCGAGGTGAGGCCTAAACCTGAAGGATCGCGTCTATGTAAGCGGGGGAAAGATCGGGGCGCAGTTTCTTCGCCTCCGCTGCCGCCTTTGCGCGGTTGCTGCCCAGCGGCTCCATCATTTCGGTGTAGGGCACGTGGGTGTTGAAGGTGATAAACACCGCCGTGCGGGGCACCTTGCAACGGCTGCCAAAGTGATAGCAGACGGCCGGATCAACCCAGATTGCCTGCCCCGCGCTACCATAGAATGTCTCGTACTGGTCTGTCCCGATCTCGCCGGCAATCTGATCGTCTGTAAGGCGGCGGATGATGGGAGAGCGTTTGACCTTTTTCGAAGTCGGCTTGTCAATGAAGGCAAAGGGGCCGTGCTTCTCTTGCGTCACATCTGTCAGATACATGATGAAGTGCAGGGATTTCGCGTCGCCGAAATCGCGGTGCCATTGCTGGCTTTCGCGCAAAGCTCCTTCGGTGGGAAAGCTGCGCATGACCTGCATACTGGCCATCGAAAATGCGCCGCCGAAATAGGCATTTGCCGCGCCCAGTATCTCATCCGAAAACGCGAGCCGGAAAACCGGATTGTCGGCGCCGAAATCTTCGGAGCGAACGATATTCTCAAACGGGTGGCCGTACTCGGTCGGCACGACCTCGTCGCCGCGCGGCATATAGATCGCCTTGATCTCGTCGAGTAGCGCCGCGTCGATCGTCTTTGCCTGAGTAAACCCACGGCTGTTCATCTGGGCAAGGCGTGCGGCGTCCATCGCGGGACTGTCATCGTCAATCGGCGCAACCGCTCTTCCGGCGAGTTGGTTCTTCACCTTGCCGAGCAGACGCATCGGGATAAGCCGCCAGCGAAGGAAGCCGACCGTATCGCGTAAAACTGCGGTTGCCATGGCTCAGTTACTCCAACTCATTGCGCTTCGTCGCGCAGACGCGGCGGCGGCAGAACCCCTGCGCGTGCGACCCAGACATCCTTGGGTACATCATCGCTGATCCGTTTCACCGGACAGCCAACATAGGTGCCCGGCTGCGTAATGGAACGATTCACAAGGCTCATCGCGCCGATCACCACGTTATCGCAGATTTCCAGCGGACCCACCAAGACACTGTTTGCTCCGATAACGACATTGTCGCCCAACCGGAACACATCGCCTGTCGCATGGCGGGCGAGATATTCGGGGTTGTCAGGGGCGGGGCCGACGAACTTTGCGCCAGAATTCACCGCTACTCGTCCGTCCGAAACGATGCCGTTGCCGCCCAGCAGCACGCCTGAGGGGTGAGAGATTTGCAGGCTGGCGACCTTCACGCGATAGCTCGTCACATCCACGCCAAACCGCCAAAGCAACGTGCGATCGACAAACATGGCGAGGAACCGGCCCACCACGGGCACTTTAGTATGGCACCATGTCGATACCCGCATCGTTGCACGGATATTGGATTCCACCATCCAGAGTTTGAGCAGAAAGCGCTTCATGCCGCGTGTTTAGCCGCCTGTGTCCGAAGCGACAATTCCCGCACCCTTGCAAATCGCGTTGCGGACCAGTGCGATATTGTCCGGATCGTACAGTTTCGCATTGGGCAGGGGGCGGCCGGGATGGCTGAATTCGGCAAGAGCGGCAACGAAATGGCGCGCTGCCTGCGGGGTTACGCGCTCCATGTCCTCTACCGGAGTGCGCATTGCCTTGCGCAATTCCTGCCAGTTCGCAATCCGCGTGACGCCGGGCACGCTATCCCAGTAAATCTCTCCCATGACGCACACGCTTTTGCCCAGAACGGCTGCCTCCCACCCCACACTGCTGGTTAGCGTCACGACACGCTCGCACCGGGCAAGGATTTCGCGCGCGGGGACTTCAGCGGGGAGAAAGGCGAGGTTCGAATAGCTTTCACGCAGAGCGCGGAATTTGGGGCGAAGCAGGGCGCCTTTGTCGACCGGATGTTCTTTCACGATAAGCCGCTGATGCGGGCCAAGGCATTTGAGGATGTTCTCAATCGTTGCGACCTGGCTCGACATGAATTCGCTCATGTAATTCAGCGTCGCCTCTGGTTCCTGATGCAGCGGGTAGAGGACGATTTCGTGATCATCGGGAATATCCTCCAGCGCATCATAGGAATGGCGAAAACTCGCGGCGAAGACTTGCGGGCGTTTGCCGTATTCCTCGGTATAGGTTTCGTAGCGGAAAGCGCCGGGCTTTGCCGGGTTCTTCGACTTGCTATCGCGCCAACGCCACAATGCCGATTTGGCAAGACCGGTGGCCAAGGGCTTAAAAGCGCGGCGGCTTGCAAGATTTCGGACGTAATACGGCTTGTAATCCGGCTTGCGCACTTCGGCGAGATAGGCGTCTGCCAGTTCCAGCATCTGTGGCGAAGGCTCTGGCAGATCAAGCGACTGGCCTGAAAGCGTCAGCGGATCGGGCAGCCAGTAAAAGCGCCCTTCGATCACGCAGTACATCGGCGCGAGATAGGTAATGTCGCGCTTTCGCGTTTCGATTAGCAGCACTTCGGAAATTTCGATCGCGATCAGTTCATTGCAGACGGCGACCGGTTGATGTTCGTCCAGCAAGTCCCGCCAGAAAGCGATTTCCTTGCCAAGGATCGTCAATCGCTCTTCATGCGAATACCGGCCCAGAAAACGCTCCGACATAAGCGATGTTAGCAGATAATGTGGCGGCACCTGCGCCGGCTCGATTGAATCAAAATCCGCTTCGAAACAGGCCGCCACCCGGCAGCCCTTGGCCCGCACTTGGTCCGCTTCGGCACGGGTTAGGGTCGCGTAGACCGCTTCGTAGCGATCATCGCCCAGCTCCGGATAGAAACCCGCCTGAAAGCCGCGCGCGAAGAACAGGATTTTCGGTTTCCGGCTCATGCGGGTGTTCCGTTTGTGCGGCCTTCGATCACCAGATCAGGGTCCACCTCGTCCAGCTGAACGGGCCGACCACCTTCGAGGTGGGATTGGACGATGGCGAAAAGGATACGCTGGCCGGTGATGATGTCCCGCTTGATCGTCGCATTCGCTTTGATCGCCTCTGCATCACCGCGCAGGCAATCGCGCAGTTGCAGGATCGGGGCGAGCGCTCCTTGTGCCATGCCTTGCGGTGCGGCGAATTCGATCCGTTCGGGTTCGTGATAGGGATTGGCACCCGCGGGACCGCTTGCCGGTGCATCGGGCGCTGGTTTTTCCCGACCTGAAAGCCATAGCGAGGAGCCGTTGGCGACCACCGCGATTTGCGCGGTCTGACACGCCAGCCGCAGATCAGTGCCGGGCATCTGAGTGAGATGGCCGGAAAATCCGCTTTCAAACCAGACTCCGGCATCCAGTACGACGGGATCGTTGGTGATCGTCATTCCTTCACGCTCAACCGGACCAAGCCGGGCCTGAACCGCCTCAACCCGTGCGCCTTGCGCAGCCATCAGCAGCAGATCGACCGTGTGCGGATGTGACCAGTAAAGTGTGCGCGCGCCGAATTCACCATACGCTGCCAACAGGTTGCCATACACACCGGAGCGCGCGCGTCGCACGGCTTCCTGATAAATGGCGAAGTGCCGCCGCACTGCGCCCAGGGTCATGAAAACAGTATCCGCCGCCAGCACGTCCTCCAGCATCGTGAGCTCGTTCACCGAATTGCACATTGGTTTCTCAACATGCAGCGCCCGCGTGCCGGCCTGCACGAAATCGCGGATCATCTGGGCTCGCCCGATAGTGCGCGTTGCCAGCGTCGCAATGTCTGGCGCGCCTTTGGCCAGCAGCGCCTGATAATCGGCAAAGACACCGTGAGCCTCATACCGCTGCGCGGCTTTTAGCCGGGCGTCTTCGCTGGGGTCGCAGACGGACTCGAGATGAACCCCTTCTGCGAGCTCTATCGCTTCCGCATGGGCGCTCGGCAGGAAGCACTCCGGCCCGTATTCCAGCACGCTTGGCGATGTGAAAGCTCCCATGCGCCCGCAACCGATCACCGCGGCAGTGAAAGGGGGGCTCATTGCGGCCAGTCCAGAAGATAGGTGATAGCGTTGTTCTTTCTTGCCGAGAGATCGCGATAAGCGCGGTCAAGCTCATATGCCGGATAACGGGCGGAAATGATCTGCCGCGCATCCTGTGCGGTGACGCGCGTGATGTAGTTCAGATTATCGCGCAGATTGAAACGGTTAAAGCCCCTTGGGTCGTTCTCCAGCGGTGACATGCCGACCGCTTCGATACGCAATTGTTTGTTATAGAAATGCTCAGCAGCAAGCGGGTTGTATTCACCTGGTGCCTGCTCCCGCCCCGGAAAGCCCAGACAGGCGATAACGGCGTGCTGGCCTGCGATTTCGAGAGCCATCTGGTAGTCGGTCCAGCTATTCGTCGTCAGGATGACGACATCCGCGCCCGCCCCCATCTCAGCTAGCAGCCGGTCCTTTTCAGCACGCGCATAGGCACCCCACGCGTCAAACTGATCAACCGCAATGCCGCGTGGGTATGCGTGGTTCGAGATTGCATAGACCTGCCCGCCAGCACGCTTTGCCATGGCCACGGACGTCAATCCCAGCACGCCCAATCCGATGACGCAGACGCGGCTTCCGGCGCGCACTCCGCTGCGCAGGACAGCATTGTACCCGAGGTGGAACAGATAGGCAGGCGCGACGTCGCCTTCTTCCATTCCGTGATTGAGCTTCACATAGGCATCCGATGCCTTGCAGACGAAATGGCTGCGATGCGATTGCAGGGTAAGCACGCGGTCGCCCGCCGCTATGCCTGCAACGCCTTCACCGACCTCAAGCACTTTGGCGACATTGCAATAGCCCTGAACCCGCGGATAGGGATTGCCAGGGCGTAGCGGCGGGGCGCCGTGCCATGCCGCCAGTTCAGTACCCGGCGAAATGGCGCTGGTGATCGTCTGGCACAGCATTTCGCCAGCTGCGGGCGCGCGCACCCCCTCATCCTTCCAGACTAGCTGCTCCGGCCCTTCCAGCCATGCTGTTCTGGCGATGATATCGCTCATGAAGGTGTGTCCTCTGTTTCACTCGTGTCCAAGATCATGGGCTTGATCAGCGCCTGCCACTTGACGAACCCCTGCGCGCTTGGATGGATGCCGTCTTTCGAATAGGTTTCCAAAACGCCCTGCGGCCCTGAAAGCGTCTCGCCAACAGGCACATAGACCGCCCCGAGCGAGCGTGCGAGTGTTTCAAGCTGGCCATTCAACTCGGCAATCTGGGCCTGCATTTGCGGGTCGCAAGGTCCATACGGGTTGGGGCGGCACGGTATGACCGACTGGACATAGGCCTTTGCCCCGGCAGCCAAGATGCCGCTGATCACAGATTGGTAGCGTTCTAGGATCTGCGGATTGGTGTTTCTTGCCGCAACGTCATTGATCCCGATCATGATGAAGACCTTGTCCGGCTCAGCCTGCAACACTGATGGCAGACGCAGAAGGACACCTCCGACCCTGTCGCCATTGACGCCGCGATTTATGATCGAGCTTTCGGGGAAAAGCTCATCCCACCGTCCGCTAGCGGTGATGGAATCGCCCAGCATCACAACATCGGCCTGCGTCTCAAGCAGACTGTACCGCTCCCCCGAAATGGGAGGGACATGACCTAACTGATATTCAGAATTGGCAGGTTGTTCGCCCGAACTTCCGGTTAAACCGGACCGCTCCAGCACAGCGAAAGGAAAGACCTTGTGCGCGGCAGTCGCATAGCCCCACGTGAACACGGCGCATAAAAGCGCGAGCACAGCTGCAAATAGTGCAAACCGGCGCGCGATCACATCGTCCCTCCGCAATTAGGCAATAAAATTTGCCGGTCCCGAACCTGCCTTCGCCCTGTCAGTTTGGCCGCCAAAGCGCAAGCGCCCCCTATGCGCGATTACAGCCGATCTGGCGCAAATTCCAAACCGGTCAGGGCCGTGCTGCCAAGTGTCGCCGGATCGCCTCGGCCACATTGGCTGTGTGGATCGCGCGCCCTTTCGCGTTGAGGTGTCCTGCACCATCGAAGAACAGATCATCGCTGAGGCAATAGGGGGCGGTATCGATTGTCCGGCGTTCTTTTGCGCCGCTCGTCGAAGCGGAGAGTTCGCTGGCCAGCACCGCCAATGGCGACCGCGACGCATCGCATCCCTTCTGTGGCATGGCCGCCGGGACATAGAGCAGCTCAAACCCGTCATTTGCCAAGCTGGCTCGCACATGGTCCGTCACAGTCGAGAGTTGTTGTGCGGATACGGTCGGTAGCTTGTATTCTGAAAAGTCCGGCGCCTCGCTTTCGATGGAAAGGTGCGCGACCAGATCTCCGCGCGCGTTAAAGCCTGATCGCCGGTAGACCGAGTCCGTGTTCTGCGTAGCCTTGGCGTGGTGCTCTAACTCCTGCCAGGTCCGCCACATCACATTGGGAACGCAGCGGGGGCGCTTTGCCAGCCGCCCGATATCTTTGCGCAGGAAAAGCACGTCGCACCAGGTTTGCGAGTGGAGCGTGTCTGCGGCGAGCATTTCCGGCTCTGGCAGAAGGACGATCAGATCGTTTTGTGGATCGAGCTCAGGGCGATAGAGGTCAATCAGGTTTCGAAGGCCGATGCCCGCCTGAATGCCGCCATTATAGACGGGCCGGTCCAGCGTCTGCGTCAGGCTTTCGGCCGAGATCGAGAATGCTGTCCCCGATCCTCCCAACAACACGATGCGTTTTTTCTCGCCTTTGGATCGCCGCAGCATTTCAACGTGATCTTCGGCAGCGGCAAGGTATCGTTCGGTGCTTACGGGAGAAAGCGGCATTAACAGCCACGCGCCCAGACCCAGCGCGACCAGCCCGAAGGCAAAGGCCACCAAGGCGAGCACCCGCGCGCGAGCGGGGCGGGCTTCAGAACTGGAAGTAGATGAAGGCATTGGCTTCCTGACGAGTGCTCGCATGGATCACGACAGTTATGAGCGCCGATGCGAACAAAGCCGTCTCTGCCAGTTCCTGACCACGATGACCCAACCAGTCCAGTCGCAAACCGCGGTCCAGCCGTGTGCGGCCACGCCACAATGCGTCGATTGCGAAAGACAGGCCAACAAAAAGCAAGCCGCCGCGCTGGCTTTGAGGGATGCCGGGATCGCTGATCATGATCCGGGTGTAATCAAGCGCGCTGGCAATGTCAGGACTGCGGAAGAATACCGACAGGATCACGAACAGGCCAAAGGTATAAACCCATCCGCCCAGCTTCAGCCATACCCTGTCAGCGAGCGTTACCGCCGCGCGCCAGCGACGCTCCAGCACCAGCAGCACGCCGTGCGCCGTTCCCCAAAGAATGAAAGTCCAGTTTGCCCCATGCCATAATCCGCTGACGAAGAATGTCGCGATATTGGCAAAGGCGATGCGGCTTTCTGTCCGTTTGCCTTTGCGCAATTCGCCATAGACATAATCGCGGAAGAACAGCGTTAGCGTGATGTTCCAGCCGCGCCACAAGGCACTGATCGAAGTGGCAAGGAAAGGCGTTGCGAAATTGGTGCTGAGGCGGAACCCCATGATGGCTGCAAGACCGATGGCGATTGAGGAATAGCCGGCAAAATCGGCGTAGATCTGGATCGAGAAATACAGCGCACCCAGAAACAGCTCTGATCCTGACAAACCAGCATACCCGCTGAAAATCGTATCGACATAGGGCGCCAGATTGTCGGCGATCACGACTTTCAGGAACAGACCAGCAATGATCAGGCGCACGCCTTCATAACCCCGCACCCAACCCGGCTGCGCGACGCTTTCAAATTGGGGGATCAGGTTGCGAGCGCGCTCAATCGGTCCGGCGACCAGCTGCGGGAAAAACGCGACATAGGTGGCATAACGCAGCAGGTTGCGCTCTACCGCGGCGCGACCTTTATAGACATCAATCGAATAACTCAGCGTCTGCAGCGTGTAGAACGAGATGCCGACCGGCAGGATAATGTCGAGCGTATCCCAATTGGCATTCAGACCAGCCGCGTCGAACCCCGCTTTCAATTCTCCGGCAAAGAAGCCGAAATATTTGAAGAAGCCCAATATCGTCAGGTTCGCAAACACCGAAAGATGCAGCCAACGGCGACGCGCGGCAGAGCTCCTTTCGTGCTGCTCCATCTGCAATGCCGCGAAGTAATCAATCAGTGTGCTGGCAATGATTAGGCCCAGAAACCGCCAGTCCCACCAACCGTAGAAGACATAGCTCGCGCCCAGAATGATGGCGTTTTGCACCGATACCGACCGCACAAGCAGGCGGTTCGCTGTCAGCGCAATGACGACAAGCGGAAAGAACAGCCAGAATGTGCCGGTGGAAAATAGCATGGCGCGTTAAATGAGAACCCCGTGTCGCGCTTTGGCTCAGTTTCCCTGTTTTGGCTAGAGCGCGGACAGGTGGACTATTCCGGAATGGGGCAGAACGCATGACGGCGCATTGTCTGGCAAGGCGCTGAAAACCTGACGATTCGCCTTTAGGGCAATAACCAGTCCTGCGGAGTTCATCCCGATGACGTAGCGCGCTGTTCGCAATGCAGCGCCCATGTCTGGCGATCGGTCAATCTGTGCACTCGAATGCGCGGCAAGCCATTCGTCGTACTTTCCTGGCGGATCCGAAGGATGAGGGCGGATGCGCACTGGCACGCTGTCATCAATGCCAGCCTTTTCGCGGCTTTCCATAAAGAAATCGAGCGCCTGGAATTCCCCCTCTTGGCCCTTGCCCCAATCACTGCGCGCTGGTTCCAGAATGAACAGCGCATCGCCATTTTCGGGAGTGGCGCCCGCATTATGCGCCTGTTCAGCCAGATAGAGATTGGCGTGTTCGTGGATCGGCGTGCCGGGAAATGCGTCTTTCGCAATGCGGGCGGCGTCGCTGTCGCCCACCCAGATATGATCCGGCAGAACGCGCAGACCATCACGCTCAAAACGGGGAGCATAATTCACCCAGTGATCAATCACGGCGATGCTTACGATATCGTGGTCCCGTGCTCCACGGCGGGCGTCGTGTTCAAGATCGCTGGCCCAGCCAGTCCCCGTGACCACACAATTCAGGCCGCCGAGTTCAGTCGGATCATCGCCATCCACACTACCCGGACCAAATCGCGCGACCCAGATTGCGGCCGCCGGACCTTTTGCAATCACGCGCTCCGGCAGATGCCTGGCGGCTTTCGCCCATGCCGCGACCATGTTCGCAGCACCCGCATCGTGAATCACAACACCCAGCGGACGGGGAAGTGCATCAAAGGGTGACATATCAGTCGGCAAAGCGGGCATAATGGACGATATCGGCAGGCTCTCCATTAAGGATTTCCTGCCCTTTTCGCACCGCCTCCCGTGTCATGCCGGATCGTTCCATCAGCGCGACCATAGCGCCATTCGCGGCGAGGCATCCTGCGGTCAGCTTGCGGACACCGCCCTCAGTCAGCAGCCATCGGGTGAGCAGGTTCCACGCTTCCTGACCATAACCGCCGCCCCAATAATCGCGCGCACCGACCATGATGCCCACATCGCAAGTGCCATGATGCGGATTGGCATAGGCCGTCATCGTGCCAATGGCTGTATCATCCGCAGCGCATTGCATTGAGAGGAAAAGATTGGGCGAGCCGGAAAAGCTGTCGCAATAGGCTTCGCAGCTTTCGCGGGTATGGGTGCGGAAACGCTGGTTCGAATAGCGCGTCACCACTTCGTCCCCCAGCCAGCCGAGATAGGCGTCCGTGATATCGGCGGTCGTAAACCGTCGCAGGGTCACTTTATCGCCAGTCAGCCGAGTGAAGCGCGAAAGGTTCATGAGCGCAAGGAGTCCAGTCCCGCCCATACTTTTTCAAATGCGGTGACGATATCGGCCACATCTTCGCTGGGCAGCGCGTTAAGGCAGACCGCAAGGCCGAGGAAGCTTTCCTCATGCAGTTCCTCCGCCACAGGGCATACACCCTTTCCATAGGCGAAATTGCGATCTTCGCGCAGGCTCCACGGGAAGTTGCCGGTCCCGTAGGCGCATTGTTCGGTGAAGATCGGCAGGCGGTGAATGTTCTGATAGCCCTCTGCAACGCCCGGCACGCCTTCTGCCCGCAGCGCCTTGGCGATTGTTGCGCGATCCACGCCCAAGGCCTTCGTGTCCAATGTCAGGCCGTAGACGTAATAGACATGGGTTGCACCTTCGAAGACATGCGGCGTGGTCAACCCGTCAAGCTTGCCCAGACCGGCGTTCAGCTCCGCAGCAACGCGCTGCCGCCCTGCGACGCGCTCTGCCAGCTTATCGAGCTGTGTACAGGCAATTGCTGCCTCCAGTTCACCCATGCGGAAATTGTAACCGACCATATTGGCGAGGTCTGATCTTTGCTGCGGTTTGATCACGCTTTCCGCATGGTTGCGGATCAGAGCCATACGAGCGGCCAGATCGTCGTTATTGGTGACAAGAATGCCGCCTTCTCCGCAATGGATATGCTTGTGATAGTTCAAGCTGAAGCCGCCAATATCGTAACCGGTCCCTGTTTTGCTGCCATCATAAATGGCGCCCGGCGCCTGCGCGGTATCGCCCAGCAGTTTCAGCCCGTGTTCCTGAGCGATTGCCCGCAGGGCAGGCAGGTCGGCTGTCTGGCCGAATATGTCGACCGCCATGATCGCCTTCGTCCGCTCGGTTATCAGCGAACGCACGCTGGCCGGATCAATATTGAAAGTTGCCGGGTCAATATCCGCGAAAACAGGGATCGCATTCCAATGCAGCACGGCCATTGCGGTCGCGCTCATGGTCCAGGGCGTGGTGATGATCTCATCCCCCGGCTCAAGCCCCAATGCGCCCACCTCGGCAATCAGCCCGCTGGTCCAGCTGTTTACGCCAAGTGCGTGTTTCACACCGAAGTAGTCGGCGGCTTTCTCTTCGAAATTGCGCACTTCCGTGCCGCCCATGAACATCTCACCCGGCGCGCCGATATAGGCTGACAATACGCCAGAGCGCATGACACGAACGGCTGCCTCTTCCTCCTCGCGCCCGATGGCGTGATAGGGGTCCAGTTCACGTGCAATGACGGGCGTACCGCCGTGAAGAGCGAGAGTTTCGGTCATCGGGGATCTTTCATTGGTGTCTTGAGAGCCAGTGTGCGTATCTGTTCACACAGGTCGAGCGATGAATTTCCGGTGTCGTGTTGGGGATAACCCTTTCTCGCGATTACCTGCGCGAGATTGGCATAGGCATGAGCCATCGCCTCTTCGTATCGGCCTGCCTCGGACTGGACGGGGCCAAGGGTGCGATAGCCGGCGAAAGTTTCACTATCCTGCACGCGCCGCGTTTCGATACGCAAGGCGCCATCGCGCAGTGCGATCTCGCCCGCCTGATAGGTCAGAACCAGCTCAAACTGGGTGAAAGAGCCGGAATCGCCCGCAACCAGATGGACAGGCTGCCCAATATCGTTGGCGGTCAGAATGGCTGAGACGCTGGGATCGTTATCCCAGTGATCGAAACAATGCGGTCCGGCGTTCTGTACCGTCATTGGTCCGACAAACATCTGCAGCAGGTCAATCATGTGGCTGCCATTGTGCATGATGCCTTTGCCATAAGTGCCCACTGCGCTGATCAATTCCCCCCATTCATCACCCGATATCTGCGCCAGCAAAGGCCGCAAGCCAGGCTGCCAGCGACGGGTGTAATTCACGATCAGCGGAATTTTGCGCTGGCGATAGACGTGGTGGAGGCGGAAGGCTGTTTCAGCATCATTTGCGGCAGGTTTCTCGCAAAAGACCGCCTTTGGCCCCATCTCAAGCGCCCATTCGAGCTGCTCCGCATGAAATCGCGTGGGGGAGGCAATAACGATCAGGTCGAACGCACCGGCGCTGGCTTTCAGTTCCTCCAGACTGGCGGCGGTGTGCGGCACGCTCCACCGTTTGGCGAAGGCTTCGCGTACAGTATCGTCCGGATCAACGCAGGCGGCCAGTTCGAATTCATCGGATCGGGCAATCGCGCCCGCATGGCTCAGTGGCCATTCGGTATCGGGCCGCTCTGCATCATAGCCGCCTGCAATGGCGCCGCAGCCGATTATGAGAACTCTGAACGCCATCGCCGGCTTACGCGATCAGATCCCAGCTTACGGGCGTGCCCTTGGTCAGAGCGCGGTTTACCCGTTTGCCCAGCAGCACATCGTAATGTTTGGGCTCCAAACCGAAGCCGGGGCGCACGGATCGCAAATTTTCGGCCGTAAAGGCTTCGCCCTCAGCCATATCTTCCGCGACATAAAGCGATCGGCGGAACTGGCGCGATCCTTCTTCCGCTTTCGTGCCGCCATAGGTGACCTGCCCGATGGACTGCCATGCGCGCTCTGTCTCCACGCGCAGCTGCGCGAACTCTTCGGGTTCAAGACTGAAGGCGGAGTCCACACCGCCATCTGCACGGCGCAGAGTGAAGTGCTTTTCAACCAGAACCGAACCCAAAGCGGTTGCCGCAACAGCGACGCCGGTGCCCATCGTATGGTCCGAAAGGCCCACCTCGCAGCCGAATGTGGCGCGCATATTGGGAATGGTGGCAATATTCGTGTTTTCAGGGGTCGCGGGATAGGTGCTGGTGCATTTGAGAATGCAGACCTGATCGTTCCCCGCATCGCGGCACACGCGCAAGGCCTCTCCGATTTCGACAACGCTTGCCATACCGGTGGAGATAATCATCGGCTTGCCCGTTTCGGCAACCTTGCGGATCAGGGGCAGGTCGACCGATTCAAAGCTCGCGATTTTGTAAGCCGGGGCATCAAGCCCCTCAAGGAATTCGACCGCGCTCGCATCGAAGGGGGAAGAGAAGCAGTCGATGCCGAGCGATCTTGCATGGTCCATAATCGGGCCATGCCAATCCCACGGCGTGTGCGCCTCTTCATACAGTTCATGCAGTCTGCGTCCGTTCCACAGGCTGTTTTCATCATCAATCACAAAGCCGGGCGCATCGACATCCAGCGTGATCGTATCCGCGGTGTAGGTCTGAAGCTTGATCGCGTCCGCGCCGCTTTCAGCAGCAGCGGTGACAATCTCCAGCGCACGATCCAGCGAGTGATTGTGGTTACCGCTCATTTCCGCGATCAGGTAAGGCCGGTGTGACGGGCCAATCGGGCGTCCATTGATATGCATGGCGGGTTCTTACTCCGGAGAATTCATCGACGACAAGCCATCACGATGCATCGCGGCTCCGCGCATCTTGCGCCAGCTTTCCGGTCCGGTCTGGTGATAGCCGCATTTTGCAAACAGGCGTTGAGAGGCCAGATTGCCATCGAGCACGGTCGCATCAATGACCTCAAAACCGGCCTTGTCCTCTCCCGCAAGCAGCAAGTGCGGTCCAAGGCCTAGCCCATGTAAAGCAGGGTCAAGGTAAAGCGATACTTCTGCCCTGCGGGAGCCATTCCCGTCGAGACGGATCACTCCCACGGGCCGGTCGCCGATTTCGCTGACAAACAATTGGCGATTGCCGTCGGCAAGTACGGCCTCAAGCCACCTGACGTGAGCATCCCAGTCCAGTTCTCCCGTTTCCCGAGAGACGGCGCGGGTTGCGCGGTGACCCCGCCACACGAACATCAACCGCGCATCTTCTAATGATGCGGTTCGCAAACGCAGCCTGGTTTTCGTCAAGGCAATCGCCACGCGGGTCGCGCCGAGGCCATCGACCAATTCCCGCGACTTTTCCGCCATTGCGCAACGCTTTGGCGCGTCATTAACAAGCTGGGCAATCTTCGCTGACAAGGTTTCAATACTCAAGTCGGGAGCATAGTCGGCAACACCTTCGCGCGCGAGCAAAGGCGCAACCGAATGCTGGTTCTCCGCAACAACGACAAGCAACGTTGGCACGCCGATGCAGCATCTCTCCCAACTCGCGCCGCCGCCTGCGCCGATTTGCAGATCGTGGCGGGCAAAGAACGCGGCCAGATCCGGCAGATCAGTGCTGAGGATCGTGTTGGGTCGATTGGCAACTGCATCCTGTAACGCTGTCAGATGGGGATTGGCGCTGGTAGTGACCACTTCGACCTGCCCGGCAAAGCCACTTTGGCTCAGAGCCTCAAGCATCAATGCCGAATGGCCCTGAGCATCAACGCCGCCCAGAAAAACGCCCACAGACCGAACCGTCTCGTTGAAATCATAACGCGGAGCATCGGCATAGGCCGGTCCCAGAAGGCCGAAATGCGGGCCACCGAGAATCTTCGCCGGTTTGCTCAATACACTGGAATATTTTGCGCGGTGATCGGGCGAATAGGTGTGGTCGATTACGTAATCGGCGGACAATTGACGGTCGGCAAGATCGTCAACCAACGCAATCGCGCTTCCCAATGCGTCAGCCACCGCTTCATGCCAGCGCGCATCGAAGGCATAGCTGTCCAGGATCACCGTTTCGGGCGCGAAGTCCGCCAGTGCGGCGGCGGTTTCCGCCGCATCCTGCGACTGGCTTACGCGCGCCCATGCCGCGTGCGGCACTGCCTCATCGTAATTGTCGGCAGACGTCTCAGGCGATGGCAACTGGACGACATCGCCAAAGCCGGCGTTTCTGATCAGGGCGACCGCATCAAGACCAAGATCGCGCGTCACAAAGCGCAGCTGCGCGCCCGATTGTTTCAAGGCGCAAGCAAGCGAAAGGCAGCGTCTGACATGTCCTGTTCCGATATCGGAAGAGGCGTCGACGCGGATCGCTATTTTCATGACATCATCAATGCGGAATAGAGGCGCTCGGCGCGGTCCCAGTCCTCTGGCGTATCAATATCGACAACGCGCCAGGACGGCAGAGTGATCGCGCGCCCGTTCTGATGAATATTTGCTCCCGAAAGCCATGTCTGCGCGCTCGCCCAATAGAACTGGCCCGCATCGTAAAAGGCCGGTTCCAGATCCTGAGTGCGCGTTGCCGCATGTTCCGGATTGAAGGGGGCAACACCGCCATCCTCCGAGCGTTTCAAAGCACGCTGGATCGCACTGGGAAATTCGGCCACGGGGAAAGTGTATCCTTCACCACCTGACTGCATGAGCAGGTCGAGCGCCTGTGACAGGTCTTGCGTGCGGATGAAGGGCACGCCGGGATAAATGCAGACCGCGCGCTCAACCTGCCAGCCCGCCTCCTGCGCGGCAGTGATAGCGTGGCAGATGACAGGCACTGTCGGCGTGTGATCATCGGCCAGATCGGCGGGGCGGGTAAACGGAACTTCCGCCCCCAGATCGCGCGCAATATCGGCGATTTCATGATCGTCAGTGGTGACCAGTACCCGCTCGATCGCGTCGCTCTCCAGCGCTGCCTCAATCGCGTAACCGATCATCGGCTTGCCCGCGAAGGGCAGGATGTTCTTGCGCGGAATACGCTTTGATCCGCCGCGGGCCGGGATGATGGCGATGTTGCCGGCGGCGGTCATGCGGACAGCCTCATCAGTGTATCGACGACGCGGTCCTGTTGTTGCTGAGTCATTGCCGGAAATAGCGGGATCGAAATTGCCTGATCGTAATAGGCCACTGCATTCGGGAAATCGTCGCGTGCAAAGCCGCGCTTTTCATAGAACGGCTGGGTGTGGATCGGGATGTAGTGGACATTCACCCCGATCTTCGCCTCCCGCATTCCGGCGAATACAGCTGCGCGGCTGGCGCGTGCTTCTTCGGTCAGCTCGACGGCATAAAGATGCCATGCCGAAACACGGTCACCGCTGCGAGCGGGAAGCCGGAACGGCCCATCTGCCAGCAAAGCGTCATACCGATCCGCGTGGGCTTCGCGCCGGTCGCGCCACTCGTCCATCCGCGAAAGTTGCGACAGGCCGAGCGCAGACTGCATGTCGGTCAGGCGGTAATTCCAGCCCAGATCGACCATTTCATAATACCATCCGCCTTCAGAAGCGCGCTCCATCAAGGAGGCATCGCGCGTCACACCGTGCGATCTGAGCAGCCGCAACCTTTCGGCCAGTGCATCATCCTGCGTGACGACCATGCCGCCTTCGGCCGTGGTGACGATCTTGACCGCGTGAAAGCTGAATACAGTGATGTCCGCATGGGCAGCGCCGACGGGCTTGCCCTGATAGCTTGCGCCTGTTGCGTGGCTGGCATCCTCAAGGATTGCGAAGCCGTATTCGTCTGCCAGCACGCGCATTTCCGCCAAATCGCACGGCAGGCCCGCGAAATCGACCGGGATCACGATATCGGGCAGACGCCCCGCTTTGTCTGCGGCTTCCAGCTTGGCCGACAAGGCCGGAACGCTCATATTGCGGGTGATGGGATCAATATCGACGAAATCGACATCCGCGCCGCAGAACAGCGCGCAATTGGCGCTGGAGACGAAGCTGTTGGGGCTCGTCCAGACCAGACTGTCCTGATCCGCTCCCAATGCAAGGCAAGCGATATGCAGGCCCGCCGTCGCATTCGAAATGCCAATGGCGTGCGCCACCCCGTGCCGTTTGGCGAAGGCCTCCTCGAAAGCAGGCCCGGTCGGCCCTTGTGTGAGGAAGTCCGAGCGCAGCAGGTCAGCGACGGCGGCAATGTCCGCCTCGCTAATGTCCTGCCGCGAGTAAGGGATGAAATCGTCGGCCATTATGCGCGCCGTCAGTCGATCACCTTGCCGGTGACATGCTCCGCGATCAGTTCACGGATCTGTTCCACCGAAAGGAAGTCCGGATTGCTCCCTGAATTATAGGCAAAGCCCGGTTCAACCGGCGTGCCGCCATGCTGCTTGCAATAATCCTCGATAGTGTATTCCGCGCTAACCGGCAGGATAGCGTAATAATCACCCATATCGACGGTGTTGAAGCTGTCCGAGGCGGTGATCATTTCCTCATGGATTTTCTCACCCGGCCGAATGCCGATAACCTTCTGTTCCGCGTCGGGGGCGATAGCCGTTGCGACATCACCGATCTTGTATGACGGGATTTTGGGCACCAGCACTTCGCCACCGCTCGCGTTTTCAATCGACCAGAGCACCATTTCCACCCCGTCCTGAAGCGAGATGTTAAAGCGCGTCATGCGTGGATCAGTGATCGGCAAAACGCCTTCATCCTTCTTGCCCATGAAGAAGGGGATGACCGAACCGCGCGAACCCATCACATTGCCGTAACGCACGACCGAAAAGCGAACGTCGCGCGCGCCTTTCACATTGTTGGCAGCAACAAAAAGCTTGTCTGAACAAAGCTTTGTCGCGCCATACAGATTGATCGGAGCCGCCGCCTTGTCGGTTGATAGCGCGACGACATTCGATACGCCGCTGTCGAGACAGGCCTCGATCAGGTTCTGCGCGCCAAGAACGTTTGTCTTGATGCATTCGAACGGATTGTACTCTGCCGCCGGAACCTGTTTCAGCGCCGCTGCGTGAACAACGATATCAATCCCTTCAAGCGCCCTGCGAAGGCGCGCTTCATCACGCACGTCACCAAGGAAATAGCGCAAGGCCGGATATTCGGAGCGCGGAAAAATCTGCGCCATTTCAAACTGTTTCAGCTCATCGCGTGAATAAATCACCAGACGGCGAATATCGGGATAGCGTTCGAGCACGGTCCGCACGAAAGCCTTGCCAAACGAACCGGTTCCCCCGGTAACCAGCACGGATTTGTTATTGAGCATTACACTACAAACTCGCCAAATTGCACAGACGGCTTTATGCCCTGTTGCTGAGAAAAGAAAATACGAGAAACAAAAGGTTACAATACTTGAGCCGAGTAAGCCTTCAGATCAGAAAGCGGTTTTCAGCAACAAACCTGCCGGAAAACCGCCACCTGCCTTTTGGCGATGATTTCGGCAGACCCCTACAGTGCGGCTTTGGATTGAGGCAACCGGTTTGTCAGGCTAATACCTCCGCTCTGGTACCAGTTAAACAGGTCCATTTCGGAGCAGACTTTCTTTTGGGGCGAACCCGCGCTTTTGCGCCGCAGAGAGATGCGCGTGGATCGGATACAACTCGCTACAGCCAAACCGGACCTTTGGCTGTATTGCATAGGATATAAACCTGCGCTTAGGGGAAGGTCCTGAGGTTTGCGGCATCGCGAACGGGACATGAACCAGGGCGAAAGTCACGAGACGAATGCTGATCGAGCCGATAGCCAATCCCGCCTACAGGCGCCCAACGAATGATCCGGTTACCTCGATCATCCGTTATGGCGTTGCATGGACTGTGGTGGTGTTCGCCCCGCTGATGGCTTTTCTGGCGAGCGGATACGAAGAACCGTTCACAGACCCGACTTTGCGCGCCACCGCAATCGCTGCGACTGCGGCACTGTTCGCGGGGCTTTATCTGGCAGGCCGCGTGCTTGATCTTCCCGGCACGCGGGGCACGGTGCATGGCGTGCCGATCATGGTGGTTGCCTTTGCCATCGCCGCCCTGGTGCTGTTTGTCTTCCGCATCGAATACAGCCGCGTTGTGCTGTTTTATTCCGCCACAACGGCGACTCTGATCGCGACCCAGTTGCGCTGGAGCAATCGCACCATGCGCCGGCAACCATTCTATCTGGTTCCGTTCGGCAATGCGCTGAGTATGGAAGAAATGCAGGGCTTTCCGATCCGCCGCCTTAAAAGCGCCGATATCCCGAAAGACCGCGCTGCCAATATCGTAGCCGACTTCCGCGCCGAACTGCCCCCTGAATGGGAACGGCTGCTGGCCAGGGCGAGCCTCGCCGGAGTGCCGGTCTATCACTACAAACAGCTGACAGAGAGCATTACCGGGCAGGTGAAGATTGAACACCTCTCGGAAAACTCCCTTGGCTCTCTGATGCCGAACCGGTCTTACACGCCGGTGAAACGGCTGATCGACCTCGTCGGCAGCGCGATCCTGCTGGTTCTGTTGGCGCCGGTGATGGCTGTCCTGACGATATTGATCTGGCTGGAAGACCGCGATTCGCCGTTCTACATCCAGACGCGCACGGGCTTTGGCGGGCGTCCGTTCCGGATGTACAAGTTTCGCTCCATGACAAATCGCGCGCCAAAATCGGGTGAGGCGGCGCGCAATGATGCGATCACTCAGGATGACGATGCGCGGATCACCAAGATTGGCGGCTTCATCCGCAAATACCGTTTTGATGAACTGCCCCAGCTCTTCAACGTGCTGAAAGGGGAGATGAGCCTCATCGGACCGCGGCCAGAGGCAAACGCCTTGGCTGAATGGTATGAGGAAAACCTCGCCTTCTATTCCTATCGCAACATTGTGAAGCCTGGTCTGACGGGCTGGGCGCAGGTCAATCAGGGGCACGTCGCAACGCTGGAAGATATCGATGTGAAGCTTCAGTACGACTTCTATTACATCAAATACTTCTCATTCTGGCTCGACGTGCTGATCGTCATGCGCACGATCCACACGGTACTGACCGGCTTCGGCTCGAAATAAGCGTCTGCCGGCCAATAGCACCGCGATTATCCGTTCTGGCCCCCGCGCCGTAGGCTTATTTCTCCAACGCGATATCGGGGGCGTCTTCCTGCTTCATGCCTACAAGGTGATACCCTGCATCCACATGATGCACTTCGCCTGTCACACCTGATGACAGGTCCGAGAGCAGATACAGACCCGATCCGCCGACATCGTCGATGGTGATGTTCCGGCGCAGCGGAGAGTTCAGCTCGTTCCATTTGAGGATATAGCGGAAATCGCCAATCCCGCTGGCAGCGAGCGTCTTTACCGGACCTGCGCTGATCGCGTTCACCCTGATATTTTTCGGACCAAGATCGTTGGCAAGGTAACGCACGCTTGTTTCAAGAGCCGCCTTCGCAACGCCCATCACATTGTAATGCGGCATCACCTTTTCAGCGCCGTAATAGGTCAGCGTCAGGATCGAGCCGCCGGTTTCCGGCATCATTTCCACCGCCCGCTTCGTCACCGCGACGAGCGAGTAGGCTGAAATATTCATGGTCATCATGAAATTATCAAAGCTGGTATCGACATATTTGCCGCGCAGCTCGCTCTTGTCCGAAAACCCGATGGAGTGGACCACGAAATCCAGCGTATCCCAACGCTCTTTCAGCGTGTCGAATGCTTTATCGAGGGCATCCATGTTTGATACGTCACATTCAAAGGTGAAATCGCTGCCCAGGCGTTCTGCCAATGGTTTGACCCGTTTGGCCAGGGCATCGCCCTGATAAGAAAAGGCCAGCTCTGCCCCTTCGGCGGCGAGCTTTTGCGCGATGCCCCAGGCAAGCGATTTATCATTCGCAAGCCCCATGATCAGGCCGCGTTTTCCCGCCATCAATCCGCTCATTCCGAGTTCTCCTTGGTCGTATCTTCATTCGCCGTCGCGCCGCCTTCCGGTTCGGCCAGCGCGGCATTCAATTCCGCCCCGATAACGACACCCAGCCCGACGAGCCAGAAAAAGAACAGCGCGACCATAATGCCCGCCAGACTTCCGTAGGTCAGATCATAGGTGAAAAAGCCGCGCAGGATCGGGGGTAGGGCCGCGGTAACCGCCATCCACCATGACGCGGTAAAAAGGGCGCCGGGCCATTTGGGATAGGTTCTCGAACGATATTCGATCGGTGCAAGCGACCAGAACAGCAGGTATAGCGACCCGAAAAGACCCAGTGCGGGCACAATGCGTGTGGTCCCCAATGTGCTGATCAGGTCGGAAAAGCGCGGGATCACCGCGGCGATGAATTGCTGTGCTGCACCGATTACCACTTGAGCAAAAAATGACAGCAGCATCAGCAAAACCGCGCCGATAATCAGGCCTGCCGAAGCAAGCCGATATCGCCAGAATGCAAGAACAGGCTTGGTCCCGTAGGCCCGCCTCAGAACATCGCGAATGGTTTCGATCAGGCTGGAAACGGACCACAGGCCCGCAGCGGCGCCAAGCCATAACAGCCAGCCCGAACGCGCATCAATCACGTTCTCCGCAACCGGCGCGATGACTCCGCGCACAGTAGGCGGCATGGCCAGCAGAACCGTTTCGATAATCATCCGGCGTTCTTCCAGCTCGCCCGCCAGCTGGAATAGCGCACCTGCCAGAATGAAGAACGGGAAGATCGAAAGCATCGACAGATAGGCAAGATTGCCCGCATGGATGAAGCCGTCATTATACGTGCCGACAAATGTGCGGCGCACCACTTCGAACGGGCGACTTCCGACCCCGACAGCGGATGTCACACGTGCCCACCAGCTTTGCGGCTCCGCATCACTCTCCCCCGCTTCTGCTGCGAAGAATCGGGTCCGTGAACGCCGCCTTGCCTCAGGCGAGAGCGAGGGCACGGCCTGCTCTTCGGGAGAAGGGAAACCGGAAGGGTCTTTGAAAGGGCGCTGCTGGACCATTGTGACTGTCAGCGCTTGCATCCGGCGGCAGGTTCCTGAAGCAGAGCCGTCATCGCGCCGACCTGTGCGTCAAAGACCGAATTTGGCGCGCGGATTGTTGGTGTCGCTCCAGCCATCCAGCTTGCTTTCCAATTCTTCCAAATTTTCCGGAAGCTGGATTTCAAGCGTGACGAGCTGGTCGCCGCGCGCCGCATCGCTGCCGGATTTGCCGGGCTTGGTCCATCCCTTGCCGGAAAGGCGCAAAACCGTGCCGCCATGCGTGCCCGGCTTTATAGTGAGCATGACCGGGCCATCGACAGTCGGACATTTCACCTTGGCCCCGCGCAGGGCTTCGTCGAGGGTAATGGGCAGATCCATGCGGATATTATCGCCGTCGCGGCGGAAGAAAGGATGCGGTCCCACTTCGACAAGGACAATGCCATCGCCATTGCCGCCGGGCCCTGCATGACCTTTATCCTTCAATCGCATCTGCGTGCCGTCATCGACCCCGCCGGGAAGTTTCAGGCTGATCGCCTTGCCATCGGCAAGGGTAATGCGCTGGTCGCGGCCTGCCGCGGCATCAATAAACGGCACGGCCAGCCGGTACTGAATGTCCGCGCCCTTTCGCGGGGGTTCTGCGGCCGCGCGACCGCCAAAGCCGCGTCGCGGATTGGCCTGAGCATTGGCGGTGCGATTGCGACCACCGCCGAAAAGCCCTTCGAACAGATCACCAAGGTCCATGTCGTCCGTGTCGAAGCCGCCGAAATCCTGTGGCCGTCCGCCGCGCGGCCCGCCGCCAAATCCCGTCGGACCTGCGCCACCGCCGCCACGCCCGAATCCGCGACCGCCGCCCATTCCTGCGAACGGGTTGAGCGGATTGCCTTCGCCATCAATCTCACCGCGATCGAATTGCGCACGCTTGTTTTTGTCCGAAAGCAGATCGTACGCCTTCGTTACGTCCGAAAAGCGTTCGGCCGCCTTCGGATTGTCCTTGTTTCGATCTGGGTGAAGCTCTTTTGCGAGCTTGCGATAGGCGCTCTTGATGTCCTTCTCAGACGCAGTGCGCCCAACCCCAAGAGTGCGATACGGATCATTCATGGCGTGTTAGCTAGGTGCAACAGTGCAATGAGGCAAGCGGTGAGTGGTGTTGGCTGCGCGTCGGATAGTGTCTGCCAGCGTCAAGAGCGCGCTCTGCATCCCTTTCAAAAACCGGAACGAACCTTCTCGGCGGATCAAAAGGATGCGCTGTTTTTGCGCCCGTTGGGGCACCATATTCCCGCTCCTGCTTTTCTGTTCTAGAGGGCGTGTCACGCGCCCATCGGTATCGAGGTCCCTGAAATGACGAATAATCCTACACCCTTGAGCGAAAGCCAACTGGCCGACAGCCAGATACCGTCGGGCACTGATCCATTCGTGCTGTTTGACGAATGGTTCGCTCTGGCAAAGGAAAGCGAGCCGAACGATCCCAACGCGATGGCTCTGGCAACGGCAGATGCCAGTGCGCGCCCTTCTGTACGCATGGTTCTGTTGAAGGGACACGGTGCGGGCGAAGGCGCGGATTACGGGGTTGTCGGTGGCGGTTTTACCTTCTTCACCAATATGGGCAGCCGCAAAGGCACCGATATTGCCAGCAACATGCAGGCCGCTCTGCTGTTTCACTGGAAGAGCCTGCGCCGCCAGATCCGGATAGAGGGCAAGCTGATCGAGGTTTCGCCTGACTATGCTGACAGCTATTTCCACTCCCGCCCTTACAAAAGCCAGGTCGGCTCTGCGGCGAGCGAACAGTCTCGGCCATTGCCTGATCGCCAGACATATATCGACAAGGTAGAGGGTCTGCGCGCGGAGCATGAACCAGAAGGACAAGTCCCGCGCCCTGATCACTGGACCGGCTTCACGCTCTTGCCCCAGCGGATCGAGTTCTGGATGGATCGTGACAACCGCCTGCATGATCGCCGCCTGTTCACTTTGGAAGGGGCAGGGGACTCACTGAGTTGGGCCGATACCCTGCTTTATCCGTAACCCGTTTATGTCGGGTGGCATTCCCTATTGGCATGTCGATGCCTTCAGCGCTCAGCCGTTCGGCGGCAATCCTGCAGCGGTTATGGTGCTGGATGATCGCCTGCCGGATGCAGTGATGCAGCAGATCGCGGCAGAGTTT
>JAXHVK010000003.1:0-63307 GCA_034211135.1 Pseudomonadota bacterium
GCGTGCAACAATGCCGGTACAGCCGCCTATCGCGGCTCCGGCATACCTTCGCCCGATTATGACAGTGCGCGCAAATTCTACACCAGAGCGTGTTATGAAGGTGCGCTGACAGCGTCGTGTCGGACTTTATCGGACATGTACCGGGACAAGCAGATTATCGCCAGTGCCAAGGGTGAAGCTGAATGGCTGGACGCGCAATTGTGCTTCAAAGCCAATGAAAACGCCTACTGCAAATCGACAACCGGACAGTATCGGGTGCTCGAACAGGCTAGCGCCGAGATGTACAGTTCTGCTGCTATCACCGCCGGAAATCTGTGCCGCGAAGGTGATAGCATGGGGTGCCGTACGGAGTTTTTGCTTAAAGCATGCGCAAAGGCATCAGGCACCAGCCCGGTCTTGAAAGCCTGCAGACGGTCATTCTGATTGTTAAAGCGTGAGTGTGGGGGCGGCTGGGTGTTCAGCCAGCCGCTTCCGCATTCGCAGCTTCGATGCCTTTCCGCCGATCGATGAAGCCTTTTATCGCCAGCAGCAAAGCGCCCATCAGTGCGAAAAAGACAGCAAGTACCGCGTTGCTGATAAGGAAATTGACCCAGCCGAGTGATGGAAGGTCAAGGAAGAAATAGGCGTAAAAGCCGGTGAACTCACCCAGAACAAAGGCAAAGGCTCCGTAGCTTAACGGAGGTACCATGATCGCCGGAATCAGAGCCGAAATCTTTTGAGCTGGCGGTGTGTAGGCCAGCCACCATGCGATAAATGCGGCAGGAATGATTGTGTGGTGAAACTGGTTCGTCACCCGGTCGAGCCCTTCGGGGTGATGATCGCCTGAAAGAACCGCCCAATATACCAGCGCGATTACCGCCAGCGCTGTTGCAAGCGCGGCCATCACACCACGCGTCACGCGCGCGCCCGACGCGATCCAGCCCATCACAAGGCAGGCGGCAATATTGCCCCAGATCGTGAAAAAGCGGGCCATCCCGCCGAAATTTTCCAGAACGCTGCCGTCATTGATCGTCGTTTGAAGCGCCAAAGCGCCAAACGCCGCGAGCGAGATCAGGCCTGCAATGGAACGCTGGATGCCGGTGTGGGCTGTGTTTTCACTCTTCATCCCACTTCCATAAACAGGCGCTGTATCCATCAGCAAGAAAAAGGCCCCGGTGAGAGGGGTGCTCACCGGGGCCGATTGCGACCCTGATCTTGAGGGGGGAGGATCAGGGCAGGGGGGTCACTGGGTGTTACGCATGATACTTCGCAAAGGTTACATCGAAGCGGTCAGCGTTCATCACCTTGTTCCATGCGCTGATGAAATCGCACACGAATTTTCCTTCGTTTCCGGCTTCGGCATAGACTTCAGCCTGTGCCCGAAGCATCGAATTGGAACCGAAGACCAGATCGGTACGGGTGGCGCGGTATTTCTCCTCGCCCGTGGCCCGATCAGTGCCGATATATTCTTCGTCGCCGCTTTCGTCGACAGGCGTCCACTTGGTCCCCATGTCGAGCAGGTTGCGGAAGAAGTCCGGCGTCAACTGGCCCACACGATCGGTGAACACGCCGTGTTTTGAATTGCCGGCATTCGCACCAAGAGCTCTCATGCCGCCGACCAGCACGGTCATTTCCGGAATGGTCAGGCCGAGCAAGTGGGCGCGGTCGATCAGCATCTCTTCCGTGCGCACGTTTGCCTTGGTCTTGAGGTAGTTGCGGAACCCGTCTGCGAAAGGCTCCATCGGCTCAAAACTGTCGGCATCGGTGTGCTCGGGCGCACAATCTCCACGTCCGCCAAGGAATGGTACCTCGACATCGTGGCCGGCGTCCCTTGCCGCTTTCTCAACCGCAGCCGAACCGGCGAGCACGATTGCATCCGCCATGCTCAGATCGCCGCGGTGCTGCTCAATCACGTCGAGGACTTTCGAAAGCTCCTCCGGATCGTTGGCAGCCCATCCATTTTGCGGAGCCTGCGTCACACGCGCGCCGTTGGCACCGCCACGGTGATCGGAATTGCGATAGGTCGAAGCTGACGCCCACGCCGCTTTGACAAGCTCGCTAATGCTCAAGCCGCTGGCAAGAATAGCATCCTTGAACCGCGTAACTTCTATATCCGCGGGCGTGCTGCCCGCAGGAACCGGATCCATCCAGATCAGCGTCTCTTCGGGAACTTCCGGTCCCATATAGCGGATCTTCGGCCCCATATCGCGGTGGCACAGTTTGAACCATGCGCGGGCAAAGGCATCATCAAGCTGTTCCGGATTTTCGAGGAAGCGTTCGGAAATCTTGCGATATTCCGGGTCCATCTTCAACGCCATGTCGGCAGTCGTCATCATGGTCGGAACCTTCAGCGACGGATCGCGCGCGTCGGGTGCCATATCTTCCGGATCAGGATTGATCGGCGTCCATTGGACAGCGCCCGCCGGGCTCTTCACCAGTTCAAATTCATACTTGAACAGGATGCGGAAATAGTCATGGCTCCACGAAGTCGGATTGTTAGACCAAGAACCTTCGATACCCGAAGTGGTGATGTGGCCCTTTTCGATTTCCTCTTCGTCGTTCAGCCAGCCAAAGCCCTGCAGGTGCAACTCACCGCTTTCCGGTGCACCGCCGAAAGTTTCGGAAGGCTGTGCGCCGTGCGCCTTGCCAAAGGCGTGACCGCCTGCCGTCAGTGCCACCGTCTCTTCGTCATTCATCGCCATGCGCGCAAATGTTTCACGCATGTCGCGAGCGGACTGGAGCGGATCGGGATTGCCGCCGGGACCTTCGGGATTGACGTAGATCAGGCCCATCTGGATCGCGGCCAGCGGGTTTTCCAGCGCCTTGCCTTCATCAGGAATGATGCGCGTGGCGACACCTTCGTCGACCCACTGTTCTTCCGTGCCCCAATAGACGCTTTCAGGTTCGTAAACGTCGGCACGTCCGCCGCCATATCCGAAAACGGGGCCGCCCATGCTTTCTATCGCGACATTGCCGGCCAGGATGAAAAGGTCAGCCCAGCTGATATTCTTGCCGTATTTCTGTTTCACGGGCCACAGCAGGCGGCGCGCCTTGTCGAGGTTGCCATTATCCGGCCAGCTGTTCAGCGGGGCGAAACGCTGCTGTCCGGCACCTGCGCCGCCACGGCCATCGCCGGTGCGATAGGTGCCAGCCGCGTGCCATGCCATGCGGATAAAGAACGGGCCGTAATGCCCGTAATCCGCCGGCCACCAGGGCTGGCTGTCCGTCATGAGAGCAGTCAGATCGGCCTTGAGCGCATTGTAGTCGAGAGCGTTGAACGCTTCTGCGTAATCGAAGTCTTCGCCGTAGGGATTGGCGGTTTTGCCTTCCTGCGTGAGGATTTCCATCTGGGTGGCTTCGGGCCACCAGTCACGGTTGGTGCGGCCAAGCAGGCTGCGCATGCCGCCGTCGCCATGGAAGGGGCAGCCACTCATTTCGCCGGTTTTTGCGTCCATCGTTACTCTCCACCTTGTGTCAGCGACCGCACAGACTCGCGGCGCGCTTTCTTGATGTGGAGAAGATGATTGAAAGCAACGCATCCGTCCAAGCGATTAAACTACGTAGTTTAATCGAGTAAGTCGATTGAAGCGCGTCTGACTTATTGATGCAGTGCACAAAAAAGCGCGCCACCCCGAGGGAAGGCGCGCTTGATTGACAGGTATGTGGATGCCCGATCAGGCTGCCTGGGCAATCTCGTCTACCGGCTCGTTACGGATAAGATAGTCGAAAGCGGAAAGGCCTGCTTTGGACCCTTCGCCCATAGCAACAACGATCTGTTTATATGGGACAGTGGTCGCATCGCCTGCCGCGAACACGCCGGGCAGATTGGTTGCACCTTCTTCGTTGATGACGATCTCGCCAAACTTGGAAAGCTCAAGACCGCTATCGGCAAGCCATTCGGTGTTCGGAACCAGTCCGATCTGGACGAATACACCTTCGAGCTCGATCCGGCGTTCTTCGCTGCTGGTCCGATCCTTTACAATCAACCCGTTCACGCGCTCGTTTTCGCCGGTGATTTCGGTTGTCTGGCCATTCGTCACGATCTCGACATTGGAAAGCGAGCGCAGCTTGCGTTGCAGAACCTCATCTGCGCGCAGTTTTGTATCGAATTCGATCAGCGTCACATGGCCAACGATCTTCGCAAGGTCGATTGCCGCTTCGACGCCGGAATTGCCGCCGCCGATCACCGCGATCCGTTTGCCTTTGAAAAGCGGACCGTCACAGTGGGGGCAATAAGCGACGCCCTTGTTGCGATATTCCGCTTCGCCCGGCACGCCCAGATTGCGCCAGCGCGCACCGGTCGACAGGATCAGCGAACGCGCCTTCAGCACAGCGCCGTTGGCAAAGGTGAGCTCGTGCATACCGCCTGCTTCGCTTGCCGGTTTCAGCTGCGTCGCACGGGCGAGATCCATCATGTCGATTTCATTCTCGGTGACCTGCTTCTTGAGGTCGTCCGACAGCTTCGGCCCTTCGGTGTAGCTGGTGCCCGGCAGGTTCTCGATACCCAGAGTATCCTGCAACTGGCCGCCGAAACGTTCCGCTGCAATCCCTGTGCAGAAGCCTTTGCGCGCCGTGTAAACAGCCGACGCTGCGCCAGCAGGTCCACCGCCGATGACAAGCACTTCGAACGGATCCTTGGCGGACAGTTTCTCGGCCGCTTTCTCGTCTGCGCCGCTATCCAGCTTTGAAAGGATTTCGGCCAACTCCATCTTGCCGTTGTAGAAGCTTTCGCCGTTCAGGAAGGTCGCCGGAACCGCCAGAATGCCGCGATCTTCCACTTCGTCCTGATAGGTGCCGCCTTCGATCAGTGTTGCAGTGATGCGCGGATTTTCCAGCGCCATCAGCGTCAGTGCCTGCACCACGTCGGGGCAGTTGTGGCAGCTGAGGGAGAAATACATTTCGAATTCGAAATCGCCTTCCAGTGCGCGCACTTGTTCGATCAGGTCTGCATCAACTTTCGGCGGATGACCGCCCGCCCACAGCAGAGCGAGTACGAGCGAGGTAAACTCATGGCCCATCGGAAGACCGGCAAAGCGCACCCAGCGTTCCGGGTCGCTTGCACGGCGAATAATGAAGCTGGGGGTGCGATCGCTGGTGCCGTCGAAAGAGGCGCTCACATCATCGTGGAGCTGCGCAATCTCAGTCAGCAATTCGCGTGTCTGTGCACTTTTATCACTGTCATCCAGTGAGGCAACCAGCTCAATCGGCTCGCGCAAATTGGCGAGGTACTGCTTCAGCTGGCCTTGCATGTTCGCATCGAGCATTCGGGAAACCCTTTTATTGAGCCGCGCTTTTTCTGGCGCGGTAGAAAACTGCATTAGAAAAGTGTGCAAGTGCGGGTCCGACCAGAGCCGCCCTTCGCAAAGGAGGGGGGAGAGGAAGGGAGTGCGGCCCCAGGCCGAACCCGGCTTGCGACCCGAAGGAAAGGCGGTTTGCGCCTGTACCTTGCGGGGATCAATGGCGACGCGGACTGTCGGAGGGAGAGGGTGCCCGCGCCGCCTGATTTATGCGGCGTTAAGCCTTAGATCTTGCCGACGAGGTCGAGCGAGGGAGCAAGCGTTTCGCTGCCTTCTTCCCAAGCTGCCGGACAGACCTGACCGGGGTTGGCGCGAACGTACTGAGCAGCCTTGATCTTGCGGGTCAGTTCGTTGGCATTGCGGCCCACGCCTTCGCTGGTGATTTCCATGATCTGGATTACACCGTCGGGATCGACAACGAAGGTTGCGCGGTCGGCCAGACCCATTTCTTCACGCAGAACGCCGAAGTTCTTCGTCAGCGTGTGGAGCTGGTCACCCAGGAACGGGAAGTTCAGCTTGCTGATCTTGTCGCTGTGGTCGTGCCATGCCTTGTGGCTGAAGTGCGTGTCGGTCGAAACGGCGAACACTTCGACGCCCATCGACTGGAGCAGTTCATACTTTTCGCCAAGGTCTTCGAGTTCGGTCGGGCAGACAAAGGTCCAGTCAGCCGGGTAGAAGAAGAACACGGCCCACTTGCCTTCGATGTCCTTTTCCGTGACGTCGTAGAAATCTTCACCCGCTTTGAATGCGGTGTTTTTGAACGGTTTGATGGTTGAGCCGATGATACCCATTGGATGTATTCCCCTAAATGTTTGGGTGGTTGGAAGAGGTGTTTCTTTGCGAGAGCCCAAATAGCCATTGCTGCGCTGCAAAAAAGCGGATTAAGTCGATTGTATTGATCGGTTTTATCAATCTTCAGAACGGGAACCGCGAACGAAAGTTCCGCATGTGCGAAGGTGGAACGACAAGGTGTTCTTCAGGGACGGTAGAAGCGGGCTCTGGCTTGGCCTTAATGCAGTTTCAGGCTGGGCCGCACGATACGATTCACACGCCCGATAGCCATCAGGGACAAGCCCTTTAGCCAGCCGTGTATGGCCAGCAAATGCATCGAATACAGCGATGTGTAGATAAAGCGCGCAAGCCTGCCTTCGACAGCCAGACGTCCGCCTACCAGATTGCCCATCAGGCTTCCGACTGTTGAAAATCGGCTGAGCGAAACGAGCGATCCGTTATCATGATAGACGAACGGTTTCAGCGGTTTTGGAGAACGGCCTTTCGCGATCCGGCGGGTATTTTCCATCACCCGCTTCAGATTGTCGAAAACAGTGTCCGCCATCTGGTGCGCGGCCTGCGCGCGCGGTGGTATCGGGCGCTTTTCGCCTTCGGGAATGTAGGAACAGCAATCCCCCAACGCAAAGATGCGATCATCGGTGACTGTCTGCATCGTGTCGCGCACGATAAGCTGGTTATTGCGGTTTGTTTCCAAGCCGAGCGTGGTCAGAAACGGTGCACCTTTCACACCCGCCGCCCAGACGATCAGGTCGGCACGGATGGCATCATCATCGCGCGTGAGGATGAGGCCGCGACGGGCTTTGATCACTTGCGTGTGGACTCTGACTTCAACGCCAAGATTTTCCAGCTCCGCATGGGCCGCAGCTGACAGTTTCTCCGGCAAGGCAGGCAGGATGCGCTCCCCGGCCTCCAGCAGAGTCACATTCAGGCGGCTTTCGTCAAACACTTCCAGCCCGTAATAACGCAGCGCTCCGGCAGCATTGTACAGTTCCGCTGCCAGCTCAACGCCGGTTGCACCGCCGCCGACGATCGCGATGCGCACCTGTGCATTTGCAGTGGAATCAGCGCTCATCGCGCGGCTAACCCGCAGGCAGTGATTGAGAAGCTTGGAGCGGAAGCGGTCTGCCTGTTCGCGCGAATCCAGATAGATCGCGTGGTCTTTGACACCCGGCACCCCGAAATCGTTCGAGATAGAGCCGACTGCCAGAACCAGGTAATCATAGCGGATCGTGTGACCCGATATCAGTTCGCTGCCGTCTTCATCTTCGACAGGAGCGATGTGGATGGCGCGTTTTTCGCGGTCAATGCCTGCCAGCGTCCCTTGAAAAAAGCGATAGCCCCATTTGTGGCAGTGACCGCGATAGCCAACTTCGTCCAGATTGGCGTCCAGCGAACCCGCTGCCACTTCGTGCAGCAAAGGTTTCCAGATGTGGCTGGGGTTCTTGTCGACAAGGATGATATCGTGATCCTTGCGGCCAAATTTCGCACCCAGCTTGCGCACAAGCTCAAGCCCGCCGGCACCGCCGCCGACAACGACGATCTGCGTTTTTCTGCCAACGCCGCTGCGCCAGGAAGGCGGGGCGGGAAGGTCTGTAACAGGCGCTTCTCCCGCCAGAGGTGACTGGATGTTCATTGCGATCAGCAGGTCCCGTGCAAGCATGACGATCAAGCAGGGCAAAGCGCCCCGCTAACTGCGATCCCGATATCTATACGGACGAGTGCGCCGAATGTTCCCGCAGGTGACATTCGGGCCGAGGGTTTTTCTCCCTGCCTTTGCGCTATTTGAGCAAGTTCGGGCGGCGCTACCGCTCCGCTACTTGAGCGCGTCTTTTCCGCGCTACCGCTCCGCTACTTGAGCGCGGTGAAGCATCTTGTGGTCTGCCAGCACCAGCGCCATCATCGCTTCCACCACGGGTGTGCCGCGAATGCCGACGCACGGGTCGTGACGGCCCTTAGTCCGTACTTCGGTGGCTTCGCCGTCTGATGTAATCGAAGGAACCGGGGTCAGTATCGAGCTTGTCGGTTTGAAAGCGACGCGGCACACAACCGGCTGACCGGTTGAGATGCCGCCCGCCGTGCCGCCTGCGTGGTTGCTGGCATAAATTGGTTTGCCGTCGGGGCCTGGCGTCATGGCGTCGGCGTTTTCCTCACCCGTCAAACGGGCAGCTTCGAAACCGTCACCGATTTCAACGCCTTTGGTTGCGTTGATCGTCATCATCGCTGCGGCAAGATCACTGTCCAGCTTTGCATAGACGGGCGCGCCCCAGCCTGCAGGCACTCCTTCCGCAACGCATTCGACAACCGCGCCCAGTGACGAACCATCCTTGCGCGCGGCTTCGACCTTTTCGGCCCAGCGCTTGGCCGCCCAGCTATCAGGGCAGAAAAACGGATTGCGGCTGATCTCGTCAAAATTGATCGCCTCGCGGTCGATCTTGTCGCCGCCCAGCTCGCACACATAGGCGGTGATCTTCACTTCCGGAATAATCGCCCGCGCCACTGCGCCTGCGGCTACGCGCGCTGCTGTCTCGCGCGCGGAGGAACGACCGCCGCCGCGGTAATCGCGGATACCGTATTTCGCATCATAGGCGTAATCAGCGTGGCCGGGACGATAGCTTTGCGCGATTTCGGAATAGTCTTTTGAACGCTGATCGGTGTTCTCGATCATCAGGTGGATCGGAGTGCCCGTAGTCACCTGCTTGCCATCGGCATCGTCAAAGACACCCGAAAGGATGCGGACCAGATCGGCTTCCTTGCGCTGGGTGGTGAATTTGCTTTGCCCCGGCTTGCGCGCATCCATGAAGGGCTGAATGTCTGCCTCGCGTAGAGGGACGCCCGGCGGGCACCCGTCCAATACCGCGCCCAGACCCGGCCCGTGACTTTCACCCCATGTCGTAAAGCGCAGGACGCGCCCAAATGTATTCCAACTCATGGCGAACCCCTTTGCCCAAGTGTCGCATTTTGTCCATCGCGGCTGCGATAATGCGAGTGTGGGCTGCGGATAGGTGAGCGGAAAGACTGGCGCGCGGGACCGTATTACGGCAGGAACATTCGACCACGGCAATGACGATGGCGCGATAACACACCTATGATTGCAAAGCTTTCCGGCAGACTGGATTCCACAGGCGAGGACTGGGCCATCGTCGATGTGCAGGGCGTCGGCTATCTGGTGCATTGCTCCGCGCGCACACTAACGGCGCTGGGTCAGGTGGGAGAGGGGTGCACGGTGCACACCGATCTTCAGGTCAGCGAAAACGACATGCGCCTGCTGGGCTTTGCCGAAAGCGCAGAGCGCGACTGGTTCCGGATGCTAACACTGGTGCAGGGCGTGGGTAGCAAGGTAGCGCTTGCCATCCTTTCAGCACTTTCGACCGGAGAATTGCGCGATGCCTGCGCGGCAGGCGATGCTGCCAGCGTGGCGCGCGCGAATGGCGTCGGGCCGAAACTGGCAGGCCGGATCGTCAACGAGCTGAAGGACAAAGCGGGCGCTCTTCCCGGAAGCGGCGGTTTGCCAGCAGGAGCTGTAGGCGCCGTGCCCCAAGGCGGGGCAAGCGCCGATGCGGTCAGCGCATTGGAAAATCTCGGTTTCAAACCGGCCATTGCCGCGCAGGCGGTCGCTCGCGCAGCCGAGGAACTGGGCGAAGGCGCGAATGAAGGCGACCTGATCCGCGTTGCCCTGAAAAAGGCGGCCGGTTGATGGGCTGGTTCCGCTCTCCATACGGGGCGTGGATGACCATGCGCCTGATCTGGATCGCCTGCATGATCGCGCTTCCCGTCTTCTTCTTTGCATTCCTGTTTTCTGGAACCGGCAATTACTGGATGCTGGCGATACTCATCCCGAGCGCCGTTCTGGTTCAGGGAGACCGTTACTGGACGACGCGCAAATCGGGCGGGATGAGCATCAGAGGCAACAGGGTCAGCGGTTTCCTGGATATGATCGGGAGACGGCTCTCGCCCCATCAATGCCCGCATTGCGGACAATCCTGTTTTAACAATGCGCCCGCTTCGGGCTATGCATCGGAAACGATGAAGGCAGGGTTCTGGCCCAATTCCGTCTGCCACAATTGCGGTGCGGATCTGACGGTGCCTTCGAAACCATGACTGACTTTGATCCTCCCATCCACTCACCAGACCGGCAGGCAGGCGATCCCGACACCGCCCTGCGGCCCAAATCGCTTGCCGAGTTCATCGGGCAAGAGGCAGCGCGCGATAATCTGCGGGTCTTCATACAGAGCGCCAAAGCGCGCGGTGAAGCGATGGATCACACGCTTTTCTTCGGCCCGCCGGGACTGGGTAAAACAACGCTGGCGCAAATCGTCGCTGCCGAACTTGGTGTGGGGTTTCGCGCCACCAGCGGACCTGTGATTGCCAAGGCGGGCGACCTTGCCGCGCTGCTCACCAATCTTGAGCCGCATGACGTTCTTTTCATTGATGAAATTCACCGTATGAGCGCGGTTGTCGAAGAGGTTCTCTACCCAGCGATGGAAGACCGCGCGCTTGATATCATCATCGGCGAAGGGCCGTCCGCACGCAGCGTCCGGATTGATCTGCCGCCCTTTACGCTGATTGGTGCGACCACGCGGCAGGGCCTGCTGACAACGCCGCTGCGCGACCGGTTTGGCATCCCGGTGCGACTGCAATTCTATACTCATGACGAGCTTGATCAGGTCGTAACGCGAGGGGCGAGGCTGCTGGGTCTGCGGATTGATGCCGATGGTGCGCGCGAGATCGCGCGACGGTCTCGTGGTACGCCGCGTGTCGCGGGCAGATTGCTCAGGCGCGTGCGTGATTTCGCGCAGGTCGCAGGGGCAGACACTGTCACGCGCGCAATTGCTGATGACGCGCTGACCCGGCTGGAGATTGATGCTCTGGGTCTGGATGCGATGGACCGCAAGTATCTCACCATGATTGCAAAGACTTACAAGGGCGGACCGGTGGGCGTCGAAACCCTTTCCGCAGGGCTGGCTGAACCGCGCGACACGGTTGAGGAAGTGGTTGAGCCCTATCTGATCCAGCTTGGCCTTCTCGCCCGCACGGCACGCGGGCGTGTGCTCAATGATGCCGGATGGGAGCATCTGGGGCTGAACATTCCGCGCAGCGCAACAGATGGCGGCGCGAATCGGCAAAGCGGACTTTTCGACAGCGAGGGCTGAATCCGGCTGATCGTGATACATCTGCTAACCAATCGACTAACTTTCGTCTGATTTTCGGTCCCACATCGGGACAGCGCACCTGAAATCCGGTCAATTTCGCGGGTTTGGTAAGGTTTGGCGCGCCCAATCATGGTTAATCGCATTGTGGCGGTAATCCATCGCGGGCCAGAACAGCCTTGGAATTGGTGGAAGTGCGGATGGTCCGCGCAAACACCCATAACGCGAAACTAAGGTCCGCACTTATGTCGATCAAACTGGCAGCTGCTAAGCTCTCCGCCGCCGTCGCAGGCGTCGCTCTCATGACCGGGGGTGCCGTGCGCGTGGCTGAGCCGATGATCACAGACGATCCGATCTACGGCTCCGATGCCGACGGAAAACTGGTAAAAGGCGCTGCGCCTCTTCCGGCTCCTGTCGTGGCTCAGCCGCGTTACATCAAGACGCGCACTCGCGAGTTGCCGCCTCTGCCCGTGCCTGAACAGCGCCGCCGCCGCATTGTCGAGCGTACGATTGAGTGTCAGCCGATCCCGCAGACCTTTGGCGGTGCAGGCGCAGTGGCCCAGTCGGCTCCGCTGCCCGCTGGCGTGACACAGGCGTATATTGACCCGAACGAATGCCCGCCGATCGCACAGGTCGCCTATGCTCCGGCTCCGCTGCCCCCGCTTCCGCCTGTTCGAGGCGGTGGTGGCGCTGCGCCCGTAGTTGTTGGCGGTGGCCTCGGCGGCTTTGGCGGCGGTGGAGGCTTCTTCGGAGGCTTCTTCGGTGGCGGCGGTTCGTCTTCCGGTGATGTATCGGTCGTAAGCACGACTACGACGGGCGGCGAAACCGGCTCCAATGGCGGTTTCTCAACGACGACCACGACCAATGGCGGTTCGACTTCCACATCTGGTGGTTCGACTTCTACCTCGGGCGGTTCAACATCGGGTGGTTCAACATCGACATCTGGCGATGTCAGCACGTCCGGCGGGACGACGGGCGGCACCAATGGCGGCTCAACCACCACCACTACAACGACGACCACGACGAGTGGCAACGTATCCAGCTCGACCAGCGGGAATGTCTCAAGCACGACCTCTGGCAACGTATCCAGCTCGACGAGCGGTAACGTTTCGAGCACAACGTCCAGCGGTAATGTGTCCAGCAGCACGACCAGCGGCAATGTGTCGAGCACCAGCACAACCAGCGGCAACGTGTCGAGCACAACAAGCACGACCAGCGGTAACGTATCAAGCACCAGCACAACGTCTGGCAATACCTCGACCACCAGCACTACGAGCACAACTTCAGGCAACATTTCGAGCACAACGGGCAACGTTTCGAGCACGAGTTCTTCGTCCTCCAGCTCGTCGTCTTCAAGCTCGTCTTCGTCTTCGTCTTCCAGCTCTTCGGGCGGTGGCGATACGTCTAGCGGAAGCTCCTCGTTCGGCGGAAGCAGCTCTTCTTCCTCATCGTCTTCGTCATCGAGCAGCTCTTCGTCGAGTTCCTCGGGCGGAAACACATCGGGTGGCAACACGTCTGGCGGCAACACCAGCGGCGGCGCGACTTCGGGCGGTTCTTCGAGCAGCAGCTCCAGCTCGTCCTCGAGCAGCTCTTCGTCCAGTTCTTCAGGCGGTAACACGTCAGGTGGCAACACCAGTGGTGGAACGACCTCGGGCGGATCGTCGAGCAGCAGCTCCAGCTCGTCTTCAAGCAGTTCTTCGTCGAGCTCTTCGGGTGGTAACACTTCGGGTGGCGATACCTCCGGTGGCAACACCAGCGGTGGCGCGACTTCGGGCGGTTCTTCGAGCAGCAGCTCCAGCTCGTCCTCGAGCAGCTCTTCGTCGAGTTCCTCGGGCGGTAACACTTCTGGCGGCAACACCTCGGGTGGCGACACCAGCGGCGGTGCGACCTCGGGCGGATCGTCGAGCAGCAGCTCCAGCTCGTCCTCGAGCAGCTCTTCGTCCAGCTCCTCAGGCGGGAACACATCGAGCGGCGTGACCTCGTCCGGCGGTTCTTCGAGCAGTTCCTCGTCGTCGTCATCCTCCTCGAGCAGCTCATCCTCGGGCGGTGCTACCAGCAGCGGTGCAACCTCCAGCGGTGGATCGAGCAGCAGCAGCTCCAGCTCTTCGTCGTCCAGTTCCTCGTCCAGCTCGGGCGGCGGTACGTCGGGTGACCTGACAAGCAGCACCAGCTCTTCATCCTCGTCGAGCTCCAGTTCTTCGTCCTCGTCCTCTTCTTCGGGCGTCACGAGCACCGGTTCGACCTCTTCGAGCAGCTCTTCCAGCTCATCGAGCAGCAGCTCAAGCTCCAGCTCGGGCGGCACCACCACCACTACGAGCGGCGGAACCGAAGTGCCTGCGCCGCCGATGATGGCTCTGTTCGGACTTGCGGCAGCCGCGATCCTCGGACGCCGCCGCTTTGGTCCGAAGAAAAAGGCTGACGGTGAGAATGCCGATGCCTGATTACATAGGCTGACGGCGCGTAAGTGCCTGTGATACGCAAAGGGCGGTTCCGGTTAGGGGCCGCCCTTTTGCTATGGCATCAGCTTTGCGGGGTGACCCAGGGGACTTCGGACACCGGCATTACCCCGTCCAGTTCCCAGACATTCGCATATCCGTAGCCGACCAGATTGACGAAGGTGGGAATGTTGAGAGCCAGCTCCATCCGCTTTTTCATGATTGGCGGTGTGTCGTCGGTGAAATTGTTGTTGCAGTAGATCAGGATGGGACGCTCCTTGTCCTCGCCCAAAACTGCAGCGAGCTTTTCATCGGTGAAGTCTGAAAAGGGCAGGTTCACCGCGCCGCGAATATGCCCCGCTGCAAAAGCAGAGGCAGAGCGTGTGTCGAGGATCAGTGCGTCTTCTTGCCGGGCCTTTGCAAAGAATGCCTCCCGAGCAAGCAGACGACCTTCCCGATAAGGCTGAAGCCGGGCCGTTAGCTCCAGAAAGCCGTGATAGTCGATCTGCGGATTTGCAGGGCGGACTGCTGGCGTCTCTGCCCTGCTGCCTGTGTCAGGTGGCGGCGCACCGGCCATGGCAGGACTGCTGGCCATAATGGCGAAAGCGGTAAGCAGACATGTGCGCACAATTCCCTCCTGACGTGGCAGCAGGTGGAGACTGGCGGTGCTTGGCTGACGGTGATGTGAACGCGTGGCAAAAGGGCGCTTGCCGCGACGGCGTTGTCAGGGTGTCCGGATCGGCAGGCCAGCAGCTTCCCACGCTTTGATGCCGCCGGAAAGGTGCGTGGAGGGTGCGCCCGTATGCGTGGCAAGGCGCCTTGCAGCAGTGGCCGAACGACGGCCAGAGCGGCAGTAGAGGATGACTTTGCGGCCATCTGTCAGATCGAGTTCAGAAGGATCGAAACTGTCGACAGGGATCAGTTCGGCCCCTTCGATATGGCCGCGGTCAAATTCTTCGGGTGTCCGCACATCAATCAGGCGGATGCCACCAGACTGCAAATCAGCCTTCAGGGTGTTTGCGTCGATTTCCCGGATTGTTGCGCCGGGGCGCTCCACTGCCGGAGCGCCGGCAAGGGAGGCGAGTTCATAACCCGGCCTGTAGGAGGGAACCGAACCCGCTCCGTCATCTTCTCCATCAGATGGCGCGCAGGCAGCAATTGCCAGAACCATGGATGAAGCAAGGACGAAGCGGGTCCGGATCATAATTCCCTCTTAAGCGGCAAGTTTCCGCAGAACGTAATGGAGGATACCACCATTGCGGTAATATTCCATCTCGTTTGCCGTATCGATGCGGCACAGCGCGGTGAAGGTGAAGGTCGTCCCATCGCCGCGGGTGACTTCGATTTCGATGTCCTGACCCGGCGTCAGATCGGCCAGACCCTTGATCGAGAAGCTGCAATCCCCGTCGAGGTTTAGCGTGTCACGGGTGTCGCCGCCTTTGAACTGGAGCGGAAGCACGCCCATGCCGACAAGGTTCGAACGGTGGATACGTTCAAAGCTTTCGACGATGACAGCGCGCACGCCCAGCAGGATCGTGCCCTTGGCTGCCCAGTCACGCGAAGAACCGGTGCCGTATTCCTTACCGCCAACAACGATCAGCGGGGTGCCATCAGCCTTGTGCTTCATGGCAGCATCGTAAATCGGCATTTGTTCGCCGTTATAGACGGTTTCACCGCCTTCGACGCCCGGAACCATTTCGTTCTTGATGCGAATGTTTGCGAAGGTGCCGCGCATCATCACGTCATGGTTGCCGCGACGCGAACCGTAGGAGTTGAAGTCCTTCTTCGCGACCTGATTGCCCTTCAGATAGCTGCCTGCCGGACTGTCTTCCTTGATCGCGCCTGCGGGCGAGATGTGGTCGGTCGTGACGGAATCGCCTAGGATCGCGAGCGGCTTTGCACCCGTGATGTCGGTGACGGGTGCCGGAGTCATCTCCATGCCTTCGAAGTAAGGCGGGTTGGCTACATAAGTAGAACCGGCGCGCCACTGATAGGTGTCGGAAGGTTCGACTGTGATTGCCTGCCAGTGCTCATCACCGTCATACACGTTGGCATAGCGGCTTTCGAACATCGAACGGTCGATATTGGCCGCGCGGTGTTCTGCGATTTCGGCATTTGTCGGCCAAAGATCAGCTAGCATGACGTCATTGCCATCCTTGTCCTGACCCAGCGGCGTGGTGGTGATGTCTTCGGTCACCGTGCCCTTCAGCGCATAGGCCACCACCAGCGGCGGCGATGCGAGGAAGTTGGCGCGCACGTCCTGGCTGACGCGGCCTTCGAAGTTGCGGTTACCCGACAGGACCGAGGCAGCGACAATGTCATTGCCGTTGATGGCCTTGCTGATCGGGGCTGCGAGCGGACCGGAGTTACCGATGCAAGTGGTGCAGCCATAGCCGACAAGGTCGAAGCCGATAGTGTCCAGATCATCCTGAAGACCCGATTTGACGAGGTAATCGGTGACGACCTGCGAACCTGGTGCCAGCGAGGTTTTGACCCACGGCTTGGGCTTCATGCCACGCTCATTCGCCTTTTTGGCGACAAGGCCGGCGGCGATCAGCACGTCGGGGTTGGATGTGTTGGTGCAGCTGGTGATGGCCGCGATCACAACGTCGCCGTCTCCGATATCGTGATCAGCGCCTTCGACGGCGGCACGAACGGGTGCGTCTTTCTTGTAGATCTTGGCGAGGTCGCCGTTGAACAGCTCGTCCACTTCGGGAAGGATCACGCGGTCCTGCGGGCGCTTGGGTCCTGCAAGGCTCGGCACGACGGAAGTCATGTCGAGTTCAAGCGTGTTCGAGAATACCGGCTCTGCTGCCGGATCGAACCACATGCCCTGCGCTTTGGCATAGGCTTCGACCAGTGCGATGTTTTCTTCGCTGCGGCCGGTGAGGCGCATGTAGTCGAGCGTTTTGTCGTCAACGCCGAAGAAGCCGCAGGTTGCGCCATATTCCGGTGCCATGTTGGCGATGGTCGCACGATCGGCGAGGGTGAGATTGGCAACGCCCGGTCCGTAAAATTCGACGAAGCGGCCCACAACGCCGACTTCGCGCAGCATCTGCACACAGGTCAGCACGAGGTCGGTCGCGGTCACGCCTTCGGCCATTTCACCGGTCAGCTTGAAGCCTACGACTTCGGGGATCAGCATGGAAATCGGCTGGCCGAGCATGGCTGCTTCGGCTTCGATGCCGCCAACACCCCAGCCCAGAACGCCCAGACCGTTGATCATCGTGGTGTGGCTGTCAGTGCCCACGCATGTATCGGGATAGGCAACCATGTTGCCGTCTGCATCTTCCGAAGACCAGATGCCCTGAGCGATGTTTTCAAGATTCACCTGGTGGCAGATGCCGGTGCCCGGCGGCACAGCGGAGAAGTTTTCAAAGCTTTTTGAACCCCATTTGAGGAAGTCGTAACGCTCTGCATTGCGCTCATATTCGAGCGCCATGTTGTTTTCCATCGCCTTGGGGTGGCCGAATTCGTCAACCATGACGGAGTGGTCAATCACGAGGTTGACCGGAACCTGCGGGTTGATCTTCTGCGTGTCGCCGCCCAGCGATTTGATCGCATCGCGCATGGCGGCAAGGTCGACAACACACGGGACACCGGTGAAGTCCTGAAGCAGGACGCGGGCCGGGCGATACTGGATTTCGTTGCCGGTGACGGGGTTCTTCTGCCAGTCGACAATTGCCTGAATGTGTTCGCGGCCAACAGTGAAGCCGTCATCTTCAAAGCGCAGCAGGTTTTCCAGCAGCACTTTCATCGAATTGGGGAGCTTGGAAACATCGCCCAATTGCTCAGCCGCCTTGGCGAGCGAATAGTAGGCGTAAGTCTTGCCGTTAACGTCGAGCTCTGCGCGTGTCGCGAGCGTATCCTTGCCGATCTGTGTCATCGGGGCTGTACATCCTTTTGGCTGGCTCCCGCGGCAAGACGATACCTGCCATCAGGAGGGATCCGGGCGATCCAGGTCCGGAGAGTATTCTCGCACGCGCAACTGCTATTCTATGGGCCTCAGGTCAAGGGTGAGAGCCTTGTTGCGAGTCGATTGCGAAAAGAGTCGCTACGGCACCCGCGCATCCTGCATTTTACGAGTGTTTACTTCGGAAATCGGAGGGCTTGCTGCATAAGCCTTGGCAGGCAAAGTAGCAAAGCGGACGGGGACCGATGCAACCTGACAAAGATCTCGCGACACGGGAGGCCAGTCTAAAGGCCGGCGTTCTGGCAAGTGTGATTATGGTCGCCCTCTGTTTTGTCGCCGCCTTTGCCTTTTCTGATACGCAATTCTCGCAAGAGAGTGCGACTGTTGCCGGTGCTGAAATGCTCCAAGCTTCGCGCTGAGATCCCCCCAAATTTCTCAGTAAAGAGCCGGGCCGTTTCGGGTCGTTTCCGGTAGGAGCGATGTAAAGGACTTACCCTCTTTTAACATCGTCCATTAATGAGCCGGAGCAGTGCGGGGGCGCGCTGCTTCGGCTCTTTTTTTGGCTGCGGTGCGTTACGCGCTTGCCGGTTTCTGGCGACTGGCAATCCAGCATCCTGCGACAATGAGCGCGGCGCCCGCCAGCGTTGGCAATGTCACGTCTTCGCGAAAGAACAGCCAGCCAAACAGGCTTGCCCATAAAAAGCCCGAATACTCGATTGGCACCAGCGATTGCGCCTCCGCACGGGCATAGGCCCATGCGATCGCCAGCGCGCCAGCGACAGTCAGGGCGCCCGCCGCCGTTACAGAGATCATCGTACCGGCTTCGGGCGTCTGCCAAAACAAGGGGGCAAACAGCAGCAGGACCAGTCCGCCAATACCGCTGTGAAAGGTTGCGATTTCCACCGGACCGGCGACCTGCGACTGGCGGCGGATCACTACGAAATTATAGGCGTACAGCACAGCTGAGAAAGCCAGCGAGGCAAGGCCCAGCAATAATCCGTCGGGCGTGTCTTCCTTACCGATCTGTCCGCCAATGATCACCAGAGTTCCGGCAAAGCCCAGTATGCTCGCCATGATCGCGCCGCTGCGGATTTCCTCGCCGAGCAGCACCCGCGCGAAATAAAGCGCCAGGATCGGTGCGACAAAGCTGATCGCTATTGCTTCGGCCAGCGGCATACGGGTGAGCGCAAAGAAAAAGCTGAGCGCCATGAAAGCCGAGATGATGCCGCGTTCCACGTGCAGCTTGAAGACTTGCCGCGAAGGCCAGCCCTGCCTGCGCACCAGCCAGATCGGCGCAATAATGGCGGCGCCGATCAGCGATCTCAGCACAGTAGGCGTATACGCCCCGCCAGACAGAGCGGCCTCTTTCATGAACGCGTCCATCAGCGACAGAAAACCCACGCCCGCGGCGGCGGCAGCGAACGGGGCAAGAGGGTGTGTCGGGGCCGGGGAAGCGCTCATCTTGGTCAGTGCATTAGGCGCGCGAAGCGCGTGCGTCACGCCAATTGCCGCACAACTTGCTGACAATTCATCCCTCAGAAAGCGATCAGAGTTGATAGGCAGGGCAAAGCAGGGGTATATTCACATCCAACGGGAGAAGGCGGCATCGCGGCCGCTGTTATCGCAAATGATCGAGGCGAAAATGCGTAATTGGGTCGGTACAGTAACAATCGGCAAAGCTGTTAGCGCTCTGGCGCTGGGAATGGCCGCAGGGGGCATGGCGTTTGCACAAGATGCTGCCACGCCCACCGCGGCTGAGGATGAGAGTTTCGATGAAGCTTTCCCGCAGATGATTTCGCAGGAAGTGGTGCAGGGCGATATCGCTCCGCCTGCTGCCGAAGAACAGCCTTGGTCGCTTGACGCGGTACAGGCGCTGATTACCTATATCGAAGGCATTTCAGCGGAAGGTCTGGACCCTGCCGATTATGACCTTCGCGCGCTTCAGGTTTCGTTGCAGTCGGGCCCGAGTGTCGAACTGGACCAGCTTGCATCCAAGAATTTCAAATGGCTCGTCGAAGACCTTCGCGATGGCCGCACCCCTATGGAAGCGCGCAAGCAGTGGTTCGTCGTCGATCCGGACCGTGACAAATACCGGACTGGCGATCTGCTGGCGGAGGCCACGCAAACAGGCGATGTGAAGGGCGTGCTGGATGGCCTGCACCCGATCCATGCCGACTATGCCGCTCTGCGCGCCGAACTGGCGGCGACACCGGAAGAGGACGTGGCAAAGCGCAAGCTTATCCGTGCCAATATGGACCGCTGGCGCTGGCTGGCACGCGATCTTGGTACGATCCACCTGATCACCAATGTTCCGGAATACCAGCTGCGTCTGCGCGCCGGTGCCAAGACCTTCACCTACCGCACCATCGTCGGAAAGCCGGGCCGCACTGCCACGCCCCAGCTGGCCGAGAATGTCTCGGGCGTGGTCTTCAACCCGACATGGACCGTGCCGCAAAGCATCGTGAAAGGCGAAGGCCTGGGCCAGCGCGTGCTGAACAATCCCGCGTGGGCCAAGGCGAAAGGGTACAAGGCGACGAAGGGCGCGAATGGCTGGATCACCGTGGTGCAACAGCCCGGGCCAACCAATTCGCTGGGCCGGATGAAGCTTGAGATGCCGAACCGCCATGCCATCTTCTTCCACGACACGCCTTCGCGCGGTCTGTTCAACAATACGAGCCGCGCATTGAGCCATGGCTGCATCCGTACGGAAAAAGCGCTGCAACTGGCGATGACCGTCGCCATTCTGGGCAAGGCCGCATCCAAGGATGAAGTCGTGAAAATCGCGACATCCGGCAAATATACCAAGGTCCAGATCGAGAAAGAAATCCCAGCCTACATCACCTATTTCACGATGGGTACGAATACGGACGGCGAACTGACAACGTTCAAGGATATCTACGACCGCGATGCGCCTGTGCTCGCCAGTCTGGATAAACCGCGTCAGGAAAACCGCGCCACAGTCAGCGATGATGAGGTTATCGTTATCGAGAACAATCCGCTGGCGGGGGGCTGACGCCTCCTGCTTAGAATGCGCCCGGCGTGTAACGCTGGGTCGGCGTCGGGCGGTCGGGCCGCAAGGGTTGCAGATCGCCCCGCATCGCGATTGACCCATCTTCCTGAAGGCCGAGCGAATCCGCAAACAGCAGCCGCCCGCCCGAAAGGGTCAGCAAGGCTTTGCGGAAATCCTGCTCTCCCAAAGCGAAACAGCCGTTTGACCGGCCCATGCGGCCCCAACGGGCGAGATGTTCCGGCTCCGCATATTTGGCGCGGTGCATGACGATGTAACGTCTAAGCGCGTTGTTATTCGTCTCGTCCAGACCGCCAAGCCTTACCGATGTGCCATAGCGGCCCTGATACCATTCCCACGTAACATAGGCGCCGCGGCTGGTCGCGTTGGAGCCTTCGACATTGGAATAGGAATCCAGCCAGCCATCATGATCACGGTCCGATCCCGAACCGTGGCTGACGTGGAAGCTTTCCACTTCCTGCCGGTTGAGATTGACGAAGTGGAAGCGGCGATTGGCCGAATGCACGCCATAATCGGCGATGCCGACAATATCGCGTTTCCAGATAGCATCGCCTGCGCGCGCCAGTTCCCGCTCTGCAATCCGGAACAGCATACGGTCGCGCGGTGTACCCTTTGCGGGCTGCGCGGCGAGCTTTGCCGGAAGGGACAGCCCCGCAGTGGTAGCGAGGCCTGTTGCCAAAGTGCCTTTGATCAATTCGCGCCGGTTCATGCCATCATCCTACAACTCAAAGGATAGCGCGCAAGTGAACGGTGTGGTTCCAGTCGAAGGAATTGCAGCGTTCAGCAACAGCCGCCTTTCTGTTCGGTTTCGTGAATGGCTTTGGCCGCCATGCCCAGTTTTATGACTCCGGGCATATTGTCTTTGATCGCCGGGCCGATCTTCGCCAGCTTTGCAAGACGCGGGTCCTGTTCGCCCATCATCCGCTTGATCGCCGGGCCAGTAGGGTGAAGGCGGCTGCGCGAATTGAATTCGCTGACCTTTTCATTGGCGGAAAGGATCGCCGTGCTCATCAGATTGGCCATCACAGCATAGGGATAGGTATCGGTTGAATCGGTCAGTGGAGCAGGCGGGCACAGATTGTTCTTTTCCTCGTCTGTCTCAAAATTTGCTTCGAGGAATGCAGCCAGCGCTGCCGAATACGGCACGAACGGCACCTGCACCAATTGCAGCGTGATCCGGTCACCGTCAAAAAACGGCCTGCCTTTGTCGCGCTGCTCAAACGGGACCGCGGTGGCGGTGCAATCAATGAACAGGGTGTTTTGCGGCAGGTCGACCGTTTCGCTGGCGAAGTGCATCTTGCCAGGCTCAATCTTTGTGACGCGCCCCTGACGATAAACGTTCGTGATCTGTCGCAGCAGATTGACTTCCCCTTCGGAAATGACGGCAAAGTGGAACATCTTTGGCGTCACGCTCTCATCAATGCGCAGCATCGTGCCGCGTTTGCCAAGTTCCGCAAACATTTCATCGCCGGTTGCGGACATGGTCGCCGCTTCGACCAGATCAGTCTGGAAGGTAATGAGGTCTTCGATATGGTGATAGGCAGGTTGCAGCAGCTTGCGATTGAACATCCAGCTGTCGCGCGGGCGCACCCAGCCGATATTTTCAGGCGCAACCCCCGCCTCGATCAGCCAGACGGCTGTATCCATCGCGGTCTTGCCGCCGCCAACAACGACATAGTGTTCAGGCAGGTCATCCGCCTTTTTCCAAAGGCCGGGCAGATCGCCGGGTATGGCAAAGCGCGTTTCATCGGCAATTTCGAAAGTGGGGGTGTGGGTTGATGGAACCGAGGTCTGGAACCAAGTGCCGTCCACCAGTTTTCGCCGCACGGTGATAGCGCTGTGTTCACCCGACAAAATGCCTTTGACCTGATGCGCCGCGTCATCACCTCCTTCATAGCTGGTAAGTGGGAGATATTGGACACGGCCCGAAGGGATCAGCCGCTCGCTCATCAATTTGGAATAATAGGCGAGGATTTCCGCATGGGGGGCAAGCGGGAACATGCCTTTATTATGGCCCGCCACATCGCGCCGGTCGGGGCACAGTTCCATCGAGTTGACGCCATAGGTGGCGCTTGGCTGGTGAAGGGCGACAAACGGGTATGCATCGTTCCAGTGGCCGCCGGGTTTTGCATGTTTGTCGACAATGGTGATGTGACAATCCGGGTCTTCATCCAGCAGCGTATCGGCAAAGGCCAGCCCGACCGCGCCCGCGCCAATGATGAGGTAGTCGGTTTCGATCTGTGACATGGTCCGTTCTAGCCTTTAAAATGGGTGCCGGTATGGATACGGCCCGCGGGTTCAGGAAGGATGTTACCATGTCTCTAGCACGCGCATTCGCGATTGTGACGCTATTTTGTGCGTGGGTTTTGCCGGTGGGCGCCTCTGCCCAGAATGACGTAACGGCGGCGTTGCCTGCTCTTACAGATATGAAACTGGTGCGCAGCAATATGCCGGATGCCCCAAAGACCCTTGTCGCCGAAACCGACGAAATTCCCGACAGTCCGACCCGCATTCACGACAAGGCCGCGGCGGAGCGGATCTTTGCCAATGAAGGGATAACGCTCCAATGGATCGGCTGGGAAAAACGCGGGCAGGCGTGGGTCGCCGTTGATGAAGGAGGGCACTGGGTCTTGATGGCAGGCCAGTATGCCCGCGAAAAGGGTACGCTTGATCTGGAAGGTTTCATCACGGAGATCGGCAGCGATTATTTTATCTTCGAAGGGACGGTGAAGATATTCGGGGCCCCTGACAAAGAACGGATGTGCCGCAAAACAAAGCCGTGGCGTTTCGCGATCACGCAGAACCGCAAATATTACCGCCTTCGCGAATTCGAATGGTGCGACGGGCTGACCGACTATATCGATCTGTATTTCAAGCCTTAACTGTCTGAAATCACCATGGAATCGCCGCTGATTTCGACTGTGCCCAGCTTGCTGAGATAGGATTGGCCGAGCAGCGAGATGTCGAGGCCTTCCGGTACAATTATCGCATCGATATTACGCCGGACCATGCCGCCGATTTCGACCTCGTCAATGGTCACCGGCACACCATAGACTGCGCCGCTTGCCCCGCGTGCAACCGGACGAACGGCCGCATCGTCCCAGAACAGGCCCATAGAGGCGGCATCCGCACCTGTCAGGGCGATCACGCTTGCTCCAGTGTCGACCAGCATCCGCACACCCGTGCCGTTCAGCGTGGCGGCAGCATAAAAGTGCCCGTCATAAGCGCGCGATAGCGTGTGATCCCCGCCAGCTGACCAGCTTCCCGTCGCGGGGCCCGACGCCATTGCCGCCGCTGTTGGAGAATATGTTGTGCCATCCGATTGCACGCTGTCAGGCTCATCATGACGAGGCACAACAATCAGCGCAAAGACGACAACCGCGCCAGCGAACAGAAGTGTTTTTCCAAACATAGATCAGACCATAGCCCGACAGTCTTAAGCCCTCGCTAAAACGGTTTAGGGGCCTCGTAGGCGGCGTTAGACCCCGCCATGGTCAGCATCGATCGGGCATGGCGCGCGGCAACCTCGCGCTGGTCATCGCCATACCCCCCACCAAGGGCCGATGCGACAGGAAGACCGCGCGACCTGGCGGCGTCTATGATGAAGCGGTCGCGCCGATCCAGCCCCTCATCACTCAGCGACAGGCGGCCCAGCTTGTCATTTACATGCGGATCAACGCCGGCCTGATAGAAGACGAAATCAGGATCAAAATCGGAAAAAATCGCAGGCAGATGCCGGTCCAGAGCTTCGAGATAACCGTCATCATCCAGCCCGTCTGCCAATCCGACATCCAGGCTTGAGCGCGCCTTTCTGACCGGGAAATTCTTCTCCGCATGGAAAGACGCTGTGAAAACATCCTCTCGCCCCGCTGTCAGGCTGGCGGTGCCGTCACCCTGATGCACGTCGAGGTCTACGATCAGGATACGCTGAACATCGCCCTCTGCCAGCAGCCGGTTGGAGGCAACGGCAAGATCATTGAACACGCAGTAACCCGCGCCCGTATCGCTGAGGGCATGGTGGCTGCCTGCGGCGGAATTGGCCGCGTAACCGTGCTGCATCGCAAGCTGCGCGGCGAGCCATGTTCCGCCATTGGTGTGCCGCACACGATCCCTGATCCGCTCAGTAACGGGAAAGCCGATGCGGCGTTCCTTTTCGCGGGGAACTTCGGCGCGGAAGACCTCATCGACATAAGCCGGATCGTGCACAGCTTCGAGCCATTCGCGCGGCATCGGATCGGGAGCGTGTTCGGTAATCGCCGCGCCGGATGCCCGCAATTCTTCCATCACGAGGTAGTATTTGTCGAACTTGAACGTCCCGCGTTCAGGCCGCGGAGCCATGTAATCGGCGTGATGGACAACGTGGAGCATGCAGAGGGAGTTACGGACCTAACCCTCAATCGGTTCCGCCAGTTTGCGATAACCGTGGTGGATCGCCGTTCCCCAGCCTGTTGCCAGTAGCCCAACCAGCAGACTGTCAAACACCATCAGCGCCCAGACAATACCGGCTGGCTGGCCGAATGCCCATTGGTGGTTCATTTCATGCAGCCACATCAGCGGGATGAGGATCACTGCCGAAAAGGCCGCTATGCGCAGGGCTGCGCCCCAGCCGGATTTGTAAACGCTCATGAGGCTCGCGTCTTTGTCCCCCAACAGACCCGCGATGAGCCATACGGCGATCGGCAAGGTAGCGATGGTGACGATCAGCGTTACGCCTTGCTTCACGATATCACCCGCATCAGCCAGCGCGTAATCCACGCCCTCCATCGCCAAGACAAGCACGACGTTGGCCAGAAACGCCAGCCCAAGCACACGCCAGCCGATGCTTTTCGTCGACCACCAGGGCAAGCCTTCGCGCAGGTTCGTCCAGAAACGCGCTGTCGCGAGAATGGCGAGCAGATATCCTGTCAGCTTGGGAATAGCGAACGCCCAGCGCAGCGGGTCCATACCAAGTTCTTTGAAGCGTTCCTCGCTCTCAAACATGCCGAGACTGATCTCGACGATATGCTGGGCGAATTCGGGCAGGATTGCGATCAGGGGAATGATCGGCGCAAGCACCCAGACCCGTGGTCCGTCAATGAGAACAGCGCCTAGCCTGCGCAGGAATCGGGGGAGCATTGCGACAGTTTTTCCAACTCTTCAAAAATGGCGCCTTCGGTGCGACTTGCCGCGTTGCGCCATGTTGTAGCTGTCGACTTGTTGATCAAACGTCCATTGGATTCAAGAACTAACACATTCGGCGTGCCCGGCAGATCATCCAGGCCAAAGCGCCTGGCGATGCCAAGATTGTGACCGTCCCCGCTTTGGGGTGTGCCGACATTGACGTAGACCAACTCGAATTCCCGCTCAATTAAAGCGGCAAAGCGCGGCGTGCCCAGCCATCCGGCCAGCGCGCGGCTGTCGTGGCACCAGTTTGCGCCCATGACCAGCAGCACGCGTTTCCCGTTCTGCGTAGCCCGTGTCAAAGCTGCATCGACATCTGCTTCCGCATCGTCGGAGACATCATAGGCGGTGGCTTCGGGGTAATCGTGCGCGGCCGCGCTATTGGCGGCGCGATAGAGCGTCGCGCAGCCAGTCAGCAACAATGCAGCCAGCAGTCCTGCCAGGATGGGCTTGATCATTCAGCCGCTTCGGCAGGCGTTTTCTGCTCTTCGGCGTGTGGGTCGAAAGCGACCGCTTCGCCGGCTTCGATCTTTGCGGCTTTTTCCTCGACCAGCTTCACGATGTGATTGAGCATATCCTCGTCATCAATCGTGTGCCCCTTCACACCGGAGAGGTAGACCATGTGCTTGCCATTGCCGCCACCGGTCAGGCCGATATCGGTTTCGCGCGCTTCGCCGGGGCCATTCACCACGCAGCCGAGCACGCTCAGGCTCATCGGGGTCTTGATATGCTCAAGCCGTTTTTCGAGGGTTTCGACTGTGCGGATCACGTCAAATCCCTGACGCGAACACGACGGGCAGGACACGACACGCACGCCGCGTGTGCGCAGGCCAAGCGCCTTGAGCATCTCATAGCCGACTTTTACTTCTTCCTCTGGCTCTGCCGAGAGAGAGACGCGGATCGTATCGCCAATGCCCGCCCAAAGCAGGGAGCCCATGCCGATAGAGGATTTGACCGTGCCGCCTATAAGGCCGCCTGCCTCGGTAATGCCAAGGTGGAGCGGGCAATCGACTGCATCGGCCAGCCCGTGATAGGCTGCCACTGCCAGAAATACGTCGGAGGCTTTCACCGCCACCTTGAATTCGTGAAAGTCGTGATCCTGCAACAGCTTGATATGATCGAGCGCGCTTTCGATCAGCGCCTCGGGGCAGGGCTCGCCATATTTTTCGAGCAGGTCTTTCTCAAGGCTGCCTGCGTTCACGCCGATGCGGATCGCGCAACCATTGGCCTTTGCCGCGCGCACAACCTCGGCGACTTTCTTGTCGCTGCCGATATTGCCGGGATTGATCCGCAGGCAGGCAGCGCCGGCATCTGCCGCTTCAAGCGCGCGCTGATAGTGGAAATGGATATCGGCCACGACAGGGATGTTTGCTGCCCGCGTGATAAGCGGCATTGCAGCGGTCGCTTCCTGAGTTGGGCATGATACGCGAATAATGTCGCAGCCCACCTCTTCACACCGGCGAATCTGGTCGATTGTCGCGGCGGCGTCTTCGGTGGGGGTGTTGGTCATGGTCTGCACCGTGATGGGTGCATTGCCGCCCACGGGCACATCGCCCACCATGATCTGCCGGCATTTGCGGCGCTCGATATCCCGCCAGGGTCTTACAGAAGCCATGCGCCGCATATAAGCGCCGTTTGATGAAGGGGCAATGACGGGAAAGCGCATGGGCCTTCCCGTCTGTTGCAAATGTCACCAGCGGATCAGCGGCGGCACCACGATACGCGCAAACACCGCGCTGAGCGCCACAGGCGCAACATGCCAGAGACCGACATGGGCAAGCGTATCAAGCGGGCAGGTAATCCCGTAAGCGAGCGCGCCGAGCGAACCCGCTGCCAGCCCGGCAAGCCATGCCGAACGCTCGATTGAAACAGGCGCGCCGCGGCGCAGCCACAGTACAGCCGCCACAAGGACAAGAGCGCCTGCGGCAAGCGATGCAGTCGTGCACATGAAGGCGACCGGATCGTTCAGCCCTTCATGGGTATGATCGCTGTGACCCGACATCAGGCTGACAACGGCGACCAGCGGAACGATGGCCACCATGATCGCAGCCCATAACGGAGCGCTCGCACGCGGGCCGACGCGGGGCATGGCGCTGGCGGCAAGTGCCACCGTGCTCGCCGCGCCCAGGACCAGAAGCAGGCCATGCGTTATCAGGAAGTATCCCGATGCCTCGCCGGTCAGCAGACCGTCCCACCATTCATAACTGGCAATAGAGGCGATGGCCGCAATAACAGTCGCGAACGCGATCAGAGCGATGCCTTCCACCGGTTTTGCCCGGCGCACAGGTTTCAGATCATCCGTCAGCGCTGCGATCAGATCTTCGCGGGATTGCTGCTTTTCCATACTATTCAACTTCCTCAACCATCGTGGCGAGCTTTTTGAGGCCACGGTGGATATTCACTTTTACCAGACTTTCGCTCTGTCCGGTCTTTTCTGCGGCTTCCCTGATTGAAAGGCCGCTGATTTTCACAAGTTCGATTACGCTGGATTGCTTTTCCGGCAATTTCACCAACAGACGATCCAGACTGATCCGGGCGAGGACGACTTCCTCTTCGCTGTCTTCTACAGCATCGTCTTCCATCAGTTCCTTGCTATCGTGCTTGTACACCTTGCGCAGATGGTCAACCCAGCGATAGCGTGCAATGGCGGCGAGCCATGGCAGAAACGGGCGGGACGGATCCCAGGTAGACCGCTTTGTGTAAAATGCGATCAGAACTTCCTGCACCAGATCATCAATCTGATGCGGTGGCAGGCGGCGGCGGAAATACCGTTCCAGCCAGACGCCCACCTCTGTCAGCAGCACATTGGCGGCAGCTTTATCGCCGTCCTGTGCCGCTGCCATGAGGCGGGCGAAAGTCGGTTCGTCCGCAACCATCTCAGGCGGCCTTCAACTCGCCTGCGGGGGCCGCGTTGAAACCCGAGAACCGCGAAAGCAAAGCATCGAGAGAGAACAGTCCGGGGCCGCGAGTGATAATGAATGCACCCAATGCGATGACTGTTATCGCCCAGCCCAGAAAGTGATCCATCGTCGGGAATACAAAAATCTGGATCACTAAGGCCATGATTGTCAGCGCCAGCGCCGAAAAGCGCGAGAACAATCCAATCACGAGCAGGATCGGGAAAAGAAATTCGGCGTAAGTGGCCATCGGAACCGCAAGTTCGGGGGACAGCGGCAAGCCAGCGAATTCGTTCTCGAAGATGAAGTACTGCACGTCGCTAATTTGTAGCCAGGTGCCTTCCTCAACCTTCGTTTTGTACGACCGCCAGAATATTCCGGCGAGCGCAACGCGGGTGAAAAGCAGCGCGATGCTTTCCGGGATCGTCCCGGAAAGGGCTGCGATCAAGCGATTGTAAAGATTCATGATGCTGTTCATGATTTCCTCCTTCAGGGAAGGGGCCGGAGGTGACGGTTTGCCTGAGCCACCTCCGGTCCTTTCGTTCGGATCAGCGCTTGATCGGCTTCAGCGAACCTTTGCCCTTGGGGGTCTTGATCGAGGTGCAGCTGCCCTTGTCGACATACTTCCAGGCGTTGCCCTGATAGTCTCTGGTCGAAGTACCGGCACAGCTCGTGCCCGGACCTGCGGCGCAGTCGTTCTTGCCAGCTTTGGAAACGCCGTAGCATTTTTCCTTGGCACCCTGTGCTGCGACAGGCGTTGTGGCGAGGCCGGCGGCGATACCGGCGGTCAGTGCGAGTCCGGCGAGGCTGGCGATTGATTTCTTGTTCATGGCATTTCTCCGTTCAGGGTGTTGGTCTTAATGTCATGTTCCCGTCGGTCGCTCGTTTGCTCCCCGGAACTGACAGGCAATTCGCCGCCATCCCGAAATCGGTTACAGAAAAATTTCGCCATCGCCTGATTAGCCATCGGATTGCGCCGCCTTTCCCCGTTTTGCGGCCCCGACTGTAACGCAAAGGCTCGCGCGCGCGAAAGCATATCAGAACCACGCTGCGCGCCATGACATGCGGCGCAGCAATTTCTGGACGAGGATATCAGCTATGAGCGTTCCGCACCCGCCCGTCACACCTTTTGGCGGCTTTGGCCTTGGCCTGAGGCGCACGCATTACGAAGACTTTCTGAATTCCGCGCGCGTGCCTGTCGATTTCGTGGAGGTCATCAGCGAAAACTACATGCTAGAAGGCGGGCGGCAGCTTCGGATACTGGATCAGGTGAGGGAACGTTATCCCGTCATCCTGCACGGCGTTTCGATGTCGATCGGATCAGCAAACGGTCTGGATGATGATTATCTGGAGAAGCTGAAATCGCTGGCGCAGCGGGTGGAGCCGCTTTGGGTTTCGGACCATCTGTGCTGGACGCGGACCAGCGCACATAACAGCCATGATCTTCTGCCCATGCCCCTGACGGCGGAGGCTCTGGATAGCGTATGCGAAAATATCGACCACGCGCAGAACACGCTGGGGCGGGCAATGCTGTTTGAAAACCCGTCCAGCTATCTGACTTTCCCCGAAGACGAGATGGCCGAATGGGAATTCATTTCGGAAATGGCGCGCCGGACGGGCTGCTATCTGCTTCTGGACGTGAACAACATTTACGTCTCAAGCCAGAATCACGGTTTCAGCGCGGAGGATTACCTGTCCGGCCTCCCGCTTGATCGCGTGCGGCAGATTCATCTTGCGGGACATGACCCGGCGACACCTGACCGCCCTGTCATTATCGACACGCATGACCGCGAAGTGTCCGAAGGCGTGTGGGAGCTTTACCGACAGGCTATGGAAAAGCTGAAGCAGCCTGTGGCAACCATGATTGAACGCGACGATCACATTCCGCCATTGCCGGAGCTTCTGACGGAACTGGATCACGCGCGCGAAGCCGCAGGCGAGATGGTGGCCGCATGACGCTTGCAGAGAAACAGGCGGCTTTCATGCGTTCGATCCTCGATGAGGATGCAGCCCTGCCGGATGGTTGGGGGCATTCTCAGACATTGGGCATGAACGTCTATCGCGGCAATTATCGCTCTGCCGCTATGGGTGCGCTGGAAAGCAGTTTTGATAGGACAGCCGCCTATATGGGCGAAGATGCGTTCCGACAGGCGGCGATAAACCATGTGATCGCGAACCCGTCTTCGCACTGGACGATTGATGCGACTGGATCGGGTTTTGACGAAACTTGCGCCAGTCTGTTTCCTGACAATCCCGAAGTGGCTGAACTGGCCTGGCTGGAATGGGCGATGCTGGATATAGGCGGCGCGGCCGATGTGACGCCGCTGAGCCCTGAAGACTTCGGCGATGCCAGCGCCGGTTTCGGGGATCAGGACTGGATGCGACTGGCAATTACATTCCAGCCGCGATCAGCCTGTCGATCCGTTGCAAATGACCTTAGCGATATGTGGCAGGCACTTTCGCAGGATGACGCGGCCGTAGAGGCCAAAAGGTTTGAAGCACCGCAAGGCTGCATCGTCTGGCGCGAAGGGGAAAGGCCTACCTTCCAGATTGTCCAGTCGGATCACGCACGGGGCTTTTCCGCGATTCAGGCGGGCGCGCGATATGGCGAACTGATCGCTTTGCTGGCAGGAGAAGAACCGACGCCCGAAGCGATCCAGCGCGCTGCCCAAAGCGCAGGCGCGATGCTGGGGCAATGGCTGGGCGATGGCCTAATCACCGCGATCGAAGCTTGACACAAACTATCAGCGCGCCACTCTCTGCGCCATACAGGGAGAGGGATCATGCTGACGGAAACCACACACGAATTGCGCAGTGCAAAGCCTAGTCTGGCGATGCGCGCTGCTGTCTGGGTGATGAGCAAGCGACGCGAGGTTTTCCCTCATACAGCGCAAGGTGTGAAGGCATATCTGGACAGCCGCAATCCGCCACGTGATGCGCTGATGCCAGCGGGTTTCATGCGCAAATACACTGTCGAGCGCTGGGAGGCGGAAGGTCAGGCGGTTGTTACTCTTCATCCCAAATCAGGGGCAGGGGAATGGCACATGATCTATTTTCATGGCGGGGGCTTTGCCTTTCCCATGTTCAAGGAGCACTGGCCGCTTGTGGGGGCGATGGTCGATAAATGCGGGGTCAGCATCACTGTTCCGCTCTACGATGTGATCCCCGAAAGCCCCTATTGGCGGGCTGATGCTCAGGCCGATGCGGTATTTGCCGAAGTGGCGAAAACGCATGATCCGGCAAAAATCGTGCTGAACGGCGATAGCGCGGGCGGGCATATGGCGCTGAGCCTTGCCTTGCGGCTGGCGGCAAAGGGCAAAGAGCAGCCGGGAAAACTGGCGCTGTTTGCGCCTTGGCTGGATGTGACAATGGCAGATCCCGCAATGAAGGCGGTGGAGCCGCATGACTTTATGCTCAAGATTGAATCGCTGAAAGCGATGGGCAAAATCTGGGCCGATGTACGCGATCCCGCTTCGGCTGCGTGCAGCCCGCTCTATTCAACAACCGAAGCGCTCAGCGGCCTGCCGCCGACCCGGATATGGACGGGTCGGCATGATCTGTTCATCGTGGATTCGCGCACTTTCACAACGCGTCTGAGAGAGGCGGGCGTTGATGCAAAGCTTTACGAGTATGAGGCTTCGCCGCATGTCTTCATGGCCGTGACGCCGACACGTGAGGCGAAGGACGTTTTCGGGTTGCTGGCGGATTTCCTCAACGAATAATCGTTCAGGCGGCGAAAACCTCTCCGGTCATTTCCTCGCTCAATTGCCAGAGCTTGTCGGCTGTCTGCGGGTCAAGCGCATAGCTGCGAACGCCGCCCTTCGGGTTCCGGTCGTCGACTTCGGCGACGTGACAGTCATCGCAATACACACCACCAACGCCTTCCAGTTCTTCGGCAGTAGCAGCCCAGACCTGTGTTGCGGCGCCCTGTGCTTCGGTCTTGAACTCGAAGTCGGGGTCGGACGCGGTGACGTTTTTCAGCAAGTCCTCTTCCTGTTCCTGCGACAGATGCCGCGACAGGTTTGTCTGAATGCCGCCGGGATGCAAAGTGAGCGCGTGAATACCCTCTTCACCAAAGCGCCTTTCAAGGCCGACGGTGAACAAAATATTGGCCGTCTTTGCCTGACCATAGCTTTGCCAGGGATCATATTCGCGGTTTTCGAAATGGGGATCGGCCAGATCGACATCGGTGATGAAATGGCCGCGGCTGGCGACATTGACGATCCGCCCTCCGCCTTTGGTCTCCTTGCCCGCTCTCACCAGCGGCATCAGTCCCTTGGTCAAGGCGAAGTGGCCAAGGTGATTGGTGCCGAACTGCATTTCAAAACCGTCTTCCGTATGCGCCTTGGGGCAGGCCATAACGGCGGCGTTGTTTATCAGCAGATCAATCCGGTCAAAGCGTTCGTTGGCCTGTTTGGCGCAGGCACGCACGCTTTCCAGGGACGCCAGATCAACCAGAATTGTCTCAAGGCTGGCATCGGGATGCATGGCGGTGATTTCAGTGAAAGCTGAATCCAGCTTTTCAGGGTCGCGACCGGCCATAATCACATGCGCACCCTTCGCCGCCATCGCCCGCGCTGTCTCTTTCCCAAGACCCGAATTTGCGCCTGTGACGAAGACTTTCAGGCCGGTCAGGTCCTTGCCCTCAAGTACCTCGTCCGCGGTGGTGTGTTTGCCGAATTCGGTCATGGCGGTTCCTTGTGCCAGAAAAGATCAGGGGCGCGGTAGCATTGCCACCGCGCCCCGTCATCTGGTCATTACTGAAACAGATATCAGCTTTTCTTTCTGTCCATCTCTTCCAGCTTCTTGGCGGCCCAGTCGCGCCCGCCGAGCCCGAAAGCGAGCGAACCGGCTACTGCAAGACCAATCACGACCGCGCCAAAGGCGATGTCGACGATTTCTTCACCGATCTGCATTTTGCGCAGACCCATGAAGGTGAAGACCAGAATGGTTGCATAACGAATGATGTTGCCCTGCATCGTGCCTGCGCCAACGAATTTCGCAACCACGTTGGCGATCAGGAAGCCGACACCGATGACAACGGCACCGAACAGAACGCTGCCGCCCTGTGCGAGGATTTCGTCAAGGATGGCTGTCAGCTCTGGGAAGCCGAGCAGGCGCGTTGCGGCGATGGCGAAGAACAGAATGATAGCAATCTGAACGATACGGGCGATGACGTCCGAAGCCTTCGTCTTGCCCGGCAGAACACCCAGCGCAGCGATCGGCATGTCGATGCCAAGGCCTGCCAGAAGCTCTGAAATGATGCCGACAAGGAACTTCGAGATCATGTAGCCGATGCCGAGCAGCAGGGCCGCAGCGATAATGTTCGGGATCGCTGCCATAACAAGGCTGAGCATTTCGGTCGCAGGCACCGAAATTGCGGCAATGTTCAGAACACCCAGCGCACCAATGGCGACAGGGATCGCGATAAGGGCGTAGATGACAGTGCCCAGCGTTTTCGAGATCGTGGTGTTGCCGGTAACTTCGTCAACGCCGCCCTTGTTTGCCCATTTGTCGAGATTGATCGTCTGCATCGCGGTGACGGCGATATCGCGAACAATGCCTGCGATCATCAGACCGATGAACAGCAGCAGGCCTGCACCGACAAGGTTGGGAATGAAGCCCATGACATCATTCAGCAGCGAATTGATCGGTGCTGCGACAGTGGGCAACCCAAGCACTTGGAGAATGGCGAGAAGGCCGAACAGCCAGACAAGCAGCGATGCGATCCGGCCCAGCGACATGCCAATGCTCTGGCCTGACCCGTCTTCGCGCTTGAACAGGGATACCTTGTCTACCAGCGTGGCGAACGCCCATTTGGCCGCCTTTGCCAGCGCCCAGGTGATGATGAGAATAGCGACCGCGTAGACCGCCTGTTCTGCGACTGCCATTGCGACGTTATTGTCCCAACGGTAATTTCCGATTTGCATTGTGAACCCCCATGATGAATTGTGAAGAATATCCCGCGCGCTCTTAGAGGTGAGCCGCGGACACAAATGTATCATGGCACAAATACCGGCCAGCAAGTGTAAAACCTTGTAATAGGCAGAGGCGGAATTTTCATAATGCGCAGCTTGATTTCACGAATTTCGAATACCTTTCTGCTTTCCTTTGGCGCGCTGGCGATTGTTGCTTCGGCACCGGCGCTGGCGGATGACCATGCTCAGGGCGATCAGGCGAAACCACGATGGTCGTTGGCCATCCATGGCGGTGCCGGAACGCTGGACCGCGCAAAGATGACACCGGAAAAACGCGCCGCTTACGAAGCTGCCCTGCAACAGGCGCTTGATGCGGGGGCAAAGGTACTCGCCGAAGGCGGCAGCGCTATGGATGCTGTGAAAGCCGCAATCATTCCGATGGAAGACAATCCGCTTTTCAATGCGGGACGGGGCGCGGTTTTTACGTGGGAAGGGCGCAACGAACTTGATGCTTCAATCATGGACGGTCGTGATCGCAGCGCGGGTGCGGTTACGGGTGTGACCTCTATCAAGAACCCGATTCTGCTTGCGGACAAAGTGCGCACTGACAGCCCGCACGTCTTTCTTATGGGAGAGGGGGCAGAAGAATTCGCCATCGAGCAAGAGCTGGAAACAGCAGGGCCGGATTGGTTTGCTACCGAAAGCCGTCGCAAGTCGCTTGAACGGATGAAAGCGGACAAACTTTCCGCGCTCGATGTCGATCACAAATTCGGGACGGTTGGCGCAGTGGCGCTGGATCAGGCCGGCAACCTTGCCGCGGGCACTTCGACAGGCGGCATGACGGGCAAGCGCTGGGGGCGGATCGGCGATGCTCCGGTGATTGGCGCGGGGACGTATGCAGACAATCGTTCCTGCGCCGTGTCAGCCACGGGGTGGGGTGAGTACTTCATCCGTGTTGGCGTGGCGAACGCGATTTGCACGCGGCTGTTCCTCGAAAAGCGGATTCAGGAGCGTGATGGTAAGCCTCTGCCCACCCAATATGCGCAGTGGCTGGCCGATGATGTCATGGCCGAAGTCAAAGAACTGGGCGGCGATGGCGGTGTGATTGTGGTCACTCCGGCAGGTGATGCGCTCTATAGCTTCAACACCAGCGGCATGTATCGCGGGCGCGCCACAAGCGGCGGCGTGAATGAAGTTGCGATCTTTGGCGGCGAGGAAAGCGAAAAACCTTCCGCGACGCCCGATCACTAAAGCCCTTCCAGCCGGCAGCCGCGCGCTTCGAGGATCGGGCGCATTTCCCAATAGGCTGCGGGTGTCAGGTGCAGCGGAATATAGGGATGCAGGTGATGGACGATATGGAACTGCATCCCCATCGAGCCAAGATTGCCGACCTTTGATCGCCAGCTGCGCGTATTGCGATAGCGGGCCTGCTCTGTGCCCGGATGGTGCGGTGCCCATGACAGGAAAAAGATAATGTACCCGATGGCGATCTGGTATGGCAGCCACCACAGGAACAGCGCCTCCAAAGCGTAACCGCTACATGCCAGCGTTCCGAGTATGGCGATAAATCCAAGGCGGTACACCACCGAAAGCAGGATCAGGTCAGTCCGGCCAGCGCGCATCAGCGCAGCGGCGTAGTCGCTGTTCCGTTTCGCATTGGGCTGGCGTTGTTTCACCGTTTGCCAAAGAGCACTCCACGGCCCCGGCGCCTTGGTGGTGATATCGACATCCTTTTCCGGGTCGTTCGTGTGCCGATGGTGATCGAGATGCGTTACCCGCAAAACCTCGAACGGATAGACCAGCATCCAGCTTGTCGCGTGGCCGACAAATTCATTGAGCCACCGCAGCTTTGTCCCCGGACGCCCGATAATATCGTGCTGCGCTTCATGGGTCGGCAGATAGACCAGCGCCATGTTGATCGTCGCGATCGGGAAGGCCGCCCAAAGAGGCAGCACGCCCGAGAATACGAGCGGCCACAGGCTAAGCCAGACAGACAGATTGGCGAACGCCCAGAACACCGCGATCCAAGGTGTCTTGCCCGAGTATTTGCGGGCGATCTTCAGCTCCAACCTCTTTAGCTGGGCATCGGTGAGCTGGGACAGGTCATCAGGCAGGATGGCGGAATGCGCATTCATATCCACCTCCCCGTAATCTGGGCAAATAGGCCCCAACTCCCACCCAGAACGAAGGCGAGTGTTATCGTTGACAGGGAGAGGACCGAATGTACGCCGACAGCCTGCATTCCCTGATCAATCAGCGGCACCAGAAATGCGAAAGCAAAGATCAGCGGCAGGCAGGCGACAACGGTCTTGAGCACTCTTTCCATGTCAGGCTGCCTCCTCGATCGTGTTGGCTTCCGTCAGCTTGGCTATCCGATCCAAAAGGACGGCGCGGAATTCTTCCGACGCGTCTGCCGCCATGACGATGTAAAACCCGCGTCGCTGTCGGCGCAGCATCTCCGCATCACCGATCACGCCCTCCAGCCAGTCGCGCATTGGCCCGCGATAGGTGATGAACATCTGCTGCCCCAGTTCCTGAGGGGCGAGATTGCCGCGCAACTGGCCGTTATCCAGCGCGACACGGCAGGCGTGCGTTGCCATATCGACGCAGCGGTTGGCTGCCCGCGCACCGGCGTCATCGTGCATCGGATTGGCCGCGAGCACGATGTTGAGATCAATCATCGCAGGCAGCACCGCACGGTGAAATGCTTTTTCGATGCGGATGACTTCGTAAGCTTCGTCGATAATCGCATCAGCCATGTCGAGCGCGGTCGCGCAGCTATCGAAGTCGAGCCGGTCCCAGATCGCATCGACATCCCGCAAGACAAGCTGGCTAATGATCTCGTCCTTGCCGCCAACCAGATTGTATAGTGTGGGAACGGTCAGCCCCGCCAGTTTTGCAAGCCCCCGCGTGGTGAGGCCATCAAGCCCTTCGGTCGCGACGATCTGGTAGGCGGCTTCGAATATCCGTTCGCGCCGGTCAGACACCGCCTGTTCGCGTTTGTTAGACATGCGCTCTCCTCTCTTCCGACCGTATGGCGGAGAGCATTCTTTTAATCAATGATAAAATTTTATCAGCGATAGAGTTCTGGCGTCAGAACGGGAACCAGTCCTTCACTTCCGCAAAGCTCGGGATCAACTTGCCCACTTTTGCGAGAACCGCTTCGGACGCGGGATCAACGCGGCTGTGCACTTCGCGAGAGCGGAAATAGGTGGCGAATGTGATGGGAGCGCGCGTTTCGTCGCCATTGGCCGGGGGTTCGACAAAGCCGATGTCGACATACAGGCTGCCCATTCCGGGGGCGAATGCAGTTCCGGTCTTGTCACCTGCGACCCATTTCTCCGGCAATCCGGCTCGCACGCGGCGCATGCCTGTTTGCGTGTCAGTCATCCATTCGCGCAGTGTCTCTTTCTGGGCAGAAGGCATTGCATCGCCGTAAAGCAGGGTTGCAACTGTCTGAGCCATTGCTGCGGGCGTGGTTGTGTCGCGCACATCGGGAACGGGCACATTGTTCAATGCAGGCTCAAACCGGTCGAGCCGGCTCACATTGTCGCCAATAGAGCGCCAGAACCCCGTCAGGCCTGCAGGCCCTCCCAACTCACGCAAAAGAACGTTTGCTGCGGTATTGTCCGACAGTTTTTGAGTGAATTCGGCCAGTTCGCGCAGCGTTGCCCCTTCGGCAAGGCGCTCTCGGGTGTACGGAGCATAGGATAAAAGCTCATCCTGCGTCCAAGTCACCTTGCGGTCAGCATCAATCAGCCCCCGTGCGTCTTCGACAAGGACTTTTGCCGCGAGGCTCATCTTGAAGGATGAACAATGGCCAAAGCGACGATCGGAATTGAGCCCGATTGAGCGGCCCGTTCCGGTGTCCAGCAAAGACACTCCCATCATACCGTCTGCCGAGGCTTCAATGATCCGCATCTCGGCGACAAGCCTGCCCGAGGGGCTCTGGTCGGGCGGAACGCAGCCCGCCGCGCCAAGCGTAATGCCCGATGCGATAGTGCCTCCGATAAACCGCCGACGGTCAATGCTCATTGACTGTGCTCTTTCAGGTCCAATTCCATGCACATGCTGAATTCGTCCGAGGTGTAGTTGTCAAAGGAACCGCATTCCCGAAAGCCATAGGCTTCATACAGGCGATGAGCGGCTGCGAACACTTGCGTGCGCCCCGTTTCAAGGCCCAGCCAATCCATACCGCGCCTCTTCGCTTCTGCGATAAGGTGGTCCAGTAATGCTCTGCCTGCACCCTTGCCGCGATATTCGGGGGCAGCCCGCATGCTTTTCAACTCACCGCGCCTATGGCCCAGATCTTTCAATGCGCCGACTGCGGCGAGGACATGTCCCTCTCTTACAGCGAAGAATGTGACATCATCCTCGCGCAGACGCTCCGGCGGCAGAGAATGCACTTTGCAAGCCGGCGAAGACGCGTGCATTTCATCAAGATGGAGCCGCAACAGGTCCAGCACATCCCGGCTGGTGAGCGGATCGGGCGTAATCGTGAACGCGGTCATGAATATTTGTCCGCTTTGCGCTTTCCGAACCGCATATCATTTTCGAGCCGTTCGCGAAGTTGCGCATAGAAAGCTTCTAGGAAAGCGCGTTCGTCTCCCTGGCCCGGATCCCACCCGATTTTGCGGCAGATCGTCTCATGAACTGCTGACAGGGCATCATCATCACCCGTGCGCAACATTTGCTCCAAAGTTTGAAGTTCATGTTCGCCATATACGCTAAGCTCTTCGTCTCCGAACTGGTATTGAGCGCCCGTAAGCTTGCTCGACCCTTTTGAACCTTCCTGCGTTGAAAGCGCTTCGGCAAGCTTGGTCTTGGGCGCTTCAACCACCCAGGTTCCCGCAATAATGTCACCCGCTCGCATTGCATCGCGATTGAAGAAGGGGAACAGGCCGAAGATCAGGAACCAGATCAGAACCGCCCAGATAAAAGCAAAACCCGCCTCGCCCGAAATTGCTAGAATGAAAGTTATGATCAAATAGCCGATGGGGAAGAATATCTCGATATCGCGCAGCAGGTTTCGTGCGATCACCGCTTCGGGCGTCAATCGGCCGCCTAAGCGTGCGGCCACTCTGATACCGACCATCCGTTTCCCCCAGGTGGCGCCGCGCGGGCTAAGCTCCATGCCGAGGAAATAGCCGTACCAAAGCATGAAGCTGAACAGGACGCGCACGATGTAGAGAAACTCGGCGGCAGCTGATCTGCTCCCGCTTTCTGCGTTTTCCCAAGTACCGCTGGAAATATAACTCAGGCTGATCTCTGCAACGATCAGGATCATGATGATGATCAGCAGGTCGAGCATCAGCGCGCCCAGTCTGGACCCGCGCGATGCGACGATCATCGGAACCGCCAAGCCCTCTGGTGTGATAAGCGATCGCGTGCGTTTCGTCTGGCGCTGCTCCAGTTCGCGTCTGGCGGTCGCGCTGCTCATGCGCTCTCTCCGGCGTCGCCGCTATCAGTGATCGGCGGTGCAGGGCGATAAAGGAAGAAATAGGCAAGCCAGAAAACCAGGAAGCCCCCGCCAATGACGTATCGGTTCGCCGTGCCATCGACCAGTTGCCGTGGATACGCTTCAAGCAATGCAGCGATCACCATCATGATCACGACACCCAGCATCACAACCGCGCTGCGCCGGCCCGCCGCGCCCGCTGCGTCCAGCACGCTGGCATTGCCGGGGAAGGCCATTGAGCGGCCGATATGCAATCCGGCCGCACCGGATATGAGAATTCCGAATATTTCGGTGGTGCCGTGAACGCTAAGCCATGCGCCAAACTCCCACCCCAGACCGGCCTGCGCGAACAGCCAGAGCATCGCGCCAAGCAATGCCATATTGTGGACCAGCAACAGCAGTGACGGGATGCCAAACGCAAAGCCCAGAGCAAAAGCAAGGATGCACACGCCCGCATTGTTGCTGAACAACGAAGCGGCAAAGGCGCTAAGCCCGCTGGTACTGGTTTCGGTTCTGATGGTTTCTTCGAGGGCCTCTCGCGATGCACCTGGTACGCGAGATCCGGCCATGCTGCCGGGCACGAGCCTGTAAAACCACTCCTTGTCCTGCGCCACCAGCACCCAGCCGATGATTGTGCCGGATACCATCACGAACAAGGCGATGCAGATGTCGAGCCAGATCGCACGCACGGCGCGGCTCCAGCCACCCATGAAAAATTCACGCAGCCATGCGAACAGACCGCGCCGCGGGCCATAAACCTGAAACCAGGCGCGTTGAACAAGGCTTTCGAGATAGCTCAGTGTTGCGCGATCCAGTGAAGTCTCGCGGGCCACGGAAAGGCTCGAGGCGGCGGTGCGGTACAGCGTTGGAAGAGCCAGCAGCTCTTCATCGTCAATGCGTCGCAAGCCACCGCTTTCCATGCGGGCGACAATGCTTTCCAGTCGCCGCCAGTCGCCTTCGCGCTCCAGACGGAAACGGTCGGAACGCAGCGCTGCGCTTTCGATATCGGCAGGCGCGGATATCTCGTTTCGGCCAAAAAACTTTGGCAGGACAGGGGCCTTCATCCGATGGCCTCCGAATTCTTCACAAGCAGATAACGGTCAATCAGGCTGTAGCCGATCTGGTCCCAAGGCGCTTCGAGTACGTCCACGCCCATTCGGCGCAGGCGTTGCAGCACGATGCTGCGCTGATGGCTGAGGGTCTGCGCAGACACACTGCGTGCAAGGGTCGCGATATTGCCAGGCTCTTCCTGCATGAAACCTTCCAGCTCAGTGTCAGCGATGGTGACGAACAGGACGACATGCTTTTCAACCAGACGGCCAATGCTCTGGATCATAAGCTCAGCTGCCGTGGGATCGGTAAAGTCGGAAAACAGTACGATCAGGGAACGGCGTTTCAATTTCGCTGTCAGGGTTGCCAGAGCAAGCGTAAAGTTCGGCTCCGTGCTTTCATAATCGAGCCCCGCGGCCGCACTTTGCAAGCGGTGGAAGGCGCGGCTATCCGCGACAAACGGCGTCATCACCTGCGGCCGCTGGGCAAAGCCGAAGAGGGAAACCCGGTCCCCTCCTTTCAAGGCGACATAAGAGCAAGTAAGCGCAGCTGATACGGCCCTGTCTATGCGGGGCATTCCGTCGACCGTCTCGCACATGGCCTGCCCGCAATCGAAGGCAAAGACGATCTGGTTATTGCGCTCGCTCTCGTTTTCGCGGGCGTAAAGGTGGTTGTGGCGAGCACTTGCTTTCCAGTCGATCCGCCGCCGGTCCATGCCGGGCTCATATTCGGAAAGCGCTTCAAACTGGGTGCCTTCGCCTCTTATCCGCCTTGCGATCAGGCCGGTTTGGGCATCGCGCAGGAAGGTCTGCAATTCCTTTGATCGCACCGGAGACAGATCAGGCCAGATACGGACTGATTCTTCCAGTTTGCGGACAGCCTGCCGCGCGCCCAGACCCAGCGGTCCGGTCCACCGCAGCCACGCCTTCGAGACGCTCCCTGTGCCCCGCCGCATCGGATGGACAAGTGCCGCGCCTTCATAGCGTTCTTCATAAGGGTTGGCGGAAAGATCGAACACCGCGCGTCCCTGATCGCCAAGGCGCGGGTCAAACTCCAACGCGCCCTTTGGCCTGGTCACATTCCCATTGCGAAACGTGGCGCGAATACTGAGCGCGGTCGGCTGGCCGACTTCGGTGTCGGCTGGAATCCCGACCTCCCAATCGCCCAATCCGCCAGCGATCACTGCATCGACGATGACCAGCGCAACAAGCACGCAAGCGCCAATCGGTGCGATGATCCAGAACCCCGGCGCGATCGCCGCAATCAGGGCAGCGACGGGTGCGAAAGCTGCCAGAATCCATGCCGCCAGCTCTGTCGGGACAAACGGCATGGGCGGCAGTTTCTGCAAGAGGGAGATAATCCGCGAGGTCACGCTGTTATCTCGGCGCCTCGGTGCTTTCGACCAGCTCAGCGACCAGCGCTTCGATATCGCGTCCTTCGATTTCGGCTGCAGGTGACAGGGTCAGACGGTGCCGCAAGACAGGCACGGCAAGCGCCTTCACATCGTCCGGTATCGCGTAGGCCCGCCCGTCGAGCGCCGCCCGTGCTCTTGCCGCATTGGCAAGCATAACGGCGGCACGCGGGCTGGCCCCGACGGACAGTTCGGCATGTTCCCGCGTGGCGCGTACCAGCCGCACGACATAGCCGGTGATTTCTTCTGCAACGGTTACCTGATCAAGCGCCGCCGAAGCTGCGGCAAGTTTGGCCGCATCAGCAACGGCAGTAACGCCAAGATCGGCGGGCCTTTGCGGTCCCTGACGGCTGCCATAGCTGGTGACGATGCGGGTTTCCTCTGCTTCGTCGGGATAGGGGACAAGCAGCTTGAACAGGAACCGATCAAGCTGCGCCTCTGGCAGCGGATAAACGCCCTGATTCTCAATCGGGTTCTGCGTAGCGACCACCATAAAGTGAGCCGGAAGCGCGTGGGTTTCGCCATCCAGCGTAACGCGGCGTTCCTGCATCGCTTCGAGAAGGGCGGCCTGCGTCTTTGGCGGCGTGCGGTTGATCTCATCCGCCAAAAGCAGCTCGCAGAAAATCGGGCCGCGCGTCAGCGTGAATGTGCTCGTCTGGAAGTTGAACAGGTTAGAACCCAGAATATCGCCCGGAAGCAGGTCAGGCGTAAACTGGATGCGCCCGAAATCGAGGCCCAGCGCCGTTGAAAAGGCATTAGCGAGAAACGTCTTGGCAGTTCCCGGAGGGCCTTCAAGCAAGACATGCCCCTGTGCGATGAGGGCGACCAGCAACTGGTCTATCATCGCGTCCTGCCCGACAATCGCCTTTCGCGTTTCGTCGCGGATAGCGCCTGCCAGTGCGCGCACTTCTTCCAGTGTCATGCTCATGCGTTCATTCTTCCATTGATGGCATTAAGCGCGCTTGCCGCACGCAGGATTTCCGATGGTTTGGTCGCGTTGCGCAATTCTGCGGCGCGAAGGGTGAAGGGTGGTTCATCGGGCAGGCGCACGGCCATGCCCGCGTCAATCGCTTCGGGATCAGCTTTCGGCAGTCCCAAAGCACGCGCGGCGCGCCTTGCGCTCAGGGCAATATACGGCTCTGCCAGCAATTGCAGACGGCCAGCGCGCACAATCAGATCGGCACCATTACGCACCAGACGCGCCTTTCCGAACACCGGGCCTCCGGTAGCAGCGGCGGCCGGCCCGAACCGATTGAAGGCACGCCAGCCGATAATCACGATAGTCAGCAACAGGCAAAGCGTTGCTGCAAGGAACGGAGGCTGAAAGGCGAGGGTCAAAAGGTTCATCGCGCCTCCGAAACCGTTCAGTGTCAGGTCGAAAACGACGCGCCCTTCATCACCATACCCCATGGAGCGCACAATACCGAGCGCGGCACGCGCACGCGTTTCGTCTGCCAGACCCCAATTGTTCATCAGGTCAGGCTCAATCACGAACACCACCCAGTTGAGCGGTTCTTCGTATTCTTCATCGTAATAGGCGTCATCCAAACCAACCACGATCGCGCGTCCGGACTGGTCCGCGATCATTGTCCTTTGGTCGGAAAGGGGCTTTGTATAGAAGCCGTAAGGTGTGGGCAATTCGCCTGACAGGCCGGAAAGGCCATCGCGCCCTGCCCAGCGCAGTTTCTTCTTGAGCTGGTCTTTCTGGATGAACTCGTTGCCGATATCAGCAAAGCCCTCTCCGCCCCACTCTACGTCAAGGCCGTAACGGCCTTTAAGATCATCGGCCCATGCAGGGACACCGTAACCGCCCAGCATGACCCAGCCTTCTTCGACTTCGTCGGGATTGTCGACTTCCATGAAGCGGTTGATTTCAACCGCGCTCCATTTGGGCAGAATGACAATTGTCGGGCCAAGATATTCCCGATTTTCAAGGGTTTCCTGAAGCTCCTCCGCATCGGCCCAGCGTGTAGGGGTGAGAACCAGCAGGTCATTGGTCTCAAGCTCTGACTGGCTGCGCGAAGTGACGACCTCATAACCGTCAGCTTCGACCAGATCGACCAGAGCGGAAAAGCCGTTGAGCCCGTTGGAGGCAGCGTGCGCTTGCCCGTTATTCGTTCTGTCCGGACCGGTCTGGCCGGTGCCGATCATGTAAAGGATGGCGAAGAAGGCAATCGCTCCGACCACCACGATTGCGAACACTCCGCCTCGGCTGAACGGGGAAGAGCGGCGCTGGTCGCCGTGTATGCCGGTTTGAGTTGTCATGCGGATTGCGCCCCTTCAATTCGGGCGAGGGCAAAGTCGGCATAGGCCGCGCGTGCTGTCTCCCAATCCTCTCGCGATAGACTGCGCAGCGCCCACAGGCTGCGTTCCACTGCTTCGCTTATAACTGCGAAGGTGCGTCTGGCTGCATCTGAAAGCGATGGCAGGGCGGCAAGCTCACGTGCGGTGCTGGACGGATCGACCCAGTCCGGCCGTGCCGCAGCAATCTGGCCGACGCTGCGCTGGAGCAGCAGGCGCACAGCCTCTTCATAACGGCCTTCAGCCGCCAGCCGGTCTGCGTCTTCGAGAAGGGCGAGGCTCTCCTCCCGGTCCGGTTGCCATTCCGGCTCCGCTTCGGGAAGACGCGTTTTGCCTGTGGCTTGTTTATCAAGCATCGGGCCGACCAGTTTCCAGACAAGGTACAGAACAAACGCCGCAAGAATGCCAATCACGACATATTGCATGACAGGCCATACTCCCGCCAACGCCTGACCAATGGGGGAAAGCAGATCGCCCAGCCAGCGGAAAAAGTCAGTCAGCGCCTCTTCGAACCAGCTCGGCTCGTGTGGCTTTATCTCTTCCAGATCGACCGGCGAAAACTGTATGTCGCTGTTCGACCGGATATCCTCATATCCGGCGGGCAGGCTGGTGTCGTTCACAGCAACGGGTGTTTCAACATCCGCTGTGTTCTCAACTGGTTGTGGAAGATCCGCCCTCACCGTCATGCGACTGATCTGGTGGCATGTATAAAGCTGATGCGCAACAGTCGAAGTCCGGCAAAATCAAATCGACTTAAATGACATTCCCGTTCCTGCCGCGTGGGCGGGCTTGCTCATAGGTTCCCAGCACACGCAATTCTTTGGAATGAAAGGCGCATTCTTCCAAAGCTCTATCAACGGCCGGGTCGCCCGGGCGACCAATAATGTCGGCATAGAACTGCGTTGCGGAAAAACTTGTGCCCTGTTGGTAGCTTTCAAGTTTTGTCATGTTCACGCCGTTTGTAGCGAAACCGCCCATTGCTTTGAAAAGCGCAGCCGGGATGTTCTTCACTTCAAAAATGAACGTGGTTATCGCCGGTTTGTCCGGGTCGACCGTCAGGAAGGCCGGCTGGTTGGACAGCAACACGAAACGGGTCATGTTGTCGAAACTGTCCTCGACATTTCTTTCGATAATTTCGAGCCCGTACAACTCAGCTGAAATTGCTGGCGAGATGGCCGAAAGCGTGGGGTCGCCTTTCTCAGCGACAAATGCAGCAGCGCCTGCGGTGTCGGCATAGCTGAGCGGGACTATGCCGCGTTCTCGAAGGAAAATGCGCGATTGCCCGAGCGCTTGCGGATGGCTGTAGGCAGCCTCAATCCTGTCATCAGCCGTACGCTTCGATCCATCAGGCTTTGGCGGTGCCATCAGCGCATGATGGATCGGCATGAAATATTCGCCGATGATCGACAGGCCGCTGTCCGGCAGCAGGAAGTGGATATCCGCGACGCGGCCATGTTGCGAGTTTTCGATGGGAATGATCGCCTGACCCGCGCGGCCATCCTTTACGGCTTCGAGAGCGTCTTCAAAGCTGAAGCAGGGCAGGGGCTGCGCTTCGGGTCGTGCTTCTGTCGCGGCGCGATGGGAATTTGCACCAGGCGATCCCTGAAAAGCGATAGCGTTCGCCGGATCGGCCTCAGCCGCGGCGCGCATTTGATCGACGATGGGTTGGGCCGGGCCCGGAAAACTTCGCATGATATTGTTCGCTAATGCGCCAAGAGGGGTCCTGCAAGTTCGAGCTTGCGTGGAATGCACTAATTGGTGTTGCGATCACTCTTGCGCGCAGCGGTAGGCGCGACTAATGGACGCGCGGGATGACTGACCAAACAAACAAAGACGAAAACGCCGGAGCCCAGCAGGGCGGGGGCGACATGTTCAACACCGCCGCCGGTTGGGTGCTGTTTGCGGGTGTCGTGGGGCTTGGCCTTTCGATCCTCTCGGGCAAGTATTTCCACGGCTACGATCCAGAGCGTCCGGAAACACCGGGTTACGTTATCGAAGGCGTGGACACTGGCGAAGGCAAAGCCGCAGAAATGACGATGGCCGAGGCTTTGACGCTGGTCACGGCGGAAGAAGGCGCGAAGATCTATCAGAAGTGCCAGGCATGCCACACGATCGAAGCTGGCGGGAAAAACGGCATCGGCCCGAACCTGAACGGAATTATGGGCGCGGACATCGCTGCCAAAGCCGGCTTCAAATATTCGTCAGCTCTTTCGGCGCAGCCGGGCAATTGGGGCTGGGATGAAATGAATCTCTGGCTCAAGAATCCCAAAGGCTACATCGAAGGCAGCGTGATGGGCTTTGCCGGTCTCAGCAAGATCGAAGACCGCGCTGCTGTTGCGCTTTATCTGAATGAGCAGGGCTCCAACCTGGCGCTTCCCGAATTTACTCCGCCAGCAGAGGACGAGGCTGTGGCCGAAGCCGAAGACGAGGCGGTTGAAGCTGGCGAGGCGGAAGCTGCCGCTGAACAGAACGACGGCGAAGAAATCGCTGCCGAAGCTGAAGCAGAAGCCTAAGCAGCTGTTTTCTCAAGGGGCGTCAGTCGCGCCCCTTGAAACCTTGCGCAACCACATACCATTCTGAAGAGCCTTTGCGGCTTGCGGGCGGTTTGGCGTGCTTTACGCTGGTGAAGTGCTTTTTCAGCAGCGCCAGCAATTCCGCATCGGTCCCGCCGGCCAGCACTTTCGCCACGAACGCACCGCCTTTTTCCAAGGTTTCACAGGCGAACCATGCTCCAGCTTCCACCAAAGCCATAGTGCGCAGGTGGTCGGTCTGCTTGTGGCCGACAGTGTTGGCTGCCATATCTGACAGCACGAGATCAGGCGGCCCCTCCAGCGCTTCCTCCAACTTGGCGGGGGCGGCATCGTCCATGAAGTCCATTTCGAAAATGGTGACACCTTCGATCGGCTCTGTCGGCAAAAGGTCGATACCGACTACATTCGCCTTTGGCGCCTTGGCGCGGACAACCTGACTCCAGCCACCCGGCGCGATACCCAGATCAACGACGCGCTGCGCCCCTTTGATGAGGCTGAAACGTTCATCCAGTTCGATCAGCTTATAGGCGGCCCTGCTGCGATAGCCGTCTGCCTTCGCCTGTTTGACATAGGGATCATTTAACTGGCGTTGCAGCCAGCGAGTCGACGATTCGCTTCGTTTCTTCGCCGTTTTTACGCGGCGATCCGGGTTTCGTCCTGAGCGGCTCATATGCCTTTATCCATGTCCGTTTGAGTTTTGCAGAGCGCGCGATTCCTGCAAGGCTTTCATCGCGCGCTCGCTTTGCCGTTCGGCTGCCATGAGGCTGCGCAAGATGCCTTCGCGAATGCCGCGATCAGCTACGCCTAGTCGCTCTGCTGGCCACAGGTCGAGAATTGATTCGAGTATGGCACAACCGGCCACAACCAGATCGGCGCGGTCCTGACCGATACAAGGTAGTTCACTTCGTTCGAGCGGCGACATGCAGGACAGGTTCTGGCTGATATCGCGCATCTCTCGGGAAGGGACGATAAGCCCGTCCACCGCCTTCCGGTCGTAATGGGGCAATTCAAGATGCAGGCTGGCCAGCGTTGTAACTGTGCCGCTGGTGCCCAGCAGCCTGATATCGCCCATCTTCGCGGCATCGGCGATTCGCTTTGCGAAGGGCGCGAAGCTCTCCGAAACGAGTTTGCGCATCTGCGTGTAGCGCGCGATTCTCGCCTCTTCGCTGTCGGCGCATTCGCCAACCGTATCTGTCAGAGAGACAACGCCCCAAGGTACGCTCTGCCAGTCGAGAATTCTCGGAACGCGCCGTTCGCCTGATCTTGGCGGCTCAAGCAGTACCAGCTCTGTAGAGCCACCACCAATGTCGAAGATGACAGCAGGGCTGTCGCCTTCTTCCAAAAGAATGTGACAGCCCAGAACGGCCAGGCGTGCTTCTTCTTCCGCTGTGATTATATCGAGAGCGATGCCGGTTTCCTGCCGCACCCGTTCAATGAACGCTTCGCCATTCGATGCGCGACGGCAGGCTTCCGTGGCGACCGATCGGGCAAGTCTAACTTTACGGCGGCGCAATTTGTCGGCGCAAATGGACAAAGCACCAAGCGCACGGTCCATCGCCTGATCAGACAGCTTTCCTGTTGTCGCAAGATCCTCGCCCAGCTTTACGACTCGGCTGAAGGCATCAATCACAGTGAAATCACGGCCTGAGGGACGCGCGATCAACAAGCGGCAATTATTCGTCCCAAGGTCCAGCGCAGCGTAGGCTTCGCCAGTGCGGGCGGGCTGTTGAGGAGTTGGGCGCGCGGCATCTCGCCTGCTGTTCGGTGCGGCCTTCGCAGCACAGCGACGATTACCCTTGGCGCGTTTTCCGCGAGAGCCGCCGGGGCTATTACTTTTTTGCTGGAAGGGACGCTTGTAGCGAAAATCGGCTACCTTGCCGGACTTGCTGCCCCTGTTTTTTCCAGCTCTCCTGTTTTCGTCCGGCGGAAGCGTATCCGCCATAATTCACGTCTTTCATCTCACTCGGACTGATTTTAGCCCAAGCACTTGCGTATAAAGCTACCGCAAGGACAGGCAGAGGGCAAGCGAGCGCATTACGTCATAACTCGCTCAGCAGGCTTGACCTTGTCGCAATGCAAACCTAGATGCGCGGCTCGCTCGCAATCGCAGCGCCTGATGCCCCGTCGTCTAATGGTAAGACTACGGACTCTGACTCCGTCAATTGAGGTTCGAATCCTCACGGGGCATCCAATTTTCTGTCCTGTGACAAGATTACCTGCCCGCAGTGACAAAATAGCGGGCCGCTTGCATTTGTTGCTAGCCTAGCGCGCAAGCTTCACGGCGCTTCAGTCTCCTGACTTACTGATGTTTCGGGCCTGATTGGCGGCCCAAAAGCCGATCAGGCCTTCTTGCCGGTCCAATCATTTCCCAATGGCAGCTTTGCGCCGCAATCCCCTCGAGCACAGTAAGGACGCCCTCGCAAAATTCGAATATCAAGGTATGGAAATGGGGCCGAATAAGACCTCTCGCTGGCCGACGGATGAGGGCGACAGCAGTCCATCGACTGCAAACCGCCGCCAACTCCTTCCCTCAGAACTGCTCCAGCCACTCCACGAACATCGCGTGTGTGGCCGGGTCCTGATAGGTATGTCCCATCTTGGCGGGACCACTGAACGTGACATCAGCTCCTGCCGAACGCAGCGCGTCAGCGAGCTTGACCGCCAGATCGTAGGCCAATGCTCCATCTTTCTGACCATGGTAGATAAACACCGGCACACCCTTGAACGGCGACAGGAATTTCTGGTCAAGGAAGTCGGGATGGCCCGCATCGCCAAGCCACTCGTTTGCCAGGTTGGGGTGGCCAGCAAAGACCGCCACGCCCTTATAGCGCTCAGGATGTTCGTAAAAGCTGCGAAGAGCGCCGTAGCCCCCCATCGAGAAGCCACCGATGATCACCCGCTCTGAATCGATCGGAAAGTCGCGGGCGGCTGCATCGAGCGCTTCTACGATATCGATTTGCGACGCCTGTGAAGCGTATGCATAGAACTTGTCTCGACCATACGGGGCCACCTCGATCATGCGCCCATTCGAACGCGGCAAGTCAAGAAGCCCCTGCTCGTCTGAGCCGCTGCCGTGCAGGAACAGGAGCGTGGGATATCTAACATCCTGTTTGAAATTTTCCGGTAGCTTCAAAGAATAGGGCTGTAAGCTGCCATCTAACGCTGAGCGAAAGCCCCGACGATAGGAGCCTGTGATGTCCTCGAACGGGTCCTCCCCTGCCGCTGCCTTCGCGGACATCTCGGCGAGGCTCTTCGCCTCCTTGAGCACGGCGCTCGCGTCGGTATAGGGCCTCAATGCAGCCCGCGCTTTTTCGTGACGCTCGAGCAACAGCTCTATGCTTTCGCGCGTGCCGCTGGAAAGCAGCGCGCCTGCCCCACCACTGATTGCCTCGCGCGCAGTATCGGGCGCGAAGTCCGGCAACACCCAAAGCGTGTGGCGGCCGCCATCGGGTAACGTTATCTCATGCTCGCCGACCGCGAGAACCTCGCCTGGAAGGGTGAAGCTGCTCTGAAAGACTTCTCGCCGGGGCGTGAGGGGGATCGGCGGCGCGTCCGGGTCTGACGTCTGTCGAACCAACACATCGCCCGGGCCTTCAGTCCCTGCCGAGCGAAGACTGGCACTGTCCACCTTTATCGGCTGACCTGCGACACTATGCCGCGACCCCAGGCGGTAGTGGACCTGATTGCTGGCTGACAGGGCTTTTTCCGCTTCGAATTCAAAGGGAACGATGGCGCGTGTGGCGATGGCCTCATCCCAGATGCCTTCATCGTGGACCAACGCATAGGCATAGGGGAATTCGCCTGCCTCAGGGGTTGAAAGCCCCTTCGCGAAGTACAGGTTCACACCGATGCGCGGATCGAAGGCCGGGTGAAATGGAGCAAGGTCCGCCCATGCGATGGTCGCCTCGAACACAGCTCCTTCGTCCGTCACGCCTTCCGCGGATCGCGACCGATCCGAAAGCCTGCGGAACAATTGGACGTGGTCCTGCGTCCCGATCGCCATCTCTATCCGGTCATCGCCTGGCGCCTTGGGAGAAACAAGTACCTCGATATAGCTTGTGGTTCGGCTCCCCTCCGTCGTGTCGCCGAGCAGCAATCGCCAGCCATCGCCCCACAGATAGCCTCTATTGCGGTAGGTTACCTCGTCGGCATTGGTCATGATCGCCACAAAAAGATGCGTTGGCGTGAAGCCCAGGCGATAGGTAATCTCCGGTTCCTCGACTAGCGGATTGTCGAAGCGGTACTGCTTGGGAAACTGCCTGATTTGCAGCGCCCGCTCGGCATCGTTCAGCTTACCGTCCGCAGTCGGAGCCTCGCTCATGAACTCGATGGTTTGTGCAGATGCCGAGTGTCCCGCGAACGGGATAAGGAGAATGGCAATCGCACGCGACAAGGCGCAGGAAGCTTTAACGAGCATGGAAACGACAACCTCAGGAACTTGGTGGCAGGGCGAATGACTAGCAGCGGCACAGTTGAATGTGTGACCGTTTTTGCCTGCTTCTGCGCGCAATTTGCGCAAGAAGGTACAACATTTGACCTGTTCCGCGCATCACTCTAGCCAGAGGTATGACCACTCCATTGGACGCGTTTGATCAGTCGATACTCGATCTTGTCGAAGAGGATGCCTCGCGCAGCCCGAGCCAGATCGCCGAGATCGTGAATCTGTCGGCATCGTCTGTGCGGCGACGTCTGGCTGCGCTGAAAAAGAGTAGGGTCATCCTTGGTCAGGTGGCTCTGACCGATCCCACCCGCAAGGGGCTTGCCTTCTGGACGATGGTCACATTCGGCGAGGAAAGCTGCGAAGCGTATGATGCGTTCAGAACGCAGATGCGTGCCGATCCGGCCGTTTCGCAGTGCTATTCGGTCTCGGGTGCATTCGATTTTCTCGTGATGGTCCACGCTTCCTCGCCCGCCGCATTCGAAGCGTGGGGAGAGCGCGAATTGATGAGCAACCCGGCCATCCAGCGTTACACGACATCGATCATCTGGAGTCAGACGAAGTTTTCGGCGCGGGTCGTGCCGGTCACCTGACGCCGATGACTTCTCACCCCATCAATGGACGACTGGCTTTGACACGCTGACACCATGCCAGAAACAGCGCCTGCTTTTTGGGCTTCGCTTCATCTGGGCCCAACGACCGGAACGAGGGCGGAGGCTTGCATTAGTAGTCGTGTTCAATGCCGCCGTTGCAGTTGGTGAGCGCTCAGGCTTGAAATCCGCAAGTGAAGCGGATTGTCCCGCAGCAAATCCCTGACTGCCTAAGCGATTGATTTTTCGTGATCGGCCCTGCCATCTGTCAAAACCCCCAGAGATCGGTCAACGCCCCTGTCACTCAAGGATGACAAAGCGCGATTTGTTCTGGTGCTATGGGTCCATCTTTGCTGTCACAGGCCGCTTTCCGGCATTATGTAGCAAGCGCACCATTGCGTAGGCGTATTTCTCTTGGTGGCGGCGGCGTTACCGACGCTATCTGCTATGTCAGCTTGTCCATTCCGGCGTTCGATCACATCTAGATCCGGCTGGCCGCCCGCTTGATATGTCTGGCCAGACCATCTGCAAAGACGGTCACTCTTCGGGGCAATCGTCGTTGCGGAGGGAACATGATTTGCAGAGGTTTGCCTTGTGGCGCAAATTCCTCAAGAAAGGTCACAAGTTCTCCCGCGCCGATATTCTGAGAAATGTCGAGCTCGGATTTCAGCGCGATGCCCTGCCCCTTGATCGCCCAGCTTTTGATGAGCTCCCCGTCATTGGCAATTCTATCGCCTGTTACGGTTACACTTTCGTCCTGTCCCTCGTTCGTAAAATGCCAAACGCAGTCTGGGTCAGGCCCGAAACGCATTATCAGACAGTTGTGCTTTTCCAGATCGTGGGGACGTTCGGGAGTGCCGAATTTAGCGAGATAATCAGGTGAGGCGCAAAGCAGCCGTCTGACAGAACAGAGCGGCCTGACCCTCAATGTGCTGTCGTCAATCTCGCCAAAACGGACAGCGAGATCGAGGCCTTCCGCGACTATATCCGTGAAGCCATCAAATAGCCGCATGTCCACGCTGCATGCGGAGTGTTGGATCAGGAATGCATCGACATATTGTGACACGATATTGCGGCCGAGGTCCAAAGGTGCGCTGATACGGATGGGGCCTGCAAGAGTTTCAGCCCCTTCTTTGACCGTGCTGTGAAGGGAGTTAATCGATTCCAGCACGGCTGGCGCACCTTCAAACAATCTTCTGCCTTCCTCTGTCAGGCTGATCCTGCGGGTGGTTCGATGAAGCAAGATCACGCCATAATGGGCTTCCAGTGCGGCCAAACGCTCGGAGACAGAAGCAGGGGACAAGCCAACCTGTCTGGCGGCTCCAGCCAGACTGCCTTGTTCCACAATCGCCACAAAAAGCTGAAGGTTGCTAGCAAGCATTATTCGGGTTCCCCGAATTATCAAATTTCATATCGACTGATTATCCTGCTGTCCCGATGAGCCATATAGGTGCCGAACGCAAGCAAGGAGCCGATAATGCCGCTGTCAATCATAGCCCAAATCAAAGCAAAACCGGAGCATGCCGAGGCTGTGAAACGGGAGCTGCTGAAACTGGTCCCGATAACGCGCGCCGAGAAGGGCTGCATCCAGTATGATTTGCATCAGGACAATGAAGACAGCTCCTTCTTCATATTCTACGAAAACTGGGAAACACGCGATCTGTGGCAGACGCATATGAGCGCGCCTCACCTCGATGCCTATTCGGAAGCGACCGAAGGCAAGGTTGAAAGCTTCGTCTTGAACGAGATGACGACGATCGACTGACGCAAGCCTTCGGATCACAGGCCTGCGTCACAAGCCGGCTGCTACCCCAAAAAACAAAAAATCAGGAGCCTCACATGCCGGCAACGAAGCCCATTCGCCTGGGTCATATCGACCTGTCTTTTCACAAGGCTAGCGCGCTTAAAGTCGCGGAGGTTCTGAAATGCCACGGTCATGAGGTGGAGCATAGCTTCGCGCATCATGAAGATGCCTTCGACATGTTGGCGAAGGGCAAGATTGATATGCTTTCGTCGGCATGGTTGCCTTCAAGCCATCAGAAATATCTCGATCCGATCGAAGGTGATGTTGAAAAAGTCACTGTCCTTTACGAGCCGTATTGTCTGTGGGGTGTGCCTGATTTCGTGCCGGAAAGCGACCTCGCTGAAATCGGCGACCTGACTAAGGAGCCGTCGCTTTCAAAAGTCGAAAGTCTTATTCAGGGAATTAATCCCGGCGCCGGCATCAGCAGATTTTCGGCTCAGATGATTGAAGAATACGGCCTTGGCGAACACGGCTATCACTTCGAAACTGGAACAGAGGCCGATTGCTTCGATCGGTTCGAAGAAGCCGTGGCGCAAAAACGTTGGGTGATCGTACCTCTCTGGCAGCCGCAATATCTGCATAATCGTTATCAAATTCGCGAGCTGCGCGACCCCAAAGGACTGCTCGGCAGCAAGGACGAGGCAACTCTGCTCCTGCGTAAGGATGCCCGTTCCAAGCTTAGCGAAGGGGCTCTTCGAGACCTTCGCGCTCTGCACATCGGAAACTCGCAGATGAATGCCCTCGACGACGAATTGCGTCAGTCCGACGCCTGATTGGCCTGCGCACCGCTCTCGCAATCACTTTTCAAGAATGGAGGAACCCAGAAATGTTCCGCAAAACTGCCTTTTCATCCATCCTCGCTCTCACCGCCAGTCTGGCCGTGGCTGCATGTTCAATGAACGCAGATACCAGCGACGCAGCTGAGCGCGTAGAGCTTACGACTTTTGCCGAGCTTAGCGATACGCGTCCCGGAAATATCGCAGTGCTGCCCGAAGGCCGCGTGATCCTTACCCAGCAACCCCTCGACAACCCTGAATTGCGCGTGGTCGAACTGAAGGCTGATGGCACAAAAGCGCCATTTCCAACGCTCGATTGGGCTGATGGACCGGAAAAAGGCGAAGTGGGTTTTGCCGCTACACTCGGGATCAAATCTGACTCTAATGGCGTGGTCTGGATCCTTGATATGGGCGGAGGTAGCACAAATCCTCAGCTTGTCGGCTGGGACACGAATACAGATGCGCTCGTCAAAACCATCGAGATACCTGCTGAAACGGTGACGCCGGTATCATTCCTGCAGGACTTCGTTCTCGATGAGGAACGCGGCAAGGCGTACATTTCAGATATGACCTTCACCGCCCCTGTAAGCGACCTGAAGCCCGCTTTCATCGTCGTCGATCTGGAAACGGGCGAGGCGCGCCGCGTGCTGGAATCGGCAGCTGAGCTGATGCCCGCCGAAACCGACGTTGTAGTGGGAGATCAATTGGTCGGTTTCAAAGATGAAGAGGGCAATCCGCAGCCGTGGCATCTTCCCTTTAATGCGCTCTCAATCGATCCCGACTTCGAATATGTCTATTTCGGCACGATCAACGGCAGCGATGTGATGCGTATTCCTGCCGAAGGTCTTGCCAATACGACTGAAGCGCAAGGTGATGCTGATCAGGCAGCCCTTGCCGCGAGTATTGAGCGTTATGCGCAAAAGGCACCGAATGACGGCTTCATTGTTGATCGCGAAGGCCGTGTCTACTCAGGCGATGTCACAACCAATGCTTTGACAGTTTCAACGCCCGACAGCTTCGAAGTGTTCGCGAAAGACGACAAGCGGCTGCGGTGGCCAGACGGTTTTACATTCGGCCCGGACGGCACGCTGTATGTCGTGGCAAGCCAGTTGAACACGCATCCGGCGCTCAACATGGGCAAAGATGACAGCGATAAGCCGTACTACATCCTGACGGTCAAACCATGAGGGTTTTCTGCATCATTCTTGCGAGCAGCTCTATGTTTGGAACGGCGGCCTTTTCGCAAGAGCCCTCTACACCCTCCAACACGGACATCGCGATGACCAATGAAAGCCAGCCCATCGAAGCCGAATTGTTTGCAGAGCTTCCGCAAGCCGTCGGAAACATAACTTCGACACCGACGGGCGAGGTGATCTACAGCCACCATCCGTTCTTTGAGCCGGATGTCCGCGTTGCGCGCCTTAATGCGGATCGCCGTACGTTTGAACCATTTCCCAATCTCTCCTGGAATACTCCGCGTGAGGGGGATGATCGCTACCTCGATTCTGTTCTGGGCTTGAGAGGCGACGAAAATGGTGTGGTTTGGATGCTCGATATGGGCAACCGGACCGGTATCACACCAAAGATAGTCGGCTGGAACACATGGCATAACCGGCTTGAGCGGATCTATTACATTCCCGCTCCTGCATCACGGCCCGAAAGCCAGCACAACGACCTGATTGTGAACAACAAGGATGGCGTCTTTGTTATCGCTGATGAGGGTATCGGTGAGGGTGGTGACGGAACGCAGGCAGCTTTGGTTGTGGTCGATATGGAAACGGGTGCGACGCGGCGTTTGCTTGAAGGGCACGTCTCTACCCTGCCTGAAGATGTTGCGATTACAGTTGATGGCAATGTCCTGATGGATGGCGATACAGGGCCCCTGCGAATAGGGGCAGACGGTATCGCAGCGGACAAGGATTTCGACTGGCTCTATTTCGGCCCGCTGTCTGGCACATCGCTTTATCGGGTTCGCTTTGATGACCTTCTGAACGAAGAGTTGGACGAAGAAGAGCTTGGTGAGCGTGTCGAGCGCTATGCGGAGAAGAGCATCAATGGCGGGCTTTCCATGGATCAGGAAGGCAATGTCTATTCAACCATGGTTGAAAGCCGCGAGGTCGGGATCATCACGCCCGATGAGCGCCGCAATAGGGTTTTTGCTCGTTCTGATGATATGGTCTGGCCTGACGGCGTGAGCTTCGGCATCGATGGGTACATGTATGTATCTGCGGCTCAGGTTTCGCGCGCCGCCGCGTTCAATGATGGCAATGGGAACAATGCACCGCCCTATCGCATTTTCCGATTTAAACCCGAAGCGCCCGGCCGGATCGGTCACTGATTTAATTGCCTTCTGGGCCTTTACCAGACCCCTTCTTTTGCGGAGACGATCATGAAAGCAATTGGATACAGACAAGCCGGGCCGATTGATCAGGCCGGCGCGCTGGAAGAATTCGAAACGGACTGTCCAAAGCCGGGCCCGCGCGACCTTCTGGTTGAAGTGAAAGCTGTCTCGGTCAATCCGGTTGATGTGAAAGTGCGATCATCTGCCACGCCGGAAGACGGACACCGGATTTTGGGCTTTGATGCGGCGGGCACAGTCGCCGCTGTAGGAGACGAAGTCACCCTGTTCAAAGTGGGAGACCCCGTGTTTTATGCAGGCGACATTACCCGGCCCGGCAGCAATGCGGAATTCCAACTGGTTGATGAGCGGATCGTGGGCCAAAGGCCGGCATCGCTAACCGATGGTGACGCTGCAGCCTTGCCGTTGACGGCTATCACAGCGTGGGAAATGCTGTTCGACTGCTTTGGCCTGAAAGAAGGCGGGGGCGAGGGTGAAACGCTGCTCGTGATTGGCGGCGCAGGGGGAGTCGGATCAATCATGATTCAGCTTGCCAAGGCGCTGACTGGCCTGACCGTCGTCGCAACAGCCTCGCGCGATGACACGGTAGACTGGGTCAGGAAGATGGGGGCCGACCACGTCGTCGATCACCACAATCCGCTTGATGAGGAGCTTGCAAAGCTCGCCCTGACACCGCGTTACGTCGCTGCCCTGACCCATACCGACAAGCACTTTGACGCGATTATCCAACTGATAGCGCCGCGTGGACATATCGGAGTGATTGACGACCCCACAGCTCTCGATATCACCCCTGCGAAACGCAAGGCGCTGTCAATCAGTTGGGAATTCATGTTCGCGCGGTCCATGTTCGAAACGCCGGACATGATCGCACAACATACGCTGCTGAACCGGGTGGCCGACCTTGTCGATAGCGGCGACATCCAGACAACCAGAAACCACGATGCAGGTGAACTCAACGCCGCAAACCTGATGGAAGCGCACAAATTGCAGGAAAGCTCCAGTGCAATCGGCAAGACAGTCTTAAGCGCTGCCTTAGCCTCGGCCAGATAGCGAATGTGACAGGAAAGTGCCAAGATCGGCACCCGCCGTCACTCCCCGATATCAAACCCCCACCGCGAATAGATGTCGATCAATTCAGGTCGTCTTGCGATTGCTTGCTTGATATCCGTTTCCGCCGTGCGATCTCCCTGTTCTCTTTTGATCAGGCCTCGCAGGAGGAGCGATGCATCTTGCCTGGGCGCCAGGCTAAAGGCTTCCTCAATATCGGCGCGCGCCTTGTCCAGCTCGCCGGAACGCAGATAATACATCGCACGGCTGTCGAGCGCCTGAGCGGGTTTCCGGCTGCGCTCGACCGCAAGCCGGCATGCCTCATTCCCATCTTCGAGCGCGAACTGCCAAGTGCCGATATACCAGCACTTCGCGTTCAGCGCCCACGAATTGTTGGGAGACCGAGACAACTGGTCATCAATCCGCTGAAGTCCAGCCTGCTTTTCACCGAGGGCGGCATCGAGGTTTGCTATCGCTACAGCGAGTGATCGCTGCGTCCCCTCATTGCCGCTTTCCAATTCAAGCATTGCCCTCGCTTCTTCTTGCTCGCCCAGATGGGCCATCGCTTTCGCGAGGGCCATTGCTCTGGCCGGAGTGGGATCAAGATCATAGGCTTGGGTCAGATCTGCTATTGCCGCAGCCCAATCCCGCAAATTGGCCTGCACTTTTGCGCGTTGTTCGAAAAGATGCGCGGTTTCCCCGATTTCGATCGCAGAGGTCATGTCCTCCAAAGCGCCCTTGAAATCATATGTGATCTGCCGAAACCTAGCGCGCACCTCCAGAGGGCGTTTTTCCTCAGGGTCTCTGGCAATGGCCTTGGCCATCATCTCTTCTATCGGCGCTAGGGCGCTTCGGTCCTTCTTGCCCGCGAAACGCCATTTGCGTTGCGTCGCTTCAGGCGTTTCGAAAACCAGCGTCTCAGCGGCCAAACGTTGAGCCTTGCGGCGCTCTTCGCGGATGGCGTCGGGTTCTAGTTCGCCTCCGCTCCACACAATTTTCTCCAGAAGCTTGATTGTTTGGCCGTCCAGCTCCGCCTTGCGGGAAATGCTGGCACCCCCTGCATCGCCTTCGAAACTGAGCTTTCCGACGACCTTCATCTCGCTGGCTTCAAAGGGTAGTTTGAGATTGACGGAGGAGAACCTGGCAGAGGCTCTACGAAGGGCGACTGGGATATCGCGCCATTCGCGACGTGCCCTGTTGGGTGAGAACTTTGATATGGCTTTGTTTGATGCCGCGTTGAAAGTTCCTCGTGTGCCATCAAATTGTATAACAGGCGGAAGGACACCAGTTACCCTGAAAACGGCCTTGCTGGTGTCATCCGTTTCTTCAAGTTCGACACTCGCTACAGTGACCGTTTTTCCATCCGGACCCAGCCTCCTCCCAGAGCCAATTCCTTCCAGAAATGCCTTCTTGTCCGCGTTCGCCCGCACCGCACGCGGTCCGCGAATAACAGTTCTGATTGTCCCGATGACGGGCAAATCCAGACCGGCAGAGGCATCCAAAACCAAATGGCTTTCCGTGTCCGGAACACGTGGAAGCGTCTGTCTGATCGGCTTGAGCGAAGCATCTGCGTTTTGGATGGGCAAATAATATTCGAAAGGCGGGACATTATCGACAAGCTGGATATTCGCGCCTTTCCCGGTGCCGTCCAGGAAGTATTCCTCGCCATCAATTATGGCGCGAACCAGGACGTGATTGAATGCTCCGGGAATAGGAAGCGAAACGGGCACTGCATTGCCGCGATTGGTTGATACCAACACCGCCTCAGCCTCGATGCCCAACTGATCGAGCAGCGCAAGCAACATGACCGTTTTGGCTTTGCAATCGCCGTATTTCATCTGCCACGTAGTTGCGACACTTTGAGGGAAGTAATTTCCGCCGTCTAATCCGTTGGCCAGATAACGTATGTCCTCTTGAACCAGTTTGAGGGCATCGACAGCCTTTTCCAGATCGGTAACAGGCTGAGCCCCGATCGCATCGACCCGATCCTGCAACTCCGGGAGCGTACCAAGTTCGCCTTCAACATCATAAAGCGGTGCCATCTTGGCCGAGACCTCTGCCCAGTCCGCAAAGGTGCCCAGCTGTAAAGCGGTTTGCATACGGAACCGCCGCGGCGCATCGCGAGGCAAAGTTTCGGCCTCTGGCAATGGCAGCATCACTTCGATTGAGCGATAACCATCACGGATGACGGGCTCATCCAGTTCGAAATTCGGTCCTGCCTTGTATTGGACATCAAGGTCATCAGGCCACGAAACCCGCGCACGCGCAAAGTCGGCCTCTCTGAGCGTCGCCAAGCTGGGGGCCCTTAGCGCGAGGCGTCGCCGCGAGGCATTGGCTTCGCGCCATAGTGGAATCCAGCTTTGCACATCGTCGCCAAGCGCCTGATCTGAGGTGGTGGTCGAGTATCTGACACGCAGTTTGTCACCTACTTTGAGGCCGGGCACAGCAATCGTGGCAGTCAGGCTGCCATCGAGAATACCTCGCTTAAGCCCCCGCTCGCGGCGAAGGACCTCTATCTCACCGCCTTCATCGAGGATGTCGATGGTCTGACCAGCGCGCAAAATCGAAATCTCATGGATGATCAGGTCGCCCTTATCGGGTTGCCACCTGAAGGTCTGAGTGCCTACTCGCGATAGGTCGTCGGAACTTTTGATGCGATGGACCTTGTCGAAATAGTCCCATCGCAGCCCCTCTTCGATCCGGACTTGCTGATCCGATACTATCAGCCGATGACTTTCCTGCTTATCCGCCTCTTTGACAGAAACGGTCTCAATCCATGCGGGTGAATTGTCATAGATCGGTTTGTCGCCGGCCTGAGCGGCACTCGCCAAAGCAAATGCGAGAGTAGAAGTCATCGTAGCTTTTGCCGTGAATTTCAATTTGTGAGTCCCCAATTGCCAGTCTTTTTGACCCTGCTATCAACCAAGATCAGGCTGTAAGCGCGCTTTTAATTGTTCAAGAAGACCGTTGATCGGCGCAAGAAGAGAAAATCACGACTGCGATGTCATCAAGATATATTTTTCAAAGTGTTAGGTTTTTGCTGAATAGTGCGGCCTACTTCTCCAATGACGTAGTCTACTACGTGCAGCTAAGCGCGCGATTTCTGCCGAATTCAGCCCAGCTTTCTCGCGATCGCGCAAGATGGCGGCAAACCATCCGCAACCAGCTGTTGAGCAATAAACTGGCAGCTGTGGGTAATCATGCTGCACGCGTTGCGCACAAGGAAAGCAGCCCCTAACCTGCCTCCTCGCCTGCGCCCCACCCCAAATCCCGCAGGCGCTTTCAAAAGAAGAGGCCCCTAATGAAATTTGCCCGCCTAACGGCGCTGTCGCTCGCCGCATCCTCCCTGCCGTACGCTGCATTGGCGCAAAACGCGCCTGATGAAGCTGACGATGGCAAAGGCAATATCGTCGTGACAGCCACACGGCAGCCGCTACCGGCTTCGCGTGTGCCAGTCTCGGTCGTTGTGCTCGACGAAAGTTCTCTGGAAGCTACGCAAGGCTTCGTCGGTGCCGAAGATCTCGCCGAATTACTGCCAGGCGTCGAGGCGGCAGTAGCTAATGGAACACAGGTCGCCTTCCAGATTCGCGGCATTGGCGCGGTGGACCATCAGGCGCTGACGCCCACCGCTGCAGCGGTCTATTCTGACGGCGTGTATCTGGCCACAAACGTGCAGACCGGGGCGCTTCTATATGACCTGGAAAGAGTAGAGGTCCTGAAAGGCCCGCAAGGCACGCTGTATGGTCGCAACGCATCGGCTGGCGCAATCAACCTTATCAGCCGCCGCCCCGGTTCCGAAAGCGGCAGTTACATCCGCCTTGGCTATGGCAATTTCGACCGCTTCGAAGTGGATGCAGGGATCGGCGGGCAAGTTGCAGAGGGTATTCATGCGCGCATCGCGGCAACCTATCTGAGCCGCTCACCCGTGTTCGAGAATATCGTTGGCCCGGCAGAAGCTGGCGGCGAGACGGAAGAGTTCGGCGTCCGCCTTTCCACCCTGCTGGAAAGGGGAGGGGCCAACCTGTTGCTGCGCGGCCATTATGAACAGGATAGCGGTATCAATCCCATGCCGCGCAACAGCGCCCTTTCGCTCGATCGGCATCAGATTGAATCCGCAGGTGATGGCGTGCAGGACACCGACAACTCCTTCTATGGCGTCGCGGCCGAATACACGATGCCATTTGGCGATTGGGACCTGTTCTCGCTGACTGCCTTTGAAGGTTATAGCCAGAATTACGGATTTGATTTCGATGGCACTGCTGCGCCTTTTGGCTTGGCTTCACTCAATGCAAATTTGTCCTACGCACGCGACTTCGCGCAGTTTTCCGAAGAACTGCGTGTCAGTCGTCAATTCGAAGGCGGTTCGATTCTGATCGGGGCAGCGGCCTCACTGGAGGATTTCAGCCAGCGTTACACGATCTGGTGTGGCACGCTTGATCCGGAAACGCTCGTGGGATCGTGCAACTATGTCGGGGCACCGGGCAGGGTCGGCTCCGACCCCGCCAGTTCAGCGCCTGTATCCACACTGATTACCGATATAGAGCAGGAGCGGGTGTCTCTCGCAGCCTTTACCTATAACGAACTCGAACTGTCGGACCGAGTGCAACTCACCGGAGGGGTTCGTCTCACGTATGAGCGGATTGAGGGCGAGGGGCAGGGCGTCCATGTCTTCCGTGACGGTGTGGTGGACTTCAATAATCGTGACGATGCGGGCCCTGCACGAGGCAGTAATAGGGTTGAGACCACCCGACTGACCGGCAACGCTTCACTGAGCTACGCGCTCGAAAACGCGAACATCTATCTGTCGGTGTCCAACGGGTACAAGTCTGGCGGCTTCAACGGCGAAGTGGCGAACAATGCTCTTCACTATGCGGACGAAGGCCTATTCGGCGCAGAGACGGTCTACACCCTCGAAGGGGGAGTGAAGGGTAAGGCATGGGGCAGTCTGACCTATGCCTTGGCCGCCTTCTTTAACG
>JAXHVK010000004.1:0-58812 GCA_034211135.1 Pseudomonadota bacterium
AGCCTGCGAAAGAGGCTTGACCCACCCCCAGCCCCTCCCGCAAGCGGGAGGGGAGCGAGACTTGCCAGCTTGCTGGCTTAGTCGCAGCGGGGTGGGCATGGAGAGAGCCGCTTGACCTGGGAAAAAGAACTCGAAGAACTCCGCGCCCGTGAGGCGCTGGCCGATCAGATGGGCGGCGCAGACAAAGTTGCGCGGCAACATTCGCGCGGAAAGATGGATGCGCGCGCGAGGCTTGCAGCGCTTTGCGATCCGGGCTCTTTCCGCGAAATCGGCAAGATTGCGGGTAAAGGGCACTATGACGAAAACGGCGATCTGACCGGCGTCACCCCTGCCCCGTTCCTGTTCGGCAAAGCCAAAGTCCATGGCCGCCCGATTGTCGCCACTGCGGACGACTTCACTATCAGAGGCGGCGCGGCGGATGCAGGCATTGCGCGCAAGATGGTGCAGGCCGAACAGATGGCGCATGAACTGAAACTGCCTATCGTCAAAATGATTGACGGAACGGGCGGCGGCGGCAGCGTCAAAACGCTGGAGCAGATCGGCGCGACCTACATTCCCGCCGTGCCAGGCTGGGGCGATGTAGTCACCAATCTTGAAACCGTGCCGGTCGTTGCCCTCGCACTTGGGCCGACCGCTGGCCTTGGCGCCGCGCGCACGGTGGCGAGCCATTATTCGGTCATGGTGCGCGGGCTGTCACAGCTTTTCGCCGCCGGTCCTGCCGTGGTCGCCGCGATGGATGGCGACGAAGGCACTGACCCGACGGATAAGGAAGCGCTGGGCGGGGTCGACATCCACACCACCAATGGCGTTGTCGACGATGCCGTGGCGAGCGAGGCCGAGGCCTTCGCCCGCGCGCGCCATTTCCTCAGCTTCATGCCCGAACATGTCGGCGATTTCGCGCGGCGGGCCGAATGCTCCGACCCGGTAGACCGGCGCGAAGAGGCGCTGCTGTCGCTTGTCCCGCGTGAGAGCAATAAGGTCTATTCCATGCGCCGCGCGATGGAGATGATCCTCGATAAGGGCACAGTGTTCGAAATCGGCAAATCATGGGGCCGCGCTGCAATCACTGCGCTGGCACGACTTGACGGGTGGCCTGTGGCTGTCGTCGCCAGCGATCCCAGCTTTCTGGGCGGATCATGGGAAGCGAAGACATCGGAAAAGGTCGAACGCTTCGTGAAGCTGGCTGACCAGTTCCGCCTGCCCATTGTCCATCTGGTCGACAATCCCGGCTTCATGATCGGGCGCGAGGCGGAAATGGCGGGCACGATCCGCTATGGCGTCAACGCGATGAACGCGATTTACCGTGCGCAGGTGCCGCTCGCCAGCATTGTGATGCGGCGCGCCTATGGCATTGCCGGCAGCGCGATGAGCAATGCGGACAGGCATCAATACCGGTTCTGCTGGCCATCGGGCGATTGGGGCAGCCTGCCAATCGCAGGCGGGCTGGAGGTCGCTTACAAGGCGGAACTGGAAGCCGCCGAAGATCCCGCAGCAGAGCTGGCGAAGATCAAGGAGAGGCTTGGCAAGGTCACCTCGCCCTTCCGCTCGGCTGAACGGTTCAATGTCGAAAATATCATCGACCCGCGGGATACTCGCCCGCTTTTGTGCGAATTTGCCGAACTGGCGTGGCGAAGACTGAAAAGCTGACTGACTAGCTGCGCATCGCCGAAGGATAGCGGTTCTGCGCTTTCGGGGGTGCGAACAAACGCCCTTTTTCGCTGAACAGTACCAGCAATAGGCACGCGATGCCGCTCCCCAGCAAAGCCAGCGCCAACGGGCGCGCAGTGCCGTCAAACGCCTGCCCGATTACAGCGCCAAGCAGTGCCGCTGTCGTTATGCGCACAAACGTCTGCACCGAACTGGCTGCGCCTGCGATGTGGAAGAACGGCGTCATGGCGATAGAGCCGAAATTGCTCCCGATAAAGCCGAGCAGCGCCATATTGATCGCCATCAGCGGCACAAACTCCCACAGCGTTTCTTCGTGGCTGAACGCCATGAAGACCTGCACGGCGGCGACCGCGATAAAGGCGAATACGGCGGTATGGCTGACACGGCGCGCGCCGAAACGTTCGACAATGCGCGAATTCGACCAGCTCGCAATCGCCATGGAACCGGCGCAGATGCCGAACACGACCGGAAACAGATCAGGCCGGCCAAAACCCTCGCCGATCAATTGCTGGGAAGAATTGATAAAACCGAACAGCGCGCCGAACACCAGAGTGCTGCCAATGACGTAGCCGATAATCGAACGGTCACTCAGCGCTGTCGCCATATTGCGCGCTATCGTGGTTGGAATGATCGGCTGGCGGTTTTCGGGTGACAGGCTTTCGGGCAGGCGGAAATAGACCCAGCTTCCTATGATCGTGCCCTGCACTGCCATCGCCAGAAAGATTAGCCGCCAGTCGCCCACCTTCAGGATCAACTCTCCGATACTGGGCGCGATGGCGGGCACCATCAGAAAGATGACGAAGATCAGGCTCATCATCTTTGCCATTTTGTCTCCGCCGACACGATCTCGAATGATCGCGGGCGGCAGGGCCACAATACCGGCTGCGAAGAATCCGGCAGCAGCGCGCACGGCGATCAGTTGTTCAAATGTCGTGACGAGAGCGCATGCGATGGCGAGCGTGATGTAAATTCCGATAGCGCTTAACAAAACAGGTCTGCGTCCGAACCGGTCTGCCAATGCACCCGGCACAAGTGCGCCCAACCCCGCCGTGAGAAGATAGACGCCGATCACATATTGCCGGTCATTCCCCGGCACGCTGAGCGCGGCAGCCATCTCGTCCAGCGCGGGCAGCATCGCATCAATGCCGAACGCCTGAAGCGCCATCAGCATCGCCATCAGCCAGATCAGTTCGGTTTCCCCGATCTGCTTGATAGGACGCGTTTCGCTGCTTGATGTCTGTTCCGGCACCGCCATGGCAGGCCTATTGCCCGCTGGCTCGGCAGATGACCACTGATCTTTTCGCATGCGCAAAAAACCTATGCTTCCCGCGAAAGTTCCCCGTGGCGCATCTGCGCTGCGTTCAAAGGTTTCGCGCAGGGCGATTAATGCCTATTTTGCATTGCATGAGCGCGACCGGCGAAGATGATGATCTGGCAGGCGATGAAGTCCCCGGCCTGCGCAAGATTATCCATGTCGATATGGACGCGTTCTTTGCCAGCGTCGAACAGCGCGATCATCCCGAATTGCAAGGCAAACCTGTGGCTGTGGGAGGGGCCAGCGGGCGCGGAGTGGTGGCGGCGGCCAGTTATGAAGCGCGCAAATTCGGCGTCAAAAGCGCCATGCCCTCTGTCACGGCAAAACGGCTGTGCCCCGATCTGATCTTCGTGCGGCACCGGTTTGACGCCTATAAAGAGGCAAGCCGCCAGATCCGCCGCATCTTCGAGCACCACACGCCGCATGTCGAACCGCTCAGTCTGGATGAGGCTTATCTCGATGTGACGGAGGATCGTCTGGGCATTGGTTCCGCCACACGGATCGCCCAGCTTATCCGGCAGGAAATCAAGGCCAAGACGAAACTGACAGCCAGTGCGGGCGTGTCCTACAACAAGTTTCTGGCCAAGCTGGCGAGCGACCAGAACAAGCCCGATGGCCTGTGCGTCATACGGCCCGGCCAAGGCGCTGATTTCGTCGCGGGGCTGCCTATCCGGCGGTTTCACGGGGTCGGACCAAAAGCCGAAGAGAAGATGAAGCGGCTCGGCATTGAAACGGGCGCTGATCTGGCGGCCAAGGATATTGATTTCATGCGCGCCCATTTCCGCAGCATGGGCGATTACCTGTATCGTGCCGCTCGCGGGATAGACCTGCGCCCTGTCCGCGCGCATCGCATCCGCAAATCTGTGGGCGGCGAACGCACATTCTCGGATGACAAATCAAGCGGTAGTGAACTGCGGGAGACGCTTGAGAACATCATAGATATTGTGTGGGAACGCGTCGAAAATGCGGGGTCTGGTGACAAGCCGGTTCGTGGACGGACTGTGACCCTGAAAATGAAATTCACCGATTTCCAGCTGATGACACGCGCAAAATCGGTCCCGCATTGGGTCGAGAGCAAGGAAGAATTCGGGCAGCTTGGCCGCATTCTGCTGGAAGAGGCTCTGCCCCTGCCAATGCCGATCCGGCTGATGGGGCTGACGCTGTCCAATCTTGACCACGGCGATGCCAAGGCGGAACCGGCGAAAGACAGCGCCCAGCTTTCGCTGCTCTAGCTGTCAGCGTTTTCCGCGATTGCGCCAGATTTCGATCCGTGAACGGGTCACTCTGCCCAGCGGTTCAGGCAATGAATGCGAGGGGAAGAACCTCGCCTCCACCACTTCGCGACCATCAGGCGCAGGGCGCGCATTGACGGTGCCTGCGAACAGATAGGCTGTGTGAGGACAGCCTGAGATTTCCTCTTGCGCCGTGCCGAGGTCTTCCAGAGCATTCAGGTTGAGGCCCAGTTCCTCCCTGACTTCGCGTCGCACTGCGTCTTCTGGCTGTTCGCCCGCGTCGATCCCGCCACCGGGCAAAGCCCACACTTCGGGCCCATAGGAATGGCGCAGCAATAACAGATCGCCTGCCATATTGGTGATGACAACCGCGCAGCCGCGCAGTTCCACGCCGCGCCAGCGACGCCAGCGGTGACGGACACGAAATGCGATCGGCAACAGCGCCCGATGCAGCGATGCAGGCAAACGGTCCAGCATCAGGTGAAACACGTTACCCTGTCGCGCGCGCTGTCCTGCCGCGCCGCAAGCAGACGGCGCACGGGCAAGTCATGCTTTCCATTCAGCGCATCTTCGAACACCTGTCGTTTTTCAGCGCCGCGGATCAGAAACACCAGTTCATCGCTCGAAAGCAGCGCCGGAATGGTGAGCGTTATCCGGTCAAACGGAGCCTCCGGCGGGAGGGGGTCGGGCGTGATCCGGCGGATGGCCTGCGGGTCTTTCACATCAGGATGCGTATTCGGGAACAGCGATGCGATGTGCCCGTCTGCACCCATACCCAGCCAGACGATTGCGAAATGCGGCATGTCCACGCCTTCGGTCAGCGGCGTAACCAGCGCCCCTTTTTCCTCCAGCATGGTGCGCAGTTTGCCGGTGTTCGACGCCTCGTGATCTTCCTCGACATCGCGATCATCGGTCGGGAAGACCGAAATCCGGCTCCAGTCCAGATCCATCTGAGCCAGTTTCCGGATGATCGGGAACGGTGTCGAGCCACCCGGGAAAGCAACCGCAATCCCGCCCTTCTCTTTCGCCAGAGCACGGCTGAGGCGGGTGTGGAAGAACTCAGCAACCTGATCGTCGCTGGCGTGGTTGTGCATCACGACATTGGTGATGGAAGGTCTGTTGATCCGCATAGGGCGGCACCATAGCAAAAGGGCCGCATCCGACTAGCGGAAACGGCCCTTTGGTTAACAACTTAGAGCATGAGCCCTAGGCAGTATTCGTTAATGGCTTAGCCCAGAATCGAGCTGAGGAACCAAACGCGCTCCTCCGCCTGATCGGTCCAGTCATCGATCATGCCGTCAGTGGCGTTATCGCCTGCGCGCTCTGCCACGTCCTTCATACCCTTCAGGCGGGCAACCATTGCCTTGTTATCATCCAGCAGTTCCTGGATCATGTCTTCGGCGGTCAGCGAGGTGCTGTCCTGGTTTTTGACCTTGGTGTGCTCTGCAATCATGCCGATCGAGGTGATGGTGTCGCCGCCGATCTTGCGGGCACGTTCGCCGATGTCATCGATCTGGTCGCGCAGCTCAATTGCCTGCTCGTCAAACAGCATATGGAGGTCGCGAAAGCGCGGACCCTTTACATGCCAGTGGAAATTCTTGGTCTTTACGTAAAGTGCGAAGTGATCGGCCAGCAGGCCATTGATTTCCGATACCATTTCGACGGTCGAATTGTTGTTAGGGTCAAGCATTATATTGCCTCCTTCTACATTGTACTACGGCCACTGGGGGATCGGCCGTCGTTTTTGTGTTGTTGGTTGTACAATGGGTGAGAGCGCGTTTGGTTTCGAGAAAAACACAATCGCATTGATCGAGTAAAACGATCAAAGGGTGGCGTAACGCGCGCCCAAACCGATGAAGATTGCGGCAATAATCAGAGCCACCCCCATTGCCAGCCGGGCATATCTCAGTGGCCAATGCTTCAGCCGGTGATGCCCGATCGACCAGCCGAGGGAGACCGATGCGACGCCTCCCAATGCGCCACCGATAAAGGCCGTCAGCGGATAGGCAGCGCCTGCGGCAAAAGCGAACACGGTGAAGCGTGCCGCATCGCCGAATTGCCGCCACAACAGCACCAGACCAATCGCACCAAGCGAGCGTGTCGGTTCAGCAGCAGCCTTTATCCGGACCGGCCAGAACAGCTCGAACGCGGCAATGGCGAGAGCGAACGCGATCAGCATCAGCGCGGCCCTGCGCGGCAGTATCTGCGCCATCGTCATTCCCGCATAGGCCATGACAGCGGCGCTCATACATGCACCTGTAATACCTAGGACCAGCAGCGGGACCGGCCTGCGCGCGCCATCCCCCTCTCCCGCAGCGAGACTGTCCGACAATTGAGCGACCATGATCTGGTCTTTCGCGCCCAGCCCGATGGCCGCCACCAGAAGCAGGCAAAACAGGAAACTGTCCAACGCGCCCCTCCGATTATCATGCGCCCGATCTTCCACGCCTTAGCAGCGCGAACTGGCGCGGTCGAACAACAGTGCATAGGATCGCGCCAGAGTGGAAAAGAATTGTAAAACAACCATCACAGGGAGAGCGAGAGAGATGAAACTGGAAAGCGGAATGGCGGCGATTGTCACAGGCGGCGCGTCGGGACTTGGCCGCGCGAGTGCAAAGGCGCTGGCCGATGCGGGACTGAAAGTGGCGATCTTCGACATCAATGACGAAGCAGGAGAAGAACACGCCGCCGCCATTGGCGGCTCTTTCCACCATGTTGATATCATGGACGAAGCCTCGGCAGAGGCAGGCTTTGCCGCGGCCCGCGCCGTGAACGGGCAGGAACGCGTGCTGGTCCACTGCGCGATGGCATCCAAACGGGGCAAGACTATCGGCTATGACAAGGAAACGGGCGGCTACAAACGCTTGTCGACGCAGGATTACGCTTTCGGAGCCGAGGGCATTCTGGTCGCGAGTTATCGTATGGCCAGCATCGCTGCGCTGGGAATGGCGAATGCAGAGCCGCTGAATACCGATGGCGAACGCGGTTCCATCATCCTCACCGCCAGCGTCGCCGCACAGGACGGACAGATCGGGCAAGTCATTTACGGGTCATGTAAGTCGGGTGTGAACGGTCTTGTCCTGCCTATGGCCCGCGATCTGATGGATCTGGGGATCCGTGTGAATTCCGTAATGCCCGGTATTTTCGCTACCCCGCTGATGCTGGGTATGAAAGATCGCAACCCGCAAATGTGGGATCAGCTTAATGCGAGCGTCCCCTTTCCCAAGCGTTTGGGAGAGCCGGAAGAATTCGCATCGCTGATCGTGGAGATTGCCCGCAACACCTATATCAACGGCCATCAGTTCCGCCTCGACGGGGCAATCCGGTTGCCGCCGAAATAGGAGCAGCCGACAGCGTGGCGGGTTTCTTCTTCGCGCTCGCCAACATCTTCTTTGCCGTCCTTTAAGCGGTGGAATCTGGAAACAATCGCCGGCTTGCCCAGTTGGTTGGGCAAAGCGCAGCGATTGCTGCGCGCTACACAAACAGGAGATAATTTCATGGCAAAAGCCACTCTTTCCCCGCTGTCGCAGGCAACCGATGTGCTGGCATCAGCAAAGTCGCGCTACACCACGAAAGCCTATGACGAAACGCGCCAGCTATCGCCGGAAGACCTCGTCAAAATCCGCGAATTGTTGCAGTTCAGCCCGTCCAGCACCAACGCACAGCCGTGGCATTTCATCCTGGCAACCACTCCCGAAGGCAAGAAGCGCGTCGCCAAGGGGACGGAGGGCGATTACGAATTCAACACACCCAAAATCCTCAATGCCGCGGCGGCTGTCGTCTTCGCCTCGCGCACCCAACTGCCGGAAGAGTTTCTTGCCCGCATCCTCGAGGTGGAGGCTGCAGATGGCCGCTTTGACTCCGACCCGGAGGCTCTGGCCAAGCAAACCGACGATGTGCGCAAGATGTTCATCAACATGAACCGCGAAGCCGGCGTTCTGGCCGAATGGAATGCGCGCCAGACCTATCTGAATATCGGCCAGTTCATGCTGGGCGCGGCTGCCCTTGGGATTGATACAACCCCGATGGAGGGCATTGATACAGACGCTCTCGACAAGGAATTCGGCTTTGCTGAAAAAGGATTGAAGAGCCTTTGCATCGTCTCACTTGGCTATCGGGCCGAGGACGACTTTAACGCAGACCTGCCCAAATCGCGCCTTCCGCTTGAAGAGATCATCACCGAAATCTGATGCCTGCCAGTCGGCGCCGCCAGCCGGATACGTTGGCGGCGCTGGAGGTGAAGGGAATCGAACCCTCGTCGTCAGCTTGGGAAGCTGCTGCTCTACCATTGAGCTACACCCGCAACTATCCGAGGAGCGTTGCGGGCGCAGCAACTGTCGTTCTTTTGGCTTGGCGTCATTGGTGTCTGTCGTTCCGCCTCATGCGAATGCGGCTTCTGGCGAACCCCTGGCTGGCCCCGCCAGAACATCATTTTTCTTCGCCCATGCGGCTTCGTGGAAATGGTATGCAAATGTCTGGACCAGCGGCTCTATCAATCCGATGGCCAAGGCTGCGGCCAACTGCCCTGTCAGCAAGTAGGCGACCGTCACTGCGACGCACACATGCATCACGGAATAGGTTGCGGTCTTGATATATTGCCTTGGCATGTCGGCTCCCTTCGGTTAATTCACTATTGATAATTAGTCGCAATAAGAGCGCATGTCATGTAGGCAATACCGTTTTCAGTGATCGCCAAAACCGATGAGTGCGAAGCGATTGAAGCAAATCCGTCCGTGGGGTGACAGCTATCAGCCCTTCAATTATCGTCACCGCATGACTGACATCCGATTTCATCCACCAGCAGGCGGGCTCGTCCCGCATATGGGTATCACGCTTGTGGGAGAGGGCGATGGATGGCTGGAGGCGCGTATGGAGATCGCGCAGCATCACCTGCGATCAGGTGCCAATGCCCTGCACGCCGCCAGCATGATCGCGCTGGCCGATTCTGTGTGTGGCTTCGCGGCGGGAAACTGCCTGCCCGAAGGGGCGAAAGGCTACACCACGATCGAGCTTAAATCGAACTTCGTCGGCACCGCCAGCGAGGGTGTGCTTATCGGCAGGGCCGAAGCCGAACATCTTGGCCGCACCACACAAGTCTGGAATTCGACAGTCCGGCACGAGGAAACCGGCCGGACCCTCGCCCTGTTCCGATGCACGCAAATGGTATTGCGTTAAGGATCAGCCCTTGTTGGCGCTGGCGATCATCCGGTGCACCTGATTGCGCAATTCATCGGGATAGGATTGGTCGATCTTTGCAAATTGCTCCTCACCATAGAAACGGGTGAGTGCAGGCGCGGTTGCGGCGAAGAACTGGATGGCTGAGAGAAGCTGATACACCACTGCGAACTTTTGCGCGGGTTCCATTTCAGCGAAACCCGGCACCCGGTCCAGGAGCGCAACGACCTCGTCCAGAAAACCGCGAATGTGCCACGATTCCTCTGGCGCATCGCTTTGCTTGTTCTCCAGCGCTTCGCGCAGCAAGACGCGTGGATCATCCGGATTTTCTCGCGCACTCGCATACAGCCCGAGGATCACATCCTCGAACTGCTGCTCCGGAGAACGCCCGTCCACCAGCGCGCGCTTCATGGAATTGCGCATACGCGTGGCGATGCGGCGCAGGACTTCGCTGTACAGGTCTTCCTTGCGCTTGAAGTAATACAACAGCGCCTGTTTCGTCAGGTCCAGCTCGCCTGCGATCTGGGCGATGCTGGCACCGTGAAAACCGCGCGCTGCAAATTGCTGGAGAGCTGCAGCAAGCAGCTTTTCGCGCGTATCGTCGCGCGTATTTTCATTTTCTTCCATGCGAACCCTCAATCGGCAATCCGGCAAAATTCCCCACCGAAAAAGCCAAGCGGCCGTCCATCGACCGTCTGTTTTATCCCCGTGACTTCCCCGAAGATCATTGTGTGGTCACCCGCTGGATAGAGCGACCATTTGCGACAGTCGAGATACGCCAGCCCATCGCGTATCACCGGCTGAGTAAGGCCCGATTGTGTAAAATCGTCATCCTTCTGCCCCGTATCCCCGCGAGCAGCATATCGGGAAGCCAGTTTATCTTGCCCCTCCGCAAGGATGCTGACCGCAAAACTCTCTGCCTGAGTCCACAGATCAAACTGGCTCGACGTGTTCTGTATGCTCCAGCAAATCAGCATCGGGTCCAGTGAAACCGAGACCAGCGAATTGACGGTGATGCCCGATATCCGACCGTCATGCCGGGCCGAAACCACGCAGACGCCTGTCGCAAACTGGCCCATCAGTTTACGAAAATCAGCCGGATCAACCGGCGTTTGAGGCATAACGTCGTGCAAGGTGGCTCCGTACCGGGTGGGGAAAATCGAAAAATAAACCGAACGCGCGTTTCCCGAATGCCGCGCGATTGTCAATGAATGCGGCGATAAACAAACAAACGAAAATGCCCTTGGTGCCCGCTATTTTTGCCGCGGATTTGCTTTACGCTCCGCACGCGGTGAATTACCGGGCACACTCGCGTGGTTTGCACGTTAGGCTATCACATCCCTTCGCGCTCAGAAGACAGGACCTTGCCCATGCTCAATCGTTTCGGAGACGCCCTGAAAGACTTCGTGAAGCAGGAAAGTGCCGGGGGCATCGTTTTGATCATCGCCGCCGCGCTGGCTCTGATCATCGCGAACAGCCCGCTTGCGCCGACCTATTTCGGGGCACTGGAAGCGAAAATGAACCTGTCTTACGGCGCATTCGAAATCAACAAACCGCTGCTTTTGTGGATCAATGACGGCCTGATGGCGGTGTTTTTCTTCCTCATTGGTCTGGAAGTGAAGCGGGAAATTATCGACGGGCAGTTGTCGAGCATGGACAAGGCCGCTCTCCCTTTGGTTGCAGCCATTGGCGGGATGGCGATGCCGGCGCTCGTATTCGTGGCATTCAACTATAACGAACCGGCAAATATCAACGGCTGGGCGATCCCGGCGGCAACCGATATCGCGTTCGCGCTGGGCATCCTGTCCCTGCTTGGCCCGCGTGTGCCGGTGGCGATGAAGGCGCTGTTGCTGGCGATTGCCGTTATTGACGATATTGGCGCGATTACCGTTATTGCGCTGTTCTATTCGGGCACGATCAAGATCAACATGCTGATCGGCGCGGCGATCTGCCTTGCCCTTTTGATCGGTGTGAACCGCCTGCGCCTGTCCTCCAGCATGCCCTATGTCGTGCTGACGGTGATCATGTGGGTCTTTGTGCTCAAATCGGGCGTCCATGCGACGCTGGCCGGCGTTGCAGCGGGCATGACGATCCCGATGGTTGCTCGGGACGGGACGCATTTGCTGCATGATATGGAGCACGGCCTGCACAAATGGGTCGCTTTCCTCATCATCCCGATTTTCGGTTTTGCCAATGCCGGTGTCACGATCATCGGTCTGTCATTCTCCGACTTGCTCGCCCCGCTGCCGCTGGGCATTGCGCTAGGTCTGCTGATCGGCAAACAGGTAGGCATCATGGGAATGGCGTGGATCGCGGTTAAGACCGGTTTTGCCAAGCTTCCCGATGGTGTGGGCTGGCGCAAGATCCACGGGCTTTCGCTGCTGGCCGCGATTGGCTTTACCATGAGCCTGTTCATCGGGGGCCTTGCGTTTGACAATTCGGCTCAGGTCGATGCGGTTAAGGTCGGCGTGCTTGCCGGATCGCTTATCGCGGCGTTTGGTGGGTTCTTCCTGCTCAAATCAGCCCTCCCGGACGAAGCCCCCGTTGATGAGGTGGAAGAGAACCGCGAAACCCTGCCCGATTTCAATGACGGCGAACCGGGCTTCTTTGAATGAGAGAGCCTGTCGCGCGGTCCGTCAGCGTAAACGGTCTGAAAATCGGATACTGGGAATGGCGCGCTGATCCTGACAACAGGCAGCCGCCGCTATTCTTCGCCCATGCAACGGGCTTTCACGCTCGCGTCTTCGATGCAGTTATCGCGCATTTCGAAGGCCGCCGGATCATCAGCGTCGACATGTATGGCCATGGCCGGTCCGAAGGCGGACCGGTGGATGACTGGGGCGTGATCGTCGCTTCCATGAAAGCTGTATTGGAGCAGTTGAAAATCCGGCGCGCGGTCGGCATCGGCCATTCGATGGGCGCGCATGTGCTGGCCCAATGCGCCGGTGATCTTCGCGATGTTTTCAGCAGGTTGATCCTGTTCGATCCTGTCATCATGGCGCCTGAATTCTACGCAGCCGACAGCGCGCTTTTCACCAGTGACGCTCCGCACCCCGCCATCCGGCGAAAGCGTGACTTCGAAAGCCCCGAGGCGATGATGCAGCGGTTTGAAAGCCGCGATCCCTACGCCCTGTTCGATCGCCGCGTGTTTGAGAATTACTGCCGTCACGGCCTTACACCCAAAGGTGACGGATACGAACTCGCCTGCCTGCCGGAAATGGAAGCAAGTCTGTACGGATCAAGCCGCAGCAATCCGGGCATTCATGATGCGATCAAGCGGATCGAGGCGCCGACACTTGTGGTGCGGGCCAAACAGACAAGCTTCACCGATTTCAAAAGCTCGCCGACATGGCCGATGCTCGCCGATCATATCCCCAACGGCAAAGACATGCCGCGACCGGATATGACGCACTTCCACCCGTTTCAGGACCCTGCCGATGCTGCGGGGATCATCAGCGACTGGATTGCAGACTAGACCGTGAGGCTTTTCCGCTCTCGGCACGTTCATGCGAATACGACGATACGGACAGCGCCATTGGAGCGCGACGCCTGAAGCGTTCAACGTGCTGGAAGTCAGCGTGCCGCGCGTCCATCAGCTTCGTGCGAAGGCTCTGAAAGACCTCAAGAAGCTGATGGAAGCGGACGGGTAGTGGACGGGTAGTGGAACGGGGGGGCTTACTGACGCCCTCCGTCGCCATCGCCGTGATTGTGGCCGCCACCGGCATGGGTTGCCGCCTCTGATCCGCCAGCGCTGCCGCCTTGGCCGGATTCCCACCAATAGGCCCGTCGGCCACTGTCACCAGTGGCGACTTCCTGCATGGTCGCCGTGTCATACATGCGGCCGCCGATCATCACGCTTTCGATCTTGTCACTGTCACGGATGTTCGCCGTCGGGTCAGCCGTCAGAACCAGAAGGTCCGCCAGCTTGCCCGCTTCGAGGCTGCCGACATCCTTTTCCATACCAAGCGATTGCGCAGGCCAGATCGTTGCTGTTTTCAGCGCTTCGACCGGGCTCATCCCGCCGCGGGCAAAGCTCCAGATTTCCCAATGCGCGCCGATACCGGGTTGCTGGCCGTGCGCACCGATTGAAACCTTCACCCCGCGTTTGGAGATCTTGTTTGCCTCTCTCGCGGCATTGTCATCGACGAAAGCCCATTCCGGCGCTTTCGTCCGGCGCGCTGTGGCCGACAGAAGAACCTTTGGCGGTGTGTGGATCATCAGCGGGTGATCGAATACGTCGGTCGCCTGCCTCCAATAGGGATCACCGGCCAACCCGCCATAGGTCACATTCAGCGTGGGCGTGTAGTTCGAGTTGGACGCACCAAAGAATTGCAGCACATCTTCGTAAAACACATCGCCCGGCACGTTGTGTTCAATGGTCGAATTGCCATCGGCGATCAGGTTCATATCCATGCCGAACAGCGAACCGCCCTCAGCCACAACCAGCATGTTTTCTTCCACCGAAGCACGCGCCACCATCTGGCGCTGTTCGCGGCGGGGCTGGTTGTAGTTCTTGACCGAGATACCGCCCTGCGCCTTGATCCGGCGAACATGCGCCAGCGCATCTTCATAGCTGTCTATGCGCGCGTAAACGCTGGGTGCTTTCGCTCCGTAGATGATCTCTCCGGTAGAGAAGATACGCGGCGCCAGCAGTTTGCCAGCCTGCTGCCGTTCCGCCGAGGCGAAGATAAGGCTGGAATTGCTTGACGGGTTATGCGTTGTCGTAGTGCCCAGCGCCAGATCCTGCACCAGGCTCCAGTTTTGCTGCGGGATCAGATCACCTGTGCCGTGCGGGCCATGATGGTGCGCATCGACGAAACCGGGCATGACCACCTTGCCGGTCGCATCAACAACGGTGGCGCCCTGCGGTACGTCAATTTCACCTGCTGCGCCGATGGCCTTGATCCGGTCGCCTTCGATCACGATCACGCCGTTTTCGATCACACCTGCATCATTGCGATCAAGCCCGCCTGCCATAGTCAGGATTTTCGCGCCTGTTATAGCAACAGTGCCGCTCGGCTTGGCTGCATCAACCGTGATCGCCATCGAGATAAAGCTGTCGGGCTGTTTATAGCCTTTAGCGTCACCCTTACCCTTGGGCGCAGAGGGGAAGAAGTCGCTGACCTGCGCCTGCTTCAATTGCGGCCCGATAGACCAGAACAGCGTTTCACCGCCGCGCGCCCAACCGAGATAGTCCGCCCCGCCTGATGAAACCTTGGTGATCGGAACCGGTCCCTTCGCCTCGTTCACGTCAACAGGCTTGCCGCCTGGAATAACGGGCATGGCGAACACTTCGTAATTCTGGCGGAACGCGATCGTCTTGCCATCCGGCGACACGCGGAAGTCATTGACGAGCGTGCCTGTGGCGTGTGTGCGCATTTTCTCGCCATCCAGATCAGCCGACATCAACGCCAGCTTGCTGCCTTCGCGCCCGATCATGAAGATGCGCGAACCGTCCGCGCCAAATTGCGGGACGGAACCTGATCGAGATACCTTCGAAGGCGCTCCGCCATCAACCGGCTGCAGGTATATGCCGGTATTCTCCGAATATTCCGGCGCAGTCAGATAGCCTCCGCTGCGTTTTTCATAGGCGACATGTTTGCCATCAGGCGAAAAGGCGAGATTGGCGTAATGGCCCGGTTCACCCGAAATGACGCGCACATCCTGACCGTTGGCCGCAGCGACAACGATCTGGCCCAGCCCTTCATCGGTCCATCGGACAAAGGCGATCTGCGATCCGTCACGGCTGAATGCCGGATAGACCTCGACCGCGTCACCACTCATCCATGGCCGGGCGGCATCGCGGCCCCGCGCCGATTTGGTGTACAGTTTACCCAGACTTTCGAAGATGACGCGCGATCCATCAGGGGAAAGCGTGCCGAACTTGCTCATCTTCGTCGTAAAGCGATCAGGAGCGACTTCGATTTCGGGATGCGGTGCATCGGCAATGCCGCGCGTGTCGTTCACGCTGAAAGGGATCACAGCGTGGCCGGTCCCGTCGCGGTTCACGCGGTTCAGCTTGCCCCCCGCCCAGAACACGATGCTGGCGCTGTCCGGTGTCCAGTCCATGTTGGGATAGACGCCGGTGACTGCCCAGGTTTCCTGCACGTCGAGATCAAGCGCATCGTAGATCATCCGCTCACGGCCGCTGGCAATGTCTTTTATCCAGAGCTGTGAGGTATCCTTGTCGCGCCTGACAAAAGCGATTTCCCTGCCATCGGGCGAAGGCGCAGGCCGCACTGCCCCGCCATAGCCATCCACCGCTGTGGTAACTTCGCCGGTGTCGAGATCGTGCCGCTCAATCGCGAAGATACCGGAATTGGAATCCTGCGCGTAGATGAAGGTGTTACCGCCTGTCGTATTGCGGGTGTAGTAGATCGCGGAGCCATCGGGCGCGAAGACCGGCTCGCCCAGTTCTTTTTGCAGCGCTTCGTTCCGGCGTTTCACGACCTGCACACCGCCGCCGCCTGAGACGTGGTACATCCATATCTCACCCGTGCCGAGCGAACGCCCCGTGGTGAAGTGCTTTTTCGCAGCGATGAAGCGACCGTCCGGCGACCATGTGGGCTGGTTCAGCAGGCGGAAGCTTTCTTTGGTCAGCTGCCGTTTGTCAGAACCGTCGGCGTTCATCAGCCAGATATTGTTGCCCCCGCCCCGGTCGCTGGTGAAGGCGATGCGCGTCCCGTCAGGGGAAAAGCGCGGATGCACTTCCCATGCCATGCCATCGGCAATACGCGTTGGCGTGCCGCCGGTGATCGGGATCGTGTAGATATCGCCGAGCAGGGTGAAGGCGATTGTCTTGCCATCGGGCGAGACATCCACATCCATCCACGTGCCTTCATCCGTTGTGATCGGCACTTGCTCTATCACCGCACCTTTTGGTGCATTCACATCCCACTTCGCGTCCTTGTCATCCTTGGCGAAAGCTGGCGCGGCGAGCATCGAGCCTGCGAGCAAAGTGCCGAGAAATCCCGTGTTGAAGTGGCGCATCAATTGTCTCCCTGTAATGGAACGGGAGACTAGCGAGGCGAAAGAATATTACTAGGGCTCTGTCGTCCGCTTCGGGTCATCAACTGTGCAATCACCTTGCGTCATCCAGAAAACATCGACCGAATGAGAAATCGCCGTATCGGTGCGCCAGAGAACATTCTTGAAGATCAATTCCACCTGTCGGGCACCCTGCGGGTCTCTGGGAACCGCCAGATCAAACAGGCATCTAGCCTCATTTTGAGCATCAGAAATGAATTCGCACGTCTCATTTGAGACCCCATATTCGGGCAAAGGTTCGCCACCCACAATCTCGCCCATTTCGTTGTAGGCGGGGTTGTAGTCAGGATCATTCACCTGATCATAAATGGCGCATTGGCGCGCTATTGTTGCTGCGTCCGGCAGTGTGCAAGCCGGTGGATTCTTTCGATCAATTTCCGAGCCCACCCGTGGCCCGATCGCCGCCGCCGCGCCACAAATCTTGGGCATCTGGAGAAAACCGCGCTGCTGGAGTTCAGCCCGTGGCAGATCATTCTGACATCCGGCCAACAGACTGCAAGAAATCAGGACTAATCCTGCCTGCACTTTCATTCAGAAGAACCCTGCCTGTCTTCTTTCTTCGGCCCGAGATAACCAAAAAGATACGCAGCGACCTTGCGCATCTGTATCTCCTCCGCGCCTTCGGTGATGCGATAGCGGCGGTGATGGCGGTAGATGTGCTCGAACGGCGTGTGCCGTGAATAGCCGATGCCGCCATGCACCTGCATCGCGCGGTCGGCGGCTTCGCAGACCAGCCGGTTCGCCCAGTAATTGCACATCGAAACCTTGTCCGAAATGCTCCGCTCGATCTCCTCATGCGGCATGTTGTCCATTTCCCACGCGGTTTTGAAGATCAGGAGGCGCAGCATTTCGGTTTGCGTTGCCAGCTCGACAAGCGGAAACTGGATGCCCTGATTTTTGGACAATGCCTCCCCAAACGGTTTGCGCGTGCGCGCGTATTTCACACTTTCATCAATGCAGAACATCGCCGCGCCGCAGCTGCTGGCCGCCTGCCGGATGCGGTTCTGGTGGACGAAGCTTTGGGCAAGGGACAGGCCGCGCCCTTCTACGCCCAGAATGGCGCTGTCAGGCACCCAAACATCTCTGATTGAAAGGCGCGGATGGTCGGTGGGCATGTTGAAGGTCCACATCCATTCTTCGATCTCAAGCCCCTCGGTCGGGTTGGGGACGAGGAAGCAGGTTATGCCGGACGCACTGCCTGCCTTGCCACTGGTGCGCGCAAAGGCCGCGCAATGCGTGGCGACATGCATGCCGGTGATCCACATCTTCTCGCCATTGATCAGCCAGCCATCCACCCCGTCGCGCGTTTCGCGAACAGCGGTGGTTTCCATATGGGTGGCATCGGAGCCGTGATCGGGTTCGGTCAGGCCAAAGGCAACGCGGCGCTCTCTATTAAAGCCGCCGGTAATGAATTCCTGTTTCTGCTCTTCCGTGCCCCATTGGTCGAACATGGCGACGAAGGGGAAGTTGCCGACGATGGAATGCTCATTCTGGAGATCATTGTGCAGGCCAAGACCTTTGCGCGCAAAGTGCTCTCGGATGACCGCCATCCAGAGGTTTGAACCATCCTTGCCGCCATATTGCTTGGGCGCGGAAAAGCGCCAATGGCCAGCGGCATCGGCGCGCTTGGTGGCTTCCTTGAGAAGCTGTTCCCAATCCTCGCGCGGGAGGCCGCCTTTGTCCCAATCGGTGCGCGCGTGTTCGCGGCGGTGGTCGAAGAAACGGATGTTGTCGTCCTGCTCTTCGAGCGGCTTGATCTCGGCCTCGATAAAAGCGTCGAGTTCATCGAGATAGGCCTGAAGATCGGCGGGAATTGCGAAGTCCATTAGGTTTCTCCGGTCCAATTTTTGTGAGCGGCAGCCAGCGCCGGATACTTCGGCACGTCCGCATTGAGCTTGTCGAGGGCAGCTTCGCGTAGGGTTGCCAGAACGCCCGGAGTGGCAAGCGATGTTCGGCCAGAGAAGATATCTGACACTAAAGGCGCATCAAGGGACTCAGGTAAGATTGCGTCATCGCGAGCGATCATGCCAAGCGCATTACGGGCGACCGCAAACTGAAACCGATTATGGCCTTCCATCAGAGGCTTGATGGTTTCCAACCACTCAGAGACCGCCGCCGCCAACTCACCATTGCAAGCCTCGCCTTTATCCTCATCCGGGGACTTAGGTTGGACCGTCACGGCTCGCTCCTCCTCCGGCGCATCTTCTTCCAGCAGCATCAGCAGGTCCAATTCCTGCTCGCTCGTCCGGCGCGAGATCACCACGCGCTCAAGCATCCGGTCCTCGCCGCTGCGCCAGATTTGCGCCATTTTGAGGCAGCCCAGCGCCCACCACACGGTGCGGTGGATCAGCCAGTAGCGGAAGCGTTTGCGGTCGATTGTGACGCCAGCCTCGGCTTCGTAGGCGGCGAAGTAGTCCTCAAGCCCCCCCAGCCCCAACGCCGGCCGATCATATCGGTGGAAGCGCCACACCGCCATGCAGCCGAAGGCCAAGTCCTCATGCCGGTCTCCGAAGTGCGCGAGCTCCCAGTCGAGCACGCCTGTCAGCCGCGAACCCCCCGCCAGCAGATTGCCCATGCGATAATCGCCGTGATTGAGCACCGGCTCCACCGGATCAGGGCAATTGTCCTCCATCCATTTAAGCCCCAGCGCGATTATCGGGCGGTCGCCGCCTGTCTCTTTAAACTGGGTTTTCAGGTCCGCGATGGCTTTGCGATAGTCCATCACCGGCACCGTTTCGGGCACGGCATCGCGCGCGATTGAGTGGATGCGCGCAAGGTCGCGTGCCGCTTCGCGCAGAAGCGCAGCCGTCCCATCCATCTCCAAAATCTCTTTGGGATTGGGCGTGCCAGGCAAGGCTTGCATAACAAAGCCCGAACCGATGCCGTCTTCCGGCTCCAACTCCGCCACGACTTGTGGCGCTGTTACCCCTGCATCCACGGCAGCGCGGATAATCGCAGCCTCGACATCGTGTCCAAAGGGACGGTCATCCATGAAGGCGAGGCTCGGCGCACGGCGCAGGACAAAAGGCTCACCGCCTGCCTCAAACCGCCAGCTTTCCATCGTCGCGCCGCCGGTCAGCCGCACGAGGCTATCTGGCGAAACGGGCGGACCAAAGCCCGCCCGTCTCATTACGTTTGTCAGTCCCGCTTCAAGTTCGCTTTTGTCGATCATGATGAAAGGCTAGCGAACCTGCGAGCAATCAGGCCAGCTTTTTGCGCATCCGCTTGGCGCGCTTTGCCGGGCTGGGATGGGTTTGCAGCCAAGGCAGACCGCCGCCTCCGCCGCCCATGCCGTTCAGCTTTTCAAGCGCGGTGACACAGGCCTGCGCATCGTAATTGTTGGCCTGCATGAATTCGAAGGCGTAATCGTCCGCCTCGCGTTCATGTTTCTGGCTGTGTTGGGCTGAAATCACATCGCCAAACAGCTTGCCAAGCTCACCCGAGGCAAGCTGGCGCACTTCGCTGCTGGCTGTGCCCGCCACGCTCATCGCAGCATCACGCTGGAGAGCGCCCTGCATGCGTTTGCGTGTGTGTTCGCGTTTCACATGGCCGATTTCGTGGCCGATGACATAGCGCACTTCGTCATCGGTAAAATCGTCCATCAGCCCTGCAAAAATGCGGATCGTACCATTCGCCATCGCAAACGCGTTCACATCACGCACCAGATAGGCTTTGATGTCGAGATCGAGCCCGTCATAGCTGTCCAGCCCCTGCGACAAAGCCGCGAGCCGCTGGCCATAGGGATCATCCGGTCCGGCGACAGGATTGCGATCATCCATTTCCGCCGACATCTGATCGAAATAGACCTTCATCTCGGCATCGGAGTAGCTGACCGCCTTGGCCACCTTCTTTGCCGAACCGATAATGCCGCCGAGACTTTGCGCGCCCGCCGGAGCGGCAATACTCATGCCGCCAAGGATAACGCCCATAGCCATAAGGTCGCGGCGCGAAATAGTATCGCGCGAATTGTTACTCATCTTGAAATCCTTCCCCACAAGGACCCGTAAATCAGGCCACCACATTATCCTTCTTAACAGTGATAACCTGCGGATAAGTAAACTCTTTCAAACCTTCCTTGCCATATTCGGCACCAAAGCCGGACTGTTTGTGACCGCCAAATGGTGCGAACGGGGAAAGGTGCATGAATTCGTTGATCCAGACTGTGCCTGTTTCAAGCTGTTCTGCGATCTCAACACCCTTGTCGTGGTCAGCCGTCCAGACTGCCCCTGCGAGGCCATAATCCGAATTGTTGGCCCGCTCGATCACTTCGTCTTCGCTGCTGAATTTCATCAGCGGCATGACAGGTCCGAATTGTTCTTCGGCAACGATACGCGCATCTTCGGGCGGGTTATCGAGAATGGTGATCGGCACGTAATAGCCGGTGCCCGACGGATCGCTGTCACCGCCGGTGAGGAATTTATAGCCGTTATCCTTGGCATCTTCGATCAGTTCGAGAACGCGCTCATACTGCTTTTTGTTCTGGATCGGACCAACGCCGGTGCCCTGCTCGCTGCCGTCACCCACGACGACGCTTTTCGCATATTCGGCGATAGCGGCTGACAGTTCATCATAGATATCTTCGTGGATGTAGACGCGCTTTGCCGCGATGCAGACCTGGCCTGCGTTCTGGAAACTCGACCAGAAAAGCTGTTCGGCCACTTTCTTGGGATCGGCATCGGGCAGAACGATGGAAGCATCATTGCCGCCCAGTTCCAGCGTGATCCGTTTAAGATCGCCAGCGGCGCCTTCCATGATCTTTTTGCCGGTCGCGGTGGAGCCGGTGAAGGTGATCTTGTCGATATCGGGGTGGCCGGTGATGAGCGGGCCGAGGCTGTCTTCGCCGGTGATGATGTTGACGGTACCAGCCGGCACCTTATCCGCGATGAGTTCGGCAATGCGCAGAGTCGCGAGCGGGGTGAAGGGCGAGGGTTTGAGCACAATGGTGCAACCGCTCATCAGCGCCGGAATGATTTTCTGGATCGCCATCATCACAGGAAAATTCCACGGCACGATGCCGCCGACGACGCCCACCGGCACGCGGCGATGGCGATGCAGGCGCGTGTCATCGTCCTGGATGATCTCTTCTTCCAGTTGCAGCGTTGATTGCGCCGCCGAAATGCCCGCAGCGCCGAAAATCTCGCCCTTGGCCTGGGCATGCGGCTTGCCCTGCTCGCTTGTCAGGAGCCGGAAAAGCTCATCGGCATTTTCCTTGATCGCGCCGGAGATCGCCATGCACGCGGCCTGACGTTCCTCGAAAGAGGTTTTCTTCCATGTCTTGAACGCAGCGCGGGCTGCGGCCACAGCCTTGTCCAGTTCACCAGCACCGCAGGCGGGGACCTGCCCGATGACTTCTTCATTGGCAGGGTTCACAACGTCGAGCCATTCGCCGGTTTCGACCATCTCTCCGTTGATCAGGTTCTTGTACTGGGTGACCATGCTGATTTCCTCTCTCTCTCGGAATTCGTGAAAGCTTGTGTTCTGGTATTACAATAAGACTGGCGCTTTACATTTCAAAACGCAATTGTTGTTACGTCCTGCCGTCAGACTGGCTATCGTGAGGCTGGCATTCGCGTAAACGGCCAGTCAGGCCAAAGCGCCGATCCAAGGAGAGAGAATTTGTCCGATACCCCCGCCGATTTTCTGGTTTACGGTTCCCCCGTCTCACCCTTTGTTCGCAAGGTTCTGGCTTGCGCGATCGAGAAGGGGGCCGGTTTCGACATTGAGCCTGTGAACATCATGGCGATGCCGGAATGGTTTCCCGATATCTCCCCGATGAAGCGCATCCCGGTTCTGCGCGACCGTTCAATCAGCAACGAAGGCGCAGCGGGCACCATCGCTGATTCGAGCGCGATCTGCGGCTACATTGAAAAGAAACACGCGCAGCCCGCGCTGTATCCAGCCGGTGCGTTCGATTACGGACGCGCGCTGTTTATCGAAGAATATGCTGACACCACTCTAGCCCCCGCGGCGGGCCTCGGCATCTTTCGCCCGATCTTCTTCAGTCTGGTCCAGCGAAAGGAACCGGACCTCGAAACCGCGCGCAACGCGTGGGCAGAACAACTGCCACCTGTGCTGGATTTCCTTGAAAGCGCGCTTGGCGATGGCGACTGGTTTGCGGGCGATGCGATGAGCATTGCCGATATCGCCGTCACTTGCTGCTTCATGCAGATCGAACTGGTGGCGAAGGCTCCGCTGGATGCGTGGCCTGCCCTGAAAGCGCATCATGAGCGGATGAATGCGCGTGCTTCGATCAATGGTCCCTATGCACAAGCGGAAAGCTTTGTCCGGAAAGCCTTGCCCGAGCCCTTTGACCTGACCTAAGGCCCCGCACGCAAAGACATTACGGGACGTTTATGGCCAGCGAATGGTGCATCGGGATTATCGGCGGTTCTGGCCTCTATGACATAGAGGGCCTGCAGGACGCGCAGTGGATCGCGATTGATACCCCTTGGGGTGAACCATCAGACGAGATTTTGTGCGGCACTCTGGCAGGGGTGAAAGTCCGCTTTCTGCCCCGCCATGGCCGCGGCCATTATGTCACGCCGACAGAGCTGAACGCGCGGGCCAATATCGATGCGCTCAAACGCGCAGGCTGCACCGATGTGCTGGCAATTTCGGCGGTCGGTTCCCTGCGGGAGGAACTGGAGCCGGGCCGGTTTGCGGTGGTTGACCAGTTTATTGACCGCACGGTGCACCGCGCCTCCACCTTCTACACCAGCGGTTTTGTCACGCATGTATCCATGGCCGATCCGACATGCCCGCGCCTGTCGGAAATGGCGGCAAAGGCGCTCACGGCCTGCAAGGGCAAGGCGGCCGTGGGCGCGACCTACCTCGCAATGGAAGGCCCGCAATTCTCCACTCGCGCCGAAAGCCGGATGTATCGCCAATGGGGAGCGGACATTATCGGGATGACGGGAATGCCGGAAGCCAAGCTCGCGCGGGAGGCGGAGCTTCCCTACGCGCTGGTCGGGATGGTGACGGACTATGATTGCTGGCGTGAAGGCGATTCTGTCGATGTCGCCGAAGTCATCAAACAGATGCAGACCAATGGCGCGTTGGCCCGCGAAATGGTCGTCAAACTGATCGAAAGCCTGCCCAAGAAGCGCAAGGCATCGCCGATCGATACCTGCCTGGACAATGCCATCATCACCGCGCCCGAGGAACGGGACCTTGAGGTTATGGCGAAGCTGGATGCAGTGGCCGGACGGGTGCTCGACCTCGATTGATCGGGCTCAATCCTCGTCCGGTGACCATTCGCCGGTTAGCGGGACGAATTCGGTTGCATTGATGGATTGCCAGACACCGGCGATGAAATAGGGATCGGCTTCGAAAATCGCGCGCGCATCCAGCTCTGTCTCCGCAGCGATAAGGATCAGCGAACCGATTGCCTCCCCTCCGCGTTTCAGCGGGCCGCCCAACATGTAATCGCCACGATGCGCTTCGATGTGAGCGAAATGTTCTTCACGCACACGCGGACGGATGCGGTGCGCTTCCTCTCCGTCACGGCAATAGAATGCGAAAATCGCCATGGGGGTGCTTACTCCGTCTTTCCCGTTTGCGAGGCTGCGCGGCCAAACCGCGGCTTGCGCTTATCAATAAAGGCATTCGCGCCTTCGGTAAAATCCGCTGCGGCAAAGGCCTTCGCAAAGGCATCCAGCGTTGCCTCATCATCGACACTCTGCCCGTCAAGCGCAAGCTGCACAAACCGTTTTGCCTGTGATTGGGAATAGGGCGATCCGGCGACGATACCTGCGATCAGGCTGTCGCTATTGTCGGCAATCATTTCCGCAAGGCCGATGCGCCGCGCTTCGGTCGCGTCGATCAATGCCCCTGTGTAAAGCAGTCGCCGCGCCTGCCCTGGCCCAACCAGATCAATCAGCAGTTTCACATCATGCAGCGGATAGACGAGGCCCAGCTTCGCCGGCGTGATGCCAAAACGCGCGGTGGGCACAGCAATTCGCATGTCGCAAGCCATCGCCAGTCCGCATCCACCGCCGATGCAATCCCCGTTCACAAAGGCGACCGTGGGGAGCGGGCATCGGGCAAGTTCATACTGCGCGCGGTTGATCGCCGACTGCTTGCGCGAAAGCCATTGCGGATCGTCCCGATGCGCCAGCATTTCACCAATATCCGCACCGGCGCAAAAGGCGCTGTTCCGGTCCGCCGCTGTCAGTTCGATCACGCCGATTTCGGGGTTTTCGCAGGCATCGGTAAGCAGTTCAGGCAGCGCCTCCCACATCGCAAGCGACATGGAATTGCGCTTTTGCGAGCGGTCGATCAGCAATCGGGCAACAGCGCCGTCTGTTTCCAGTCTCAGCGTCATCAGTCGCCCTCCCCCAGTTGCGGGATCGGCGCAGGTGTCCAGTCATCCCCCGCAATCCTCACCGCTGGCGCAATGTGCCGTCCGCCGCCATCCGCTTCGACCCACAAACCGCGCTGCGCGACATGCGGTTCATCCAGAGCTTCCCTGAAATTGAGGACCGGCGCAAAGGCCACATCCTTGTCAGCGAACCACTGCGTCCATTGATCGCGGGTTTTCTGCGCGAATGTCTGCTTGAGAAAGTCGATCAATGCGCCCTGCTCCCCTGCCGGAGCCTGAGCCACTGGAACCAGATCTTCCCGATCAAGGGCCGATAGCAGGTTGCGGGCAAACTTTATCTCGCGCCCGCCCAGCACAATATGGCCACCGCATTTCGTCCCATACACCTGATAAAACGCCGCCCCGCCAAGGGACCGCTGCTGCGCGCTTTGCGGGCTGTCTCCGCCTGCAATCGCGCTGCCCGCCGTATGGGCACACCACGGCAGGAGGCTATCGAACATGGCGCAATCAATATACGCGCCCTCACCCGTACGTTGCCGCCCGACGAGCGCCATGAGCACGGACGATAACGCTGTCAGCCCTGCCGCCATGTCGGAGCTCGCCACGCCGGGCACGACGGGCGTTCCATCCGGCCCGTCATTCACGCTCATAAACCCTGCCAGCGCCTGCACGGCCATATCGTGCGCGGGATGGTGCGATAACGCCCCCTCCTGACCGAAAGCGGTGATGGAGCAATAGATGATGTCGGGACGGATCGCCTTCACCGCTTCATAATCGAAGCCAAGACGCTTCATCACGCCCGGTCGAAAACCCTCCACGAACACGTCCGCTTCGGCGATGGCAGCACGCAGGCGTTCCTTGCCCGCTTCGCTTTTCAAATCCAGCGCCAGCGAAGTCTTGCCGCGATTGAGATTTGCGAACCAGACGGAGTGTTCCTCCGCTCCATATTTGGCGAACGGTTCCTGCGTTCGGGCGGGATCGCCTGCGGGCGGTTCAACCTTGATAACGCGGGCGCCCTGATCGGCCATCATCACTGTCATCATCGGTCCGGGCAGGAACTGGGTGCAGTCCACAACCGTAATTCCTTCAAGCCTACCCATATTGCGTCCCATTTACGTTACTGCCCTCGAAAGATGGGCACATAGCGTCTATGGGGCCAGTGCATAGAAACAAAGCGACTCAGCAACGAGAGAAAGAGACACAAGAGCCAGTGACACCACATCAGATTCCCGCGTATTCGACCACGTTCCTCGACCGCACCGACCTTCGCGCAGCCTACCGGCAGGATGAAGACGCATGTATTGCAGAACGGCTTGAACAGGCGGGGCCCGCACGGCGCGTGGCCGACAAGGCTTCTCAGCTGGCGATTTCCCTGATCGAAGGCGCTCGCGAATACAAGGCGAGCGGGGTCGATGCGTTTCTCCAGCAATATGGTCTGGATACAGACGAAGGGATCGCACTGATGTGTCTGGCCGAAGCGCTGCTGCGTGTTCCGGACAGCGAAACGGCGGACGCACTGATTCGTGACAAGCTGGGCAATATCGACTGGGCTGAGCATCTGGGTGAAAGCTCTTCCACCTTTGTGAACGCAGCGACATTCTCCCTGATGCTGACCGGCGAAGTTCTGGAAAAGCCGGAAGAGCATCAGAAAGGCATGGGCAAGACCCTGCGCAACACGATGAACCGTCTGGGAGAGCCGGTGATCCGCAAGGCGACATTGCAGGCCATGCGGATCATGGGTGGCCAGTTTGTCTTTGGCCGGACCATCGACGAAGCACTGAAACGCGCGGCCCCCGAACGGGCAAAAGGCTGGACGCACAGTTTCGATATGCTGGGTGAGGCCGCGATGACTTTCGCGGATGCGGAAAAATACCGTCAGTCCTATTCCGCCGCGCTGGACAGGCTCGCACGCGAAGCCGGTGCAGGCGTGAGCGGATCGCCGGGTATCTCTGTCAAACTGTCAGCCCTGCATCCCAAATATTTCTACATGCACGCACAACAGGCGCATGACGAAATCGTGCCGATTGTCCGCGATCTCGCAGCGCAGGCACGCGATGCGAATATCCACTTCACCATCGACGCGGAAGAGGCAGAGCGGCTCGAACTCAGCCTCGACATCATTGAGACGCTGATGGCCGATGATGATCTGTTCAAGCGGCCCGACGGAACGCGTTGGGAAGGCTTTGGCCTTGCCATTCAGGCCTATCAGAAACGCGGCGTGCCGATGTGCAACTGGATTGCGAAGCTCGCCCGCCGCCACAATCGCCGCCTGTTCGTGCGACTGGTAAAAGGCGCATATTGGGATAGCGAGATCAAGGTCAGTCAGGTCGGCGGTTTCGAAGACTATCCGGTCTTCACCCGCAAGGTGGCAACCGATGTGTCCTACCTCGCCTGCGCAGCGCGGCTGTTTGAACACGACGATGTGATCTACCCCGCCTTCGCCACGCACAACGCGCTCACCATCGCATCCGTGAAGGAAATGAGCGAAGGCCGCCCGTTCGAATTCCAGCGCCTTCACGGCATGGGAGAGGAAATCTACGAAACGCTCGGCAAGATGGAAGGCAATACGCCCACGCCTGTGCGAATTTACGCTCCGGTTGGCGGGCACAAGGAACTGCTGGCCTATCTGGTACGCCGCCTGCTTGAAAACGGCGCGAATACCAGTTTCGTCAATCGCATGGGCGATGCCGATCTGGCTCCGGAAGAGCTTGTCAGCGATCCGATTGCAGAGCTTGAAGCGCTTGATCCGTGGCACAATCCCGCCATCCCTCTGCCCTGCGATATACTGGGAGAGCGACTGAACAGCGCGGGTGTCGACCTGTCGGACCCGCAGGTGTTCTTCCCGCTGCAGGCGCGGCTTGAGAGGCTTGCTGCAAAACAGTGGGTGGCCCAGCCGACTTTCCCGTCGGACGAACCCGGCGAAATGGCCCCGATTACCATGCCGCATGACCTGACCGTCGAAGTCGGCACACGCCGCGATGCGACGCCTGAGGAAGTTGACGCCGCGTTCGAGCGCGCCGCAAAGATCCAGCCGGGCTGGGATGCGCTTGGCGGTGAAAAGCGGGCTTTGCTGCTCGAAGAGGCAGCAGACCTGTTCGAAGCGCATACGGATGAATTTCTCAGCCTGTGCCAGCGCGAAGCGGGCAAGACGCTGCTCGATGGCATTGCCGAGGTGCGCGAAGCGGTAGACTTCCTGCGCTATTACGCCAGTGAAGCGCGCCGCCAGTTCGAACAGCCGACTGTCCTGCCCGGGCCGACGGGCGAGGAAAACACGCTGAGCATGCACGGGCGCGGTGTCTTTGCGACGATCAGCCCGTGGAACTTCCCGCTCGCCATCTTCACCGGCATGGCATCAGCCGCTTTGGCGGCAGGCAATACAGTTATTGCCAAGCCCGCAGAACAGACCCCGCTGATCGCCGCGCTGGCCGTGAGGCTGTGTCACGAGGCAGGCATTCCGCCTGAAGCACTGCAATTGATGCCGGGCGCTGCGGAGGTTGGCCAATGCATCACCTCGCACCCGCTGCTGGCAGGCGTTGCGTTTACCGGCTCGACCGAGACAGCGCGGCTGATCAACCAAACGCTGGCCGCCCGCGAAGGTCCGATTGCGACTCTGATCGCTGAAACCGGTGGCCAGAACGCGATGATCGTCGACAGTTCCGCCCTGCCCGAACAGGTCGTGCGCGATGTGCTGGCAAGCGCATTCCAGAGCGCCGGTCAGCGTTGTTCGGCGCTGCGCGTTCTGTATCTGCAGGATGATGTTGCGGACGAAATGCTGGAAATGATCCGCGGCGGGTTCGAAGCGCTGCGCGTGGGTGACCCCGGTTTCCTTTACACCGATGTCGGTCCTGTGATTGACCCCGATGCGCAAGCTGCGCTGGAGCGCCACGTCGCGCGTCGTCAGCAAAGCGATGGCCGCGTGTGGAGGCTGGATCTTGATCCTTCGACACAGGCGGGCTGCTTTGTCGCGCCGACGATTATCGAACTGGACTCGATCCTTGATCTGAAGCGCGAAAATTTCGGGCCTGTTCTGCATGTCTGCCGTTTCAAGGCAGGCGAACTGGGCAATGTCGTCGAAGACATCAACGCCACCGGTTACGGCCTTACATTGGGGTTGCACAGCCGGATCGCCGAAACGCGCCGCTTCGTTCAGTCCCGCGCCAAAGTCGGCAATTTCTACGTCAACCGCAACCAGATCGGCGCGATTGTCGAAAGCCAGCCTTTTGGCGGTGAAGGACTGTCAGGCACCGGCCCCAAGGCGGGCGGTCCGCACTATCTCGCCCGGTTCGCAACAGAGCGGGTGGCCTGCATCGACACGACAGCGGCAGGGGGCAATGCCAGCCTGCTCGCATCAATGGGTGATGTGATGGAGGAACAGGGCTGAAGGCGATACATGTGATATCGCCATAGCGTCTTGCGCGACGGGAAAATCACGCGATAACAGGCCATCATGACACGCCTTTTGAAGCATCTTTTCCTGCTGTTCGCCTTTTTGTGGTCCGGACCTGCGCTGGCGCAGGTCCAGATCCACTTTCACAGCTTTAACGGCAACGTGTTCTGGGGACGCTACCCCCACACCTTCATCGTGATGGAGGGCACGCTTGAGGAAACCGGAGAGGCAGTGAACGTCAATTACGGTTTCTCTGCGCGCAATGTGACGCCTGCGATCCTGTCCGGCCCGGTCAAGCACATGGTTCTGGCGGAAAGCGAGAAGAATGTGCGCAAGACCAACCGCCATTTCTCGATCACGATAACCGACGCGCAATATCACGCGATCACCGCCGAAGTTTTGCGCTGGAAGAACCAGCCCGGCAAATATTACGACCTGGAAAAACGCAATTGCATCCATTTTGTCGGGACAATGGCGGCGATGCTGGGCGTTAAGGTCGATTATCCGGAAAAGATGCTGCGCCGCCCCAAGAAATGGCTCAACTATATCGGTGAGATGAACCCCAGCCTGGGCGCCAAAACCATCAAATAGGGGCGGTCAGCGGGCCTCTTTCCAGCCCCATGTCATCAGGCAGGGCGGAATGTTCTGAAGCACGAAACCTTCGTCGACACGGTCAAAATTGCTGGCCGTCAGGCGTCGTGCCTTGTCCTTGAACTGATAGGTCATGAACGCGCCGCCGGGGCGCAGTACGCGATAGGTCGCCTCGACAATCTCTTCGCCCACCCCTTCGGGCAGGGTAGAGATCGGCAGGCCCGAAAGCACATAATCCGCGTGTGGTCTGCCGGTGCGCGCGACGATCTTTTCGACATCGGCGGCCGATCCCAGAACCGCTGTGAAGCGCGGATCGTCGATTGTGGCTGTCAGGTAGTCGATGAACAGCGGATTGGTATCAATCACCAGAAGCTCACCACCCTGAGGCAGGCGCTTCAGGATATCGGGACAGAACGTGCCGACGCCCGGCCCGTATTCGACAAACAGTTTGCATTGCGCCCAATCGACCCGCTCCAGCATGGTGTCGATAGTGGCCTGTGAAGACGGGATGATAGAACCAACCATGCGCGGATGTTCGATAAAGCCGCGGAAGAAAACGCCCATGGGGCCGAAAAACCGGCTGATCCCGCCCGGAATACGCTTAACCGTTTTTGCCGCCAGATTACCCGTCACGTAACATTCTCCCTTTCGGCTAAGCATTTGAAATTGCGCTATCTCGCAACTCAGCACAAGCACTGTGTTACATTCCCATGTCACCTTGTCGTGGCAATGCCAAGGCCAAAGGGACATTTATCCGGCAGGCGGCGATGCGGGCGCGGGCGCGTTTGACCCACACCTAAATTCGCGCACCGCTTGCCCCCGCAACGCGGTTCGGGAATCAATCGCGCATGGCCATTCTTTCAGACAAGTGGATTCGCGAGCAGGCTCAAACCAACGGCATGATAGAGCCGTTTGTCGAAGCGCAGCGGCGCGAAGGCGTGATCTCCTACGGGCTCAGCTCATACGGCTATGACGCGCGCGTCGCGCCGGAGTTCAAGATCTTCACCAATGTGAATTCCGCAACCGTGGACCCAAAGGCATTCGACGCGGACAGCCTTGTCGATCGCGAAACCGATGTCTGCATCATTCCGCCCAATTCATTCGCCCTTGCGCGCACAGTCGAATATTTCCGTGTGCCTGAGGATGTGCTGGTGATCTGCCTTGGCAAGAGCACTTACGCACGGTGCGGGATCATCGTGAATGTCACCCCGCTGGAGCCGGGTTGGGAGGGGCATGTGACGCTGGAATTTTCAAACACCACTCCCCTTCCGGCAAAGATTTACGCCAACGAAGGCGCATGCCAGTTCCTGTTCCTGAAAGGGAACGAGCGTTGCGAGACGAGTTACAAGGACCGCGCTGGCAAATATATGGGCCAACGCGGGGTTACCCTGCCACGCCTTTGATTACCCTTCATCGCCGAAATCGGCGAGGTCCTGAAGATAGTCGGCATTAAGGACGATCAGCGCCCTGCCTTGCCGCCGGATTACGGATTGTTCCTCCCATTCGGAAAGCAGGCGGCTGACATTCTCTCGCGCCAGCCCCGCAAACGCGCCCAGATCGCTCTGGCTGGGATTGTGGCGCAATCTTCCGTCGTCGGCATCGGGATCAATCAACCGCACGATTGCCCGCGCCAGACGCGGGGCCATGGAAAAGGTCCGGTCGCTTTCAACAATCAGGTTCATCTGGCGCGCGCGCCGCGCGAGTTCGCGCATTACTCCGACAACTGATGCGGGATTGGACAACACAGCGTCGATGAAAGCCTGCGAAGGCAGAAGCAGAACCGTGGACGGGCCAACGGCGGAAACCGTCGCTGTGCGCGGGCCACGATCGAGCATGGCAATCTCTCCGACGATTTCGCCGGGGCCGCAATAGTTCAGGATGATCTCCCGCCCGCCTGCACTGTTCATGCTAACCTTCAATCCACCCGCCAGAAGGCAGACGGCAAAATCGCTTTCCTCATCACCCTGGCTGATGATGACTTCGCCCCGCGCCAGTTCCTTGCGCCGCGCCGTGCGCAGCAATTGCTCCAGCTGCGGCGGGTCCAGCGCCTTCAGCAAGCTGTCAGTCGCCAGCTTGTCGATCAGTTCATCCAGCGTATCCATCTGCCCCCTTCCGGCCTGACTGCATCCACAGGCGACACGTCAAAAAATCCAGCTTTTGTAATCTAGTGTGACGGGCATCACAGATGAAGGGGAAACACCCTGTTAACTACACATCCAACGCGGACGGGTTCTGGGGGGAACCGCAAACGGCCGAGCAAAAAGTTTTACGAGGCGACCCGAGCGAAGGGGATTTCACCCCTTGGCCCACTAAGCCCACACCCTGTCAAAAGGGTGTGGGCTTCTTTTTTGCCCGCATGACGCAGCGGCACCTGCGTTGGCCATTCGATCACCCTTTGACTTAGTGTGTGTGCAGTAGCATTGCGGATGCAAAGGACGGGTTCAAAGGAGTTTTCATATGGCAGATACAGAATTCGACATCATCGTTTACGGGGCAACCGGATATACCGGGCGCCTTGTCGCGGAATATCTGAACAACCATTATGGATCATCCGACAACGCGCCAAAATGGGCGATGGCGGGGCGTTCTCAGGAAAAACTGGAAGCGGTGCGCGATGAAATCGGCGCGCCCGCCGATACGCCGCTGGTTGTCGCCAATGCGGATGATCTGGGCGAACTGGAAGCCATGTGCCGGCGCACAAAGGTCGTAATCACCACGGTTGGCCCGTACCAGCTGTACGGCGACAAGCTGCTGACAGCCTGCGTCACCACCGGCACCGACTACACCGATCTGTGCGGAGAACCTGCATGGATGGCGGAAAAGATTGCAGAGCATCACGAAAACGCCCGCACCAGCGGCGCGCGAATCTGCTTCTCCAGCGGGTTTGACTCGATCCCGTTCGATCTTGGCGTGATGATGACGCAGAAGGCGGCGAAGGAGCGTTTCGGCAAGGCATCGCCGAAAATCCGTGGCCGCGTCCGCGCGATGGCAGGCACGTTCTCGGGCGGGACTGCCGCCAGCCTTGGCGCGACGATGAAGGCCGCCGCAAAGAAGCCGTCGATCCTGAACGTTCTGCGCGATCCGTTCGCGCTTGCGCCGGGCTTTGACGGACCGAGCCAGCCGACAGGCATGGTTCCGCAATATGAAAGCGACCTTGGCAAATGGGCTGCGCCGTTCGTGATGGCGCCGATCAACACAAAGAACGTGCACCGCACCAATTTCCTGCTGGGCCATCCCTATGGCGAAGATTTCCAGTATGATGAGATGATGCTCACCAGCCCCGGCGAAGCGGGCAAGGCCGCAGCCAATGCCGTGGCTGAAATGATGAAGAACCCGTTCGGTGCCAAACCGCCCAAGCCGGGTGAAGGCCCGACAAAAGAAGAACGTGAGAACGGCTTTTACGACGTGTTGTTTATCGCCGACAATCCCGACGGCGGCGACGCGCTGCACTTTGGCGTCAAGGGCAAGTATGATCCCGGTTATGGCTCAACCAGCCGCATGATCGCCGAAACCGGAATGGGTCTGCTGAACAGCGATGCGCCGGGCGGCGTTGGTACACCCGGCTCTTTCCTTGGCGAAGCATTGGTTGATCGCCTTCAGGAACATGCCGAACTGACCTTCGAAGTAGAGAACTGACACGAAAAAGGCGGCACCAGCGTTTAAGCCGGTGCCGCCTGATCAGAACGGTAAATTGGGGGAGCGCGGCGCGAGCTACGCTCCCCCTCTTTATGTCAGAAGCTCATGCGAACGCTGGCGCGGAAATTGCGGCCCGGCAGCGGCAGGAATTCCTTGGTAAAGCTCGAATGGCGGCGGCCCGTCGTATCGAACAGGTTTTCAGCCGCAAGCTGGAGAGCGACGCTCTTATTGCTCTCGAACGGGCGCCACGTGATGTAGGCGTTGACGAAAGCGAAGTCGTCCGTGGGTGCTTCGAATTCGGTGACGCTGTTCTGTTCACCAAACCACTGCACTTCACCGCGCACGTCGAACTGTGACGTTTGCGCTTCGAGTGCACCCAGAAGCTGTACCGGAGGAATGCGCGGAAGCGCGCTGCCATCGCTCAGCTCGGCAGTGACATACGAACCGCGAAGATCGGCGACGAGGGCGAAATCGTCATTGTCGATCAGCGGGGTGCGCACTTCTGCTTCGATACCGAAGAAGTCGGCGTCCTGCTGAAGGAACAGGAAGACCGGCAGTTCGTCCTCTTCTTCGCCATTGCCGGCGAGGAAGATGAAGTCATTGAACCACTGCTGATAGACGGACAGGCCGAACTGGACGCCGCCCAGCTCTCCGCGAGCAAAGGCTTCAAGCCCCCATGCGCTTTCCGTGTCGAGGTTCACGTCGCCGATTTCAAACTGCTGCGTCGCGATGTGCGGGCCGTTTGCAAACAGCTCTTCACCGGCAGGTGCGCGCTCTGAACGCGATGCGGTGACGCCGACGCGAACGCCGCTGCCTTCGGGTGCGTAAACCAGCGATCCTGCGCCGGAGAACAGCTGGAAGTCCCGCTCAACGCCCAGCGGATCGGACGATACATCGACATTTTCGAAACGCGCTGCCAGCTCGACTTCCAGCCCGCCAAGATCGAATTCCTGTGCGGTAAAAATGGCGATCTGTGTCGTATCGTTGGGTGCGACAAAGGCCTCTTCACCCACTGCGGAAAGATCACGCGATGTGAACTGCGCACCGATGACGCCGCCCGATGCCTGGATCAGCTCTGCGCGGGCTTCGAAGGTCGAACTGTCGTAAACAGTGCCGACTTCTTCGCCTTCGAATTCGGTGTGAGTGTAATCGGAATAGCCGGCGCGCAGCTTCAGACGTTCGATGAAGCCTTCGCCCAGTGCGATGTCGGCACGGAAATCACCGCGCCACTGCTTCAGGCCGATGGAGACGATTTCTTCGCCTTCTTCCTCTTCCTCTGCTTCGCCGCCTTCTTCTTCTTCACCGTGGTGGTGGCCGCCTTCGGGGTTGCCGACAAGGCCGTAGAAAGTGTCGTAATAGCCAAGCGAGAAGCCGAAATTGCTTTCGCCCATGATGAAGCCAAGACCGCCATTGAGCGAATAGGTTTCAGTCGAGGAATTCGGGACGAAACCTTCCTGATTGGCAGCTTCGCGCAGCTCTTCTGCCTCTTCGAATTCGCCTTCTTCCTCTTCCTCGGCTGCGTCACCCAACAGATCGGCGCGCAAGTCGTCAGAAAGCTGGAAGCCCGGGATCTCGATATTGCCGGTGTTGCGGTACGATCCGTCGAAATGCAGCACGATCATATCGCTTAGCGCAAAGTCGAAGGACGCACCGCCACTGATCAGGTCGGTTGCCGTGTCAGCGGCTGCGATCGCATCAAGGTGCACCTTCTCTTCGGGCACTGCGATGGGGATACGCTTGTCGATGGCGTTTACGACACCGCCGATTGACTGGCTGCCGAACAGCAACGCCGCAGGGCCGCGCAGCACTTCGATCCGGTCCGTCACAAGCGGATCAATCGTCGTGGCGTGGTCAGCCGAGGTGTTGCCAACATCTGCGGTGCCAAGGCCGTCGATCAGAACGCGCACGCGCTCTCCGTCAAGGCCGCGAAGGATCGGCCGCGATGCGCCAGGGGTAAAGCTGGTGGCGGACACGCCGGGAACTTTTGTAAGCAGTTCGCCCAGCTGCCCGTCCAGATTGCGCTGGATATCGTCCTGGTCCAGCACCGCCTGACCGGCAATAAAGTCCAGCTGCTCCAACCCGTCTGCCGTCACGAGGATATTGTTGCGCGAGTGCGGATCACCGGACTGATCTGCCTTGCGTTCGGCTTCGATCTTGGTCAGCGGCTGATCGCCTGCCGTGGTGTCGGCATCATCGCTCGCATGCGCGGCCTGCGCGGTGAATGAAACGGCAAGCGCAGTCGTGAGCGCGAGGCGGGAGGTGAATGTCTTGATCATAGTTTCCGTCCGATGGGGGGTAATCATTGCGTAATGTAACAACGTATCACGCACATACCTAGCCATCAGACATTGGCAACCGCCGGAAACAGGATTTCCCGACGAGTGGCCAATATGACACTACAATCGCCATGGGCACGCCATAGGCGATCCGCGCCAGTGCGCAGCAGACACCAAAGCGCTGCGCGGTGTGTACACCACGCAAAGCAATAACCTGTTTTTCGGAAAGTAAATGGAGCGGGCGAGGCGATTCGAACGCCCGACCCCAACCTTGGCAAGGACTCCGGAAATAAAGAAAAACAACAGCTTAGGCGCGCAAAAGCTGGCAAATCCGGCACGGAAAATTGAGGTTTTCGCATATGTCGCGTTCCAGTTGCGTGTTAGCAGGCCAGAATCCGCTTGATCGAAGGCTCACCCTCACTCGCTTTGATGATGTCACCGCTCAGACGGCCAAGGCATTCGAGATTTCGCTAAGGGAGCTTGCCCCGAAAATCGCGGCCAAGCGCGCGCCCGAGAAGGCGGACCTCCCGTGGCTAAAGCTCGCCTCGTTCGGGGATGAGCGGTCGCGGAAGGGTTCGCTCCGGCACAACGGCAACCTCCTCTCGATTGACGGCGTGGAGGGCGATCACGACGCGGGGACGCTGACGCCTCAGGAGGCGGCTGAGAAGCTCCGGTCGGCTGGCATTGCTGCCCTCATCCACACCAGCCCCTCGCACAAGCCTGAGCGCCCGCGTTGGCGCGTTCTCTGCCCTACCGATGCGCCCTTGCCTCCTGGAGACCGGGAGCGGCTTGTCGCGCGCCTCAACGGCGTTCTGGAGGGCGCGCTTCACCCTGAGTCTTTCGCGCTGTCTCAGGGCTTCTATTACGGCAGTGTAGACGGCGGATCGAAAGTCGAGACGATCCTCGTCGACGGAGCCGCGCTCGACACGCTTGAAGGATTGGACGCCGGGGCGCTCGACAAGAGGGGCAAGGCCTTCTCCGGGGGCAAGACCACTGAGATAGGGCCGGGACATTTCCTTTATGTCGATCCGGCGGACATGCTCTCACCCGCTGATGACGACGAGATATTTGGTCGTCCCGATGTCGCTAAGGTAGGCCGCGCGCTCGACGCGATTCCAGTAGAAGCGAGGGACGACCGTGAGGCTTGCTGGAGACCCGTCGGCATGGCGCTCCACAGCGAGTTTCGAGGGTCTGAGGAGGGCTTCGAGATATGGGACGCCTGGAGCCGCGAAAGCGAAAAACACGACGCTGACGACCAGCGCCGGGTTTGGGAGTCGTTCGGTCGCCACTCAGGCAAACCGACCGGGATTGCCACGCTCTATGCGATGGCCGACAATCACGAGAAAGCTTGGAGGAAAGCAAAGCCGGACTCGAAGCCATCCCGGCTGACAGTCCTCACTCCAGCCGATTGCATGGAAGCCCCGGCGCGCGGCTACGTCATCAAGCGGCTCATCGCTCCTCGCGATGTCGCCTGCATTTTCGGAGCGCCCGGTGGCGGCAAGTCGACCATCGCGCCGTATCTCGGTTATCGCGTGGCGACGGGCGATGAGGCCTTCGGATTGCGCACAAAACCAGGCTCGGTTCTCTACGTCGCAGCCGAAGACGCGCACGGCATGAAAAACCGGGTGAAGGCGCTGAGAGGCCAGCTTGGCGACACGGCGGACTTCTATGTCGTCGAGGGCGTCTCAGACCTCCTGGAGGAGGACAGCCCGGACCTTGAAGCACTGCGAGAGGTCGCAAACGACAAGCGGCCATCGCTAATCTTTCTCGATACTCTGGCGATGAGCTTCCGCGATCTTGAGGAGAACGACGCCGCCGCAATGAATCGGGTGGTCGCTATCGCGCGCGATCTCACCCACCAGGGCGCGGCGGTCGTCCTCATCCATCATGGCACCAAAGCGGAAGGATCGACGCCTCGCGGACATAGTGTCTTGAACGGCGCGCTTGATGTCGCGCTCCAGCTTCTCCCTCCAGACAGCGAGGGCGTCATTCGCGGAAGGCTTAGCAAGAACCGCAACGGCCCGTGCGATCTCGACATTGCGTTCCGGGTCGCATCGGAGGAGCTAGGGATCGACGAGGACGGAGATGCGATCACCGCTGCGATTGTCGACGAGTTGCCAGCCGGTGCTGCGCCACGGTCAAAACCTCTGCCCCATGCTCAGCGAGAGGCATTGGCTATTCTGACGAAACTTGAGGAACGCGGCCCCGTGTCCGACGAGTCCTGGCGGGACGCTTGCATCGACTCCCGCCTGGTCTCGCAATCCGAGGACCGTGACAATCGCAAGCGCTCATTCAACCGTGCTCGCACAGCCCTATTCCGGGCGGGCCTGGTAGCGCTCGACGATGGCCGTGCAGCATCAAGACACCCCGACATGGATTGGCCGGATGACGAAGACGAGGAGGCAGAAGCGTGAGGCGGGACAGACCCGGACTCTATCGGGACATGCCGGGACAGTCCCGGTGCGGGTTGCCGGGACGGACCGGGACACACCCCTTTAAGGGGTGTCCCGGAGTCCCGCCCCGTTTGATGTCGCTGAATCAGAGAGCGGGTCCTTCCGGGGGCCGGGGCGTCGGGGGGACGCTGAGCCGCAGTATTTCACTCAGGGAAATAAAATGAATCAGGATACCGACGAGAGGCCCGTCAGAGCGAATGAGCTTGGCACTTGGCTGGGCGTGAAGGACCGGACCATCCGGGGCTATGCCGATGATGGAATCATTCGACGGGTCGACCGTGGACTGTTCCCGCTCAAAGAGTCAGTCCAGGCCGTCGCGGAGCATTTGCGAGAGATAGCAGGCCGCCGCGCTGGCACCGGAGCCGGATCATCGCTCACCGCTGAGCGGGAGCGCGTCGCACGAGAGCAAGCCGACAAGCTGGCCATGCAAAACGCGGCGGCTCGCAAGGAAATGATTTCCGCAAAAGAGGTCGTGTCAGAATGGTCCTCGATTCTCCGGCTGGTGCGGTCTCGACTACTCGCAACGCCTAGCCGGATTCAGCAACAGCTAGGCCATCTGAGCGCCCATGATCTCGACATCATAGACCGCGAAATCCGCGATGCGCTGACGGACTTGTCGAACAATGGCCTCTGAATCAGGAATCTATGCGGCGCGCTCGCAAGCACTCTTGGCGCTCAAGCCTCCACCCCGCTTGCCGCTCTCACAATGGATTGAGAGGAACCTTCGATTGCCGGACGACGTGTCGGCCCTTCCCGGCGATGTCCGGCTATGGTCGTTCCAACGCGAGATTGCCGATGCGATGAGCGACCCGGAGATTGAGCGAGTGACGCTGGTCAAATCCGTCCGCGTCGGATTGTCGACATTGCTCACCGCAACCGTGGGGAGCTTCGCAGCGAATGAGCCATCGCCTATTCTTCTCCTGTTGCCGACTGAGGCCGATTGCCGAGATTATGTGGTCTCCGATCTGGAGCCGATATTCGAGGCCACTCCGGCTCTCGCGGGATTGCTCAGCGGCGATGAGGCCGGACGCAACACACTCCTCTCGCGCCGCTTCCCCGGCGGCTCGCTTAAGATCATCGCAGCAAAGGCTCCGCGCAACTTGCGGCGACACAATGCCCGGATTCTCCTGATCGACGAGGCGGACGGCATGGAGCCGGGGGCGGAAGGCAGCCCGGTCCTACTGGCAGAACGTCGGACGCTGAGCTTCGCCAATCGCAAAATCATCATGGGGTCGACACCGACGCTGGAAGCGACCAGCAATGTCCTTCGCGCTTATGCCGTGTCCGACCAGCGCGTATTCGAGGTGCCTTGCCCTGAATGCGGGTCTCACGTCGAGATTCAATGGGCGCACATCGAATGGGAGCCGGACCAGCCGGAAACAGCCGCGTTTCGTTGTCCGGTTTGTTCGGAACTCATTTCCGAACGTCATAAGCCTGCGATGATCGAAGCAGGGGCTTGGAAAGCGACAAACCCTGAGGTGAGCGGACATGCGGGCTTTCGGATCAATGCTCTTGTCAGCCCCCACGCGAACGCCGCCTGGAGCAAACTCGCAGCCGAGTTCCTCGCGGCGAAGGGGAGTCCAGACACGCTCCAGACGTTCGTGAACACTATTCTCGCGGAAGGGTGGCGAGAGAGCGCCGATGAGGCCGACGAGGCCGAATTGCAGGCCCGCGCTGAGCCGTGGGGTCTCGATGACATGCCTGAGGACGTTCTGGTCGTGACAGCGGGGGTCGACGTGCAAGACGACCGGCTGGAAACGACTCTTATCGGCTGGTCCCGCGACGCTGCGCTCATTCTCGGTCATGTAGTCATCTGGGGAAGTCCCGGTGATGACTCGACATGGGCAGAGCTAGACGACTTGCTCCGCACGACATGGCCTCACCCGCGCGGTGGCACATTACGGCTGGACGCAGCGGTGGTCGACTCTGGCGATGGCGGATGGACTGAGCGGGTCTATTCATTCTGTCGACCGCGCTTCAATCGCAAGGTCATGGCAGGCAAGGGCGTAGCGGGAACGCGCCCGCCGATTGCGCAATCTCAGTCGAAGGGCGTGAAGCTGTTTCTGGTCGGGGTCGACGGGCTGAAATCGCAGATTCTCACGCGCCTATCGCGGGGCCGGACAATCCGTTTCAGCGATAGGCTGGAGACAGCCTGGTATGAGCAACTCGCGTCTGAGCGGCGGGTCGTCAGGTATGTGCGAGGCCAGCCGGTGCGCCGCTTTGAGCGAAAGCCTGGAATGCGCGCAGAGGCGCTCGATTGCGTGGTCTATGGCTTCGCTGCGCGGCACCTCGTCACAGCGAACCTAGACCGGCGCGAGGAGGAGCTTTCAACGCCCGCTGCACTTGCGCCCGTTGTTTCTCCCGTCATTCGGTCGAAATGGCTCCGAAGATGACTAAATCCGTGGTCGAGTCGGGAAGCCCTCGCTATCGGGGCAAATGTCCTCTGCCGAGTGCTTTTCTGTCGCGAGAGCAAGACATACACAGCGCTGACCATAGTTCCTCAAATACTCGTTTACGGAGATTATGAGGTCCGACCTTGCCCCATTGGCCTCAGTCACGGCGTTAAAGTCCTCGCGCCATTTCTCTCGCGCCTCCTCTTGAAGCCGCGCTTCTTCCTCTGTCATCCGGTAGCCTAAACCCTGCGAAGTCATGACCGGAGTGCCGTAACGAGGTGGGTTATCAGGGTATTCCTGTTTCGGAGGAATCTCCGGCTTGAATGAGCGCAACGGTTCACAAATCCGAGCAGCCCTTAGTCGCGTTTCGTCGTAGTATGGCGAAAGCTCGCTCTCGGAAGATGATGGATAAAGAGATCCCAGGAGAGTCAATACACGTTCACCGCTTATTTCATCGTCATCAGGGTCTAGGCCGACTCCAAACAAGATGCGGAAAATCGACGCTTCGTAGACCCGCCTACGCCTGAAAAAATCTATCGCGTCGCGTTGTTCAGCAACTTCGACCTCCAGGGCGTCAGATTCAAGCTGCTTTGAGATGAGCGCGTTTTGCGCAGTCGCGGCTTCTCCCTGAATTCTGATTAGTTCGTCGCGTGTGCGTTCGACATTCGCTTGAGCGTCGATGTAGTTGGATACGAGCCTATCGGCGGATGCTGAAAGCTCGGCGAGTTGCTCTTCTTGGTTCGCTGCAGCGGTGCGCACTCGGTCGGTATCTGACGCAAGTCGGTCTAACTCGCTATTTCTGCGGCTCACCTCTGAGCGCAGATAATCCTCAAGGCCTGAAATCTGAGTCGTAGTCCAGAAAGAAACCACTGCGACCAAGAGCGCGACAAACGCAATAATGACCTGGAACCATTCCCTGATCTCTGGCCAATTTCGTGGCTTGGGTTCTCCTGTGTATTCTTCCGGCTCCGACATAGCTGTGAGGTATACAATTCAGACTAAGTGAAAGAAAGACAATCGGTTCGGCAATCCACGCCGGATAATACGTGTCGCTTCGATTACGCAAAAAGGCCGGGTGGAAGCGCCAAAAACTTCACCCGGCCTTTCCGGAAACCACTTCCGAGAGCAAGGCTCCGAAAGGGACGACCGCGCCGGTCCCCAAGATGACAACGCAATCGACAGGCCCTCAGATAGCCCTGATTCGAACGAAGATCAATAAACTTTTTCTCTGATGAAGTTTTAACCTTTTCAGGTATGAAGTTTCAAGGTAGAAGGTCAACGAATCACCAATTGGAGGCAAAGATGTCTGCTAAATCCCTGCTTGATGCCCTGGACGAAATGACCTTCACGGGGTCTCAGGTTGCCGCAGCCGTAGGCGCAAGTCCCGCCACACTTACGCGGTATTACACTTCCTACGGTCTTGCACTGTTCACCCAGACCAGCACTCAGGGAAAGCGTCGTGAGTTCGTTCTGGCGGATGTTATCCAGCTCGGTCTCGCGGTTGATCTGGCGCGCACCACTGACCGACCCAAATTGGTCTCCTGGATTCTCAACCGAATGGCCGGTTTTGAAGGTTCGTTAGCCTCTACGCCGAACGAGCCGAACGACCTGAACACATTCGCGCGAGTTTCAAAGAGCGATCATAATAAGCGGCTTCGCGCTGACGCCGTTGCGTCGGTGAAGAGTCTTCCGCCGCAATATTGGCGCGAAGATGGGGCATTTTTTCTCAACATCTGGCCTGGCTTTACGGGCTTCGATATTCTTGAAGGAGAGACTGGCAAGCGCACTGACGGCCTTAATATCGGCATTTCCAGCTATTTGAATCGACTCTTGGTTGCGCTCGCGAACGAGGTCTCGGAAGACTGACGTGCGCTTCCCGTTGCTCTCTCGACTATTCGGCAAGGGGAAAGAACGTCCCTCCCGCCGCAACTTGCTCCAGCGCCGTTTTGACGCGGCGGCTGGACAGCGCGGCAATCCGACGTTCGGGAGCTACGGGCCTGAGACACATGCCGGAAGCGCCGTCATTTCGCGGCGCGCTCGACATGCCGCTGAGAACAACCCTTGGCTCCACAGCGGCGTCGAAGCGTGGCAGACCGCACTTGTTGGAGCCGGTATTGTCCCGACGCCTCAACATCCCGACCACAACACGCGGCAAGCCATTCAGGCGGCATTCGCCCGCTGGAGCATTGCCTGCGACCTCGACGGGCTGACGGACTTTCACGGCCTCGTCGCTGCCGCAGTCCGTTCGATGATTATTAGCGGAGAGGCGTTCATTCAACTTGCCCTAACAGAGGAGGGTCTGCGGCTCCGCCAAATAGCTCCCGAACAAGTCGACATTGCTCAGAGTGTCGACTTGGAGGGCGGCGGTCGGATCATCGCCGGGGTAGAGTTCGACGCAGCGGGACAGCGCGTCGCCTACTGGATTCGTCCGGTCGATCCGACCGCCATTTTCGAAGGATACGCTCCGCCCGTCCGCGTTCCAGCGTCAGACGTGTTGCACCTTTTCCGACCAATCGGTCCAGGGCAGGTGCGCGGCGTCTCATTCCTCGCTCCCGTGCTTGTCCGCGCTGGTGAACTGGACCAGTTGGACGACGCGCTCCTCGTCGGAGCGAAAATCGCGGCCATGTATGCCGGGTTCCTCACCGACATGAATGGCGCGACAACCGGCTTTCCCTTTGAGGGCGTCGAGGTCGGGACCGTCATGGAAACAGGCCTGGAGCCTGGAACGCTCAAAGTCCTCCCGGCTGGCTTCGATATCAAGTTCTCCGGCCCTCAGAACGCTCAGCAATCGGTAGAGTTCGGCAAGGTCCAGCTTCGCGGTATCGCAGCCGGACTCGGCGTCCCGGAATACCTCCTCACCGGAGACCTCACGGGTGCAAACTGCTCATCGCTCCGGGCCGGTATGCTGGAGTTCAGACGGCGTGTCGATGCGATCCAGTTTCAGACCATTGTCCCGCAACTCTTGCGCCCCGCGTGGCAGCGTTTCGTGACAACGGCCATCCTCTCCGGAGAGATTGAGGCGGGGGACTTCGAGACAGACCCGGCTGACTATTTCGCCTGCGAATGGATTCCTCCCGCGCAAGAGTGGATCGACCCTGAGAAGGACGCGAAGGCTACGGCGGAAATGATTTCCGCAGGCCTCACGTCCCGCCGCCGCGCGGTCGCAGCGCAAGGCTACAGCGTCGAAGAACTGGACGCGGAAATCGTTTCCGACCGTGAACGCGAGAGCGAGCTTGGCCTGAGCTTTGCGGAAAGCCGGGAGGTGTCGAATGCAGACGCCTGAATATCACATCTCAATCGAGCGGCTCGATACCGAGCAAAAAGTGTTCGTCGGGGTCGTCAACGGTCCAATCACGCCGCTCCTGAGGACCACAATCTTAGAACACGCTGAGACAATCGACGCCGGACGCCGCTTGTCGCGCAAGCAACTCAGAAAGGCTTATCAGTATGGCCGTTGAAACGCTCTCGCTTGAAACAAGGCAAGCTGTGTCGGCTATCGCGCCGGACACGCTAGACCTCGACGCTGGCACTGTTGAAGTTGTGCTGACGACCGGCGCTCCGGTCCAACGGGCAGGCTTTATCGAGCGCCTCGCAATCGAGCGTCAGAACGTGGAGCTTGCCGAGCGCATTCCTCTCCTCGACTCCCACCGTCAAACCAGCATTACCGACATCAAAGGCAATGTGAGCAACGTGCGCTTCGAGACAGGCGCAATCGTTGCCACGCTCAATGTCTCAGACCCGGCTGCCCTTGCTGCCATAGCCCGCCGCGACGTGACCGGAGTCAGCGTCGGTTATCGGGTGAAGCAATGGGCTGAAAGCCGAGACCCGGAAACCGGAAAACGTATTCGCACCGCCACGAAATTTGAAATCGTGGAGGTCTCCCTTGTCGCTGTCCCCGCCGACGCAAACGCCACAATCAGGAGCAACACCGTGGAAGAAGACATCATCGAAGACCAGGCGGGCACGACCACCCCGGACCAGCCGGAGACGGAGACCCGCGCCGAAATCAACACTCAGATTCGCAGCATCGCCACTCTTGCCGGGCTGACGACCTCTTTTGCAGACGGTCTGATCGACCGAGAGGCCACCGTCGAAGACGCCCGCGCCGCAGCATTCGACGAAATGCAGCGTCGTCAGGTGAACGTGTCGACCGTTCGCGTTGGGCCGTCCGGCGATGATCCGGCGGCTATTCAGGCCCGTATGGCGGAAGCTCTCGCTTGCCGCGCGACGGGCGCTGAGCCGAGCGACGCGGCGCGTTCCTACATGGGGCTTGGCCTGTCTGACATGGCGCGCATTTCGCTCCAGCGTTCGGGCGCAACCGGGGTTGCCACGCTTGGCCGTGAGGAATTGCTGAGCCGTGCGATGCACACGACCAGCGATTTCCCGAACCTCCTTACGTCGACCGGCAACCGGATTCTGATGCCCGCTTATCAGGCGGCGGAGTCTCCGCTCAAACGCCTAGCTCGCCAGCGCACCGCTGACGATTTCCGCCCGATGTCGCTTATCAAGCTCGGTGAGTTCGGCAAGCTCCAGAAAGTCACGGAGTCGGGTGAAATCAAGGCTCTCAGCACTGGGGAGGCGACGGAAGGCTATTCGCCGGAGACGCACGGCGGATTGTTCAATCTGTCCCGTAAAGCGATCATCAATGACGACCTTGGAGCGTTCGCGCGCTGGTCGGAGATGATGGGCCGCGCGGCGGCGGAAACGGAAGCCGACCAGCTTATCAGCCTTCTCACCGCCGGTTCCGGCGCGGGGCCGGTGATGAACGACGGGACGCGGCTGTTCCACGCCGATCACGGCAACCTTGCGGCGGATGGCGCGGCTCCCGATGTCGCCACCCTCTCAGCCGCACGTCTTGCGATGCGCCGTCAGAAAGGCCTGGACGGGGAGACGCCTATCAGCGCCACGCCGTCCTATATCCTTGCCGCTCCGGAACTGGAGACGACCATCGAGAAGCTGTTGGCGGAACTCGCAGCGGCCAAGGTGGACGACCAAAACCCGTTCTCCGGCAAGATGACGTTGCTCATTGAGCCTCGCCTGACCGCCGATGATTGGTTTGTGTTCGCAGACCCGGCTGTCTTGCCGGTCCTGGAATACGCCTACCTGTCGTCCGCTCAGGGACCGCAACTCGCCAGCCGCGACGGCTGGGAAGTCCTGGGCCGTGAGTTCCGGGTCGTTCTCGACTTCGGTTGCGGCGCTGTCGATTGGCGCGGCGCTTACCGTAACCCTGGAGTGGATGATCTGTAATGGCGAGCCTCGCAGACCTCCAGAAGTGGCGTGACGAGCTTTTTGAGGCGCGGCTGAAAGGCATTCGGTCCTTCCGGGACCAGAATGGCGAACAGGTCGACTATTCGTCCGACCGGGAGATGGCAGCGGCTCTCGCTGCCGTTGACCGGGAAATCCAGGCGCTCAGTGCCGGTCGACCGCCAAAGACAGTTATTTTCCGAACATCGAAAGGACTATGAGATGAAGAACTATGTCCAGCGTGGAGACACGCTCACCCTGACCGCTCCGGCGGAAATCGTTTCCGGCGATGTCGTCAGCGTCGGCTCGATCATCGGCGTTGCCAATGGAGACGCCGAGAGCGGCGCTCCGCTCGATCTCGACACGGTTGGAGTCTTCCAGCTTCCCAAGGTCTCGGCATTGGCGATCGCGGAAGGCGATGTCGTCTATTGGGACTCAACCAATGGTCTCGTCACAAAGACGGCCAGCGGCAACACGAAACTCGGCGTCGCGACGGAAGCGGCGGCCAATCCGAGCGCCGATGTCGCTGTTCGCTTGAACGGGACTTTCTGAGGCAAACCCCGTGGCCGACATCCATCAACTGCCAGAGCTTCTTTCCGAAAGGGAAGCCGCCGTGCGGCTGGGGATGTCGGCTGACACCTTGCGACGCATTCGCTCGCGCGGGGAGATTCGACATTTCAAAATCGGAGACCGCCCCCGCTACTCACCGGAACACCTTCTAGAATACTTGAACAGAAACGAGGTCCCCCCATGCCCGACCAATCCGAAGAACGATTCCAGCTTGGCGAATACTGGCTCAGCCGACGCCCGAACAGCGCGCAATGGTGCCGCACCTGGTTCGACCGAGAGAAGCGCCAGACTCGCAGAGCATCGCTCGGCACTGACGACTTTGAGAGCGCCAAAGAAGCCTTAGCGGCCTGGTTCACGCTGCATGGATCACGGGACCGTGAGGAGCCGCGTTCGGTCGTCCTCGCCACTGTTTGCGCGCGTTATCAGGAGAAACAAGGCCAGCACGTCCGCTCCGCCGGAGTCCAACGTCGCAACCTAACCCTGATCCTCGAAGCTCTCCCCGCCGGGATGACGGTCGGAGAGTTCACGCTGGAACAGCAAATGGATGTTGCCCGCAAGCTGCGAGGGCAGGGATATGCCGACGGCACGATTAAGCGCGCTATGGGGGCCGTCAAAGCGGCGGTGAACTATGCCTGGAAAAATGGCGAGCTAGACCGACCAATCCCATTCGGGACACTGCCCGACGGACAACCGCGCGAGCGCATCCTCTCTGTCGAGGAGCTTGCCGCGCTATGGGATGCGACCGAGCCTCCACACCTCCAGGCTTTTGTCATGCTGTTGCTCGGCACGGCGTCGCGGCCTGAGGCGATCCTGCAATTAACGCGGTTCCAGTGCGATCTCACGCGCCGGACAATCGACCTCAATCCGCCGGGGCGTTCGCAGACAAAGAAGCGCCGTCCGGTCGTGCCGATGCCCGATTTCCTTATCCCCTGGGTGAGGCAAGCCGACGGTCATCTGGTCCAGTGGCACGGGAAACCGATTCAAAAGATCAATAAGACGTGGCGGACAATCCGTGAGGCGGCGAAGCTCGGCGACGATGTTGTTCCTTATTCTGTCCGTCACACCGTTGCGACTGAATTGAGAGCGCGCGGAGTGCTGGAACTAGAAATCGCGGGTCTACTAGGTCACTCGATGCCGAATTTTCGCACGACGGGGCGCTACGCGAAATATGCTCCCGACTATCTCGGCAAGGCGCGCGAGGCTCTCGATGACCTCGCTCTGGAGGTAGGCGGTCTAGCCTCGCGTCCGATGATTCCGGAAGCTCTGCGTGCTAGTAGCGTGCTAGTCGAGCAAACCCGCAATAGTGACGAGGCGGCTAAGTCCGTTGTTTTTCTGAAAGAAAATGGAGCGGGCGAGGCGATTCGAACGCCCGACCCCAACCTTGGCAAGGTTGTGCTCTACCCCTGAGCTACGCCCGCTCACTGACGCTCAACAAAGAAGGCGTGGTCGCTCTTCCCTGTCGGGGAGGCGCGCAAGTAACAGCGCTCCTCATATGCTGCAAGCCTAAATTCGCATAAATTTCACTTCGCAGCGTAACTATTACGCTTTCCCGCCATGCAGCGCTTCACATTGGCCCCCAAGTGCCCCACATTGAGCCCCGAACGAAGGGCTAAAACCAGCCCTTCACCCCGAATCACAGCCGCCAGATTGCCGGCAAGACAGCACAGCACTGCATTTAACAGGAGCATACCCTTGGCCAGCATGGGTCTGAATATAGACGAACAGAAAGCCGTTGAACGTTTCCGCAAGGACGTGGTCGATCCCAGCCAGACGAAACTGGTCATCCTTGATTTCTGGGCCGAATGGTGCGGCCCGTGCAAGGCGCTTGCCCCGATGTTGGAGAAAGTCTGCGCCGATTATGCCGATAAGGGCGTCGTTCTGGCAAAGATCAATGTCGATGAAGAACAGTTCATCGCTGGCCAGTTTCAGGTCAAATCCATCCCGACTGTCTACGCCATGTTCCAGGGCCAGCCTGTAGCCGACCTGACAAGCGCGCGCAGCGAATCGCAATTGCGCCAGGCACTTGACCAGCTGTTGCAGCAGCTTCCGGTTCAGGCCGGTGAAGGCGGCGCTCCGCAAGGGCCCAGCGCTGAGGAAATCGAACAATTCATCGCGATGGGCGAACAGGCATTGAACGAAGGTGATGCCCAGCGCGCAGCGGGCATTTTCGGGCAGGTTGTGGAATTCGCACAAGACAACGCGGCTGCACATGCGGGCCTGATCCGCGCCATGATCGCAATGGATCAGGTGGAAGAAGCGCGGCAAGTCCTCACCGCAGTAGAAGCCAATCCCGCGATGGCGAACGATCCCGCTATCGCGGCCGCTAAATCCGCTCTGGAGCTTTCCGGTAGTCAGGTCGACGATGGCGAGCTTGCGGGGCTGAAAGCCGCTGCAGACGCCAATCCCGCTGATATGGACGCGCAGCTTGCCTACGCCGAGGCCGCCTTTGCCGCCGGTCAGCGCGATGACGCGGCTGATACGCTTTTGTCCATGGTCGAAGCCGACAGAGCGTGGAACGAAGGCGCGGCGCGCACCAAATTGCTCCAGATATTCGAAGCTGTCGGCCTCGAAGATCCGTGGGTTGTCGCCACGCGTCGGCGCCTGTCGAAGATCCTCTTCGGATAAGGCCCCTCTTTTTTCGAGATCCCCCTATGTCCACTCGCCTCTCTATCTTTCCGCTTCCCGGCGCTGTCCTGTTTCCCGGACTGCAATTGCCACTGCACATTTTCGAGCCGCGCTATCGGGCGCTGGTCGGGGATGCGCTGGTGCGTGACCGGCGGATCGCCATGATCCAGCCACAACGCTCTGTGGACGGCGCGCCGCTTTATTCGGTCGGTTGTGTCGGCCGGATCGGAGAGATCGAGGCGATGGACGATGGCCGCTATAACCTGATCCTGGAAGGGGAATCGCGCTTCAGGCTCCTGCGGGAAATGGATGTCGCCACCGCTTTTCGCCAGGTCGAAGGCGAGCTGATCGAGGATGACGAAAACGAAACGCTGACCCATGCGCAGCGCGGCGGATTTGAAGCCGAAGCGCGCGCCTTTGCCGATGCGCAAGGGTACAGCGTTGATTGGGATTCGGTTGAGCGGCTTGACGATCAGTCGCTCATCAATGGTGTCTCGCAGATTGCCCCGTTCGATCCCGCTTCAAAACAGGCATTGCTGGAGGCATCGTCTCTTTCGGCGCGGTGCGAATTGCTGGTCCAGTTGATGCAGTTTTTTGGCCGCAGCGATGGCGGCGAAGAGATCATGACGCTGCAATAGGCGTGCCGCTGTTCAGATTGCGTGCGCTTTCAGCGCTTCGTAATCGGCACGGCACGCGTCGGCCACATCCAGATAACCCCCTTCGAGCACGGGAAGCTCGCGCGGAGGCGGGCCAAATCCGGTCGATGCGTTGACCTTGTCATACCAATGCGCGCCCCAGACACCGTCTTGCGGAAGCGGTCCTTTCTGCCAGCTCAACATGGCTTCATCCCAGGAAATGCCCAGAGCCTCACACAGCTTTGCGAGTACGCGCGGCGGATCACGTAGAATATCGTCTGAATCGACCACTACGGGCACCTTCCCCGATCGCTCGGCTTCAGCCTCGAAATAGGATCGAAGCTGCGCAAAGCCGAGCATTTCGGGCGCGCGCAATTCATTCTTGGCGCGGTAACTTGCGACGACGCGCTCCGGCGCGCGGATCAGAAAGGCGTGGCGGTGATCGGGAAAGGCTTCGATGCCGACAGGGCCGACCATGTGGTGAGGCATATGCTTTTGATACCAGACCGCCTTGCCATCTGGAATCGGGCCTGACTGGCTTGCCGTCACACTATCCCAGTCGCAATCCATATCAGCGATAGTCTCTGCGGCCATCGGGTGCGGTTCGCCGGTCGATTTCAGGAAAGCACCGTAGAACGGCTCATCCGAAACGGCACAATCCGCGCGCGCGCCAAAGCTGCGCATCATCGCGGTGGAGATGTTTCGCGGGCCGCTCCACATCGCGATGCGCACGCCATTCATGCGGCGACGTCCCTGTCCATCAGTTCACGATAAAGCCCCTGCAAGCGTTCAACCATTGGCCCGCGCGCAGGGGTCAGCGGCCTTCCGTCGATCTCGGTCACAGGCACCACGCCTGCAAACGTGCCTGTGACGAAAGCCTCTTGCGCGCCATACACATCGGTGAGGGAGAAGTTCTTCTCATAGACCGGAATGCCCGCTTCGCGGCAGACCTGAATGACGTTGTAGCGGGTGATCCCGCCAAGGCAGTAATCGCCTGAAGACGTCCAGACTTCGCCTTTGCGCACAATGAAGAAGTGGGTCGAATTGCACGTCGCGACAAAGCCGTGCGGGTCCAGCATCAACGCTTCATCCGCGCCGGCCTGTGCGGCCTGAATGCAGGCGGTGATGCAGTTGAGCTTGCTATGCGAGTTAAGCTTCTGATCCTGCACCGCCGGATCGCCGCGCCGGACATGGACCGTAAACAGGCGAATACCCGTTTCGATGGTCGCAGGCAGCGGAGCCTTGTATTCGGGGATGATAACAATGGTCGCGGGTGAAATGATGACACGCGGGTCCTGATAGGGGGTGGAGCGGATACCGCGCGTCACCATCAGGCGGATATGCACGCCCTCTTCATCGCGCATGGCATTGCCGTCGATTGTTTCATCAATGCGCTGCGTCAGTTCTTCGCGGGAAAGGCCGATATCCATCGCAATCGCCTTCGCCCCTTCGAACAGCCGGTCCAGATGCGCTTCGAGAAAGGCGATCCGGCCACGATGCAGGCGCAGCCCCTCCCAAACCCCGTCACCCAGCATGAAACCGCTGTCAAAGACGGAAACGCTTGCCTCGGCGCGCGGTGTGAGCACGCCGTTGACATTGATGAGGATAGTCTCGTTGCGCGGATCGGCAACGAATTCGTGTGTTCCCTGAGCCATGGCGATGACCCTAAGGCGCAAGGCGCGATCAGGCCAGAGGCGTCATTTCCAGAAGAGCCACCGCGCTTTCGGCTGCTGGCACCGCAATCCCGAAGCTGCCTTTCAGACCATCAATCACATATTGTGCAGCCAGCGCAGCGAGCAGAACGCCCAACAGCCGTGTGATGACCGCTTCCACCTTGTCCCCCAAAAGCCGGATCAGCGGTCCTGCCGCAATGAGCGCGCCGGCTGTCAGCAGCAGAACCAGACCCAGCGCGGCAAACACCTCTATCTGCTGCGTCAGGCCTTTCGCCTCGTTCATCAGCAGCATGATCGCAGCGATTGCGCCAGGGCCAGCGAGCATCGGCATCGCCATGGGAAACACGGAGACATCCTCAACCTCGCTCGCGCTGACCTTGTCGGCGCGTTCCTCGCGCCGCTGGGTGCGCTTTTCGAACACCATTTCAAAAGCGATGAAGAACAGCATCAGGCCGCCAGCAATGCGGAAACTGTCGAGATCGATATGTAAGGCGCCCAGCAGCGCTTCGCCAAAGAAGGCAAAGATCAGCAGAATGATCGCCGCGATCCCCACCGCGCGCAAAGCCATGCTGCGTGCCTGCGCATTGGTCGCCTGTTTGGTCAGCCCGGCATAGATTGGCGCGCAACCCGGCGGGTCGATAACCACAAACAGAGTGATAAAGGCAGAGATGAAGAGTTCAGGCAGCATGCGGAGCGGGCGTTTCCAGTTTGAAAGTGAACTATCCGCTGCCCCTCATCATTGTTCGGGCGGGGATGCAAGGCTTTCCTCAATCGCGGTTTCCCAGCCGCCTTCGTAGAAATACTCCGCCTTCACATATTTCGTGCCGTCCGCTTTGTGCTCCCATTGCCATCGCAGCGTGCCATCGCGGGAGAGTTGCGCATCGGCTTTGCCATCCTCTCCGATAGGCATGGGAGGCGGCGGCGGCGCGCCCTCTCCGCGTCCGGGGCAAGATGCGACAAGACCGGTGATCGTATCAATCGCGGTCACGACAATCGCGCCTTCGGGAATCGGCTCTGGCGGAGCGGGCTGCGGATCATCGCGGCCGGCCACGTCATAGCTCCATTTATAGCTGTTATCGCTCTGCCGGACCCAGGTGGTGACGTAATTGCCGACGAACCCTTCGGCATCCTTGAAGCGGCCCTTTGTCACGGCGAGCGCGCCGTCGCAACTGATGACGACCACGCGCGGAGCCCATTGGGTGGAGATGGCGGGATCTTTCAGCGAACCGGCTATGGCCGCGAATGGTACCGCCCCTTTGCGACCGTGCAGCAGGGCACCGGGCACGGCGTATTCAGTGCCAGCAGTGTATAGCCCACGTTCCCGCGCTGCCCGCGCATAGGCCAGCTCCGTCGCGACAATCGTGCTGGGCTGCGCGGCACCCGGCGCTTTTTTCAGCACCCGCTCGATAACCTTTTTCGGAGGGCCGCGCCGCTGTTGTGGTCCGGCACATGCCGTCACAGTCAACGCCGTCAGTGCGACAATAGCCACCGAGGTTGCGCGCATAATCCGTCCCGTTCCGTTTTCTTGAGCCTTCATTTGCCATGCATGGCTCAAACTGAACGCAGGATAAAGCTAAATGCCCGCAGGCGGCTCCAGCCCTTCATTCCGGTGAGCGGCAACCAGCGTGTTACGCAGCAGCACCGCAATGGTCATCGGGCCGACACCGCCGGGAACCGGAGTGATCGCGCCTGCGACCTCGCTTGCCTCACCAAAGGCGACATCGCCGACCAGACGGCCTTTTTCCGCCCCCGGCTCCGGCGGGAGACGATTGATGCCAACGTCAATGACAGTCGCGCCCGGCTTGAGCCAGTCCTTGCCCACCATTTCGGGGCGACCAACAGCGGCCACCACAATATCAGCACGCTGGACAACGGATTTGAGATCCTTGGTCCGGCTGTGCGCGATTGTGACGGTCGCGTTCGCATCCAGCAGCAATTGCGCCATCGGCTTGCCGACAATGTTCGAGCGGCCAATCACGACAGCTTCCAGACCGGAAAGATCACCAAGACGATCTGTCAGCAGCATCATGCAGCCAAGCGGCGTGCACGGGACAAAGCCTGTTTGCCCGACGCTGAGACGGCCTGCATTGATGACATGGAAGCCGTCGACATCCTTGTCCGGGCTGATCGCGGCAATGATGCTTTGTTCGTCGAGATGATCGGGCAGCGGCAGTTGGACCAGAATACCGTCAACAGCAGGATCAGCGTTCAGCTTCTCAACCATCGCCAGCAGGTCTTCGCTGCTGGTGTCCGCCGGCAGGCGGTGTTCGAAGCTTTCCATATTGGCAGCGACGGTCGCCTTGCCCTTGCTGCGGACATAGACCTGACTTGCAGGGTCTTCGCCTACAAGAACCACCGCCAGGCCCGGCTTTCGTCCCGCCTTGGCTGCAAAACCGGCGGCCTCTTCGCCGACGCGCTCACGCAGCTTTGCCGCGAACGCTTTACCGTCAATCCGTGACGCGCTCATCAGAACCGCAGCTCCAGCAGAACACGCTGAACAGCGAACAGGATGAACAGGAACACCATCGGCGCAAAATCAATCTGGCCCGTATCCGGCATGATGCGCCGTATCGGTCGCAGAACCGGTTCGAACAGACGGCAGAGCGCGTCATGAACAGCAAACAGGAACTGGTTGGTCGGGCTCACCACATTGAATGCGAACAACAGGCCAATGATAATCCAGACGATTATCAGCATGTTCGCCGTCTGGACGAGCAAGGCAAAAATATCGATCAGTGCATTCATCAAGCGATCCTTATTGGTATGGATACCGTATTAGCGATGCAATACAGCTTTTTCCAGTGCGCTTGGTCGAAAAAGGTGCGGTGCTGATCGGCAGCCCTAGGCGCTTCAGTCCGCGCGCACCAGTGTTCCGGCGCCTCTTGCAGTGAAGAATTCCAGCAGCATGGCGTGCGGCACTCGCCCATCCAGCACAACCGCCGCTTCACAACCGGACTCGACAGCGGAAACGCATGTCTCCAGCTTGGGAACCATGCCGCCTTTGATGACGCCTTCGTCGCGCAGTTTGGCAATGGAAGCGGGGTTCAGGTCGCTCAACAACTGCCCGTCGCCATCCAGAACGCCTGCCACGTCTGTCAGCAGGAACAGCCGCGCCGCACCCAGTGCCGCCGCGATAGCGCCCGCCATTGTGTCTGCGTTGATATTGTAAGTCTCTCCGCCCTCACCCGCGGCAATCGGGGCGATGACAGGGATCATGCCGGCGGCGACGGCTGTGTCGATCACGCTGGTATCAACGCTGGCGGGTTCTCCGACAAAGCCCAGATCGACAGCCTTCTCGATCAGGCTTTCGGGATCACGCGTGGTCCGCTCCACCTTGCGCGCGGTGACGAGGCCACCATCCTTGCCCGAAATGCCGATCGCCTTGCCACCCGCGCTGGCAAGCCAGCCGACAAGCTGTTTGTTGATCGCGCCGCACAGGACCATTTCGGCAACCTTGGCGGTGGCTTCGTCCGTGACACGCAGACCATCGACAAAGGTGCTCTCCACACCAAGCCGGCCCAGCATATCGCCAATTTGCGGCCCGCCGCCATGCACGACAACCGGATTGATCCCGACCGCTTTCAGCAGCACGATATCCTCGGCAAAATCGCGTGCCGCGCGTTCGTCACCCATGGCGTGGCCGCCATATTTCACAACGAAAGTCCGGCCTGCATATTGCTGGAAATAGGGCAGCGCCTCGATCAGAGTAGCAGCCTTAGTATGCGCAGAGGGCACAGGGGTTTCAGAACCTGTTTGCGTTGAGGCAGTCATCCCGCCTGTCTCCTGTCAAAAGCGCATCCGATTGCGCGCAGTGTTTTCCAGCGCGCGCCTAGCCAAAGATGTGGTCTTAGGAAAGCGATCGTTGGTAACTTTATGACGCGGGGTGCAAAGATTGCGCGTCGATATGAGGGCTCAATTGGTATTTTTGTCCGTCACGAATGTGCTAGACCAGCCGTCTCATGCCAGCCAGTACTCCTCGTTTTCGAAGGCCCAAGCACCGCTCCCCCCTGCGCCGCCGCATTCTGAGCTGGTGGGTGATCTGGCGCGTACCGGTGCTCGTCACCATTGTATCCGCGCTTTACTGGTACGTTGTGCGTCCGATCACCGATCAGCAGGCATGGAGCGCCGAAAGCACCGCGATATCCTTGTGCGGTGAGGCACCGCGAACATCGGCCTGCGTGATTGACGGCGACACGATCCTGATCTCGCAATCCGGACAGCGCCCACGCCGCATCCGGCTTACCGGCTATGATGCGCCCGAACTCGACGGCGCGTGCGAGGCAGAGCGCAAGCTTGCGCTACAAGCGCGCAGAACCCTGGCCCAGTGGTTGGCGCGCGGGCCGTTTGAATGGACAGGCGCGGATGATCCGCCATTCGATCAATATGGCCGCGAACTGCGTGAAGTGCGCCGTGCCGAAGCCGATGGAAAGCTGCAATTGCTCGCCGATTTCATGATCGGTTCCGGTCTTGCCAGTGAAAGTGGCTGGGGCGCTTCCCCTACGGACTGGTGTGCGTGATCCGCGCTATTCCGCTCGCCGCCCGCCAACCATGCCAAAGCCGCTGACAGCGCGGTCTTCGATGTGACCCTGATGGTACATGTCCATGAATATGCGCGCCCGCGCAGGCGAGGCATCCTCGCAAGTCACTTCGAACACATCGACCACATTGCCGAAAGGTGAGAGGCCGTCACTGCCCTGCCTTTCCCAATAGGGGCGCCGCAGGTTCGAACAACGCAGCCGGTTCAGATAGGCGCGCTGGCCGGCAGGCATGTGCGCGCGAACGGGGTTCTGCTTGCTACCCAGAGGATGCACTTCTGCCGCAACCAGAGCCGCCTCCAGCTCCGCACCCTGCATCACCGACTGCCCGGCCATCATCAGTTCGAGCATGGCGTTCAGTGCAGCCTCGTTACTGTTCGCCTCATCCTTTTGCTCGGAAGTGCTGCCCGGCACCGGCCCCGCGCCGGACTGCGCCACAGCAGGGATCGACACGCAGCAGGCCAGCACCAGCAATGCCGCGCGCCCGCCTGCCAACCATCCCTGCCCTGACACCTGCCGTTTCATCTCAAGGGTTTGCTAGCATCAATACGGGTTGATGCCAAAGCCTCTGCGCTGCAGTTCGGCATGCGCGATCGTACCGGTCGGGGCCATCTTCACCCCTTCGATCAGGTCCGCATTGCCGACACCGTGGTAGTTCGCTGCAAAGCCGCAGACCCAGATCTCCGCCCCGCGCGCGATCAGCTTGGCGACGATCTCAGCATTGGGATTGGCAGTGAAGTCGGTATCGCCGGTGTCGTACTTCGCCGCGTAGCGCGCATCGCTGGCGACATCGAACACTGACGGCCCGTGCACCACCACGGCGACCTTCACCCGGTCTGCATCCACGCCCTGCTTCTCCATCCCTTCGGCAAAGGCGAGCGCACGGCGCAGCGATGCGTTCACTTCGCCTGCCTTGGCTTCGTAGGCATCGAAGGAGTGCTTCCACACCGCATCAGCGGGGAACTCCATCTCGTTGGTTACGACCGTTTCCGCTTTCTCCTGATGCGCTTCGGCCAGGGCTGGCGCGGCGAAGGCGGTTGAGGCGAGCAGCAGCAGCAGCGATGCGGTGAAGGTGGCTTTCATGGATGGTCCCCCGTGGTAGTCTGACATGCATGTGACTGTGGCGCATGCCCCGTCCCATCTCAAGGCTAACCTCGGGGACCAAGCTCAGGCGGTTTGCGCACCGCGCCGCTTGCGCGCTACAGCCCCTTTCATGAACCGTTTCACCTTGCTCGCCCTTCCCGCAACCTTTGCCCTTGCCGCATGCAGCGCGCCAGCGGATGACAGCACGCCACCTGTTGAGGCCGCCTCCGAACAGGACGCGTTCTTCGCCGCGCTCTCCACCCATTGCGGGAAGGCATATGCCGGCACCCTCGTCAGTCAGGACACCGCCGATGCCGACTTCGCCGGGGCGTCGATGGTCATGCATGTTGCCGAGTGCAGTGAGGACCGGATCGCGATCCCGTTCCATGTCCAGACCGATGGCGCGTGGGACCGTTCGCGCACATGGGTCATCACCCGCACCGCTGACGGTCTGCGGCTGAAGCACGATCACCGCCACGCGGACGGGGAGCCCGACGCTGTCACCCAATATGGCGGCAACACCGCGGCGGCTGGGACGGCGCGCGCGCAGGCCTTCCCCGTCGATGCCTACTCCATTGACCTGTTCAAGCGCGAAGGGCTCGATGCCAGCATCACCAATGTCTGGACGGTCGAGGTCGATCCCGACACCCCAGCCGGTGACGACGCCAGCGAAGCGGGCGTCTTCGCCTACCAGTTGCAGCGCACAGTGGCAGGCGGCGCGCCTGAGGACCGCTTCTTCAGAGTCGAGTTCGACCTTGGTGAGGAGGTGGAGGCTCCTCCCCCCGCTTGGGGCCACGGGGACGGCACCCACGACTGATCCCGCCCCTCGGTTCGTCGATGGCGGGCCACACATGGACCGCATGTTACACAGTCCTGAAGCAAATATTCCGCTGCCCCGCGCCTGATCGCATCCGCCGCCGGAAACCGCGCGATTGCGCCGGTTTTCAGGCCGCGTCTGTTTCAGCAAAGAAGGGGCAAGCGCACAAATCATAGCCCCGCGAGGTTACGCGGCGGACCATAGCGTAGGAAAGCGTGCTTAGCCTTCGGGTTTGTACGGCCCGACTGCGCCGTGATCGACGCTGATCGTTTCCTGCATGCGAAAGCGGCCTTCTTCCGGCATCCATTTCCACACATTGATGAAACGCGCGCCGCCGGTCTGCACCCACCCTTTTTCATCGCCGCGCCATTCATGGAAAGTGTGCCAGCCGCGATGCAACACGCCCCAACGGCCCAGCCACGTCACCTGATCCGATCCGGGGACGAGCAGGCGGCGGTTCTTATACCCCTCATTCGCGCCACCGGGCGCACGGGCATCGCATTGTTCTTTCAACATCGCGGTGAACGCTTCGCCGGTTTCGGACACCACGCCGGCGAGATCGTGGAGCATGCGGAAATCATCCGTCACCCGCTCCCGCACCTCAGCAGGATCGCACCCTTCAAAAGCATACCAGAAAAGCTCCGCATCGCGCTTCGCAATACGCTTCTCCACCTCAAGCAAAGGTGGGATGGGGTTAGGCTCCGCAGCGGTGGGCGCAGCCTGTGCGAGCGTCAAAGCGATGGCGGTAAGCATAGGTGGGGCTTTCTTGCGGGTGTGTTATTGTTATAATACACAGCGAAGTGGCAGTGGCAAGAGCCAACGGCACCGCGCCTTGAAACCGAGCCGGAGAAGACAGTCGCGCATCTCCCCTCCCGCTTGCAGGAGAGGCCGGGGGTGGGCAAAAGCACGTCATGCCGATTTGGAAGCACCGCAACACGAAACGCGCTCGCACCTTGAGGAACGCAGCGACGCCTGCGGAGCGCACTTTGTGGGAGCATCTTGCACGCAGCAAGCTTGGCGCGAAGTTCAGCCGCCAGATGCCGGTCGGCCAGTATTATGCCGACTTCCTGTGTCGAGAGCTGAAGCTGGTGATTGAGCTCGACGGTCATATCCATGATGGCACAGCAGCGCGTGATA
>JAXHVK010000005.1:0-58458 GCA_034211135.1 Pseudomonadota bacterium
TCCGACGTGCAGGTCGTGGTGCGCTCGAACTATCCGGGCCAAGCTCCGCGCATCGTTGAGGATCAGGTCACATACCCGCTCGCAACGACGATGCTCTCGGTGCCGGGTGCGGAAACGGTGCGCGGCTATTCGATGTTCGGCGACAGCTTCGTCTATGTGATCTTCGAGGACGGTACGGACCTCTACTGGGCGCGCTCGCGCGTGCTTGAATATCTCAACCAGGTGCAAAACGAATTGCCCGAAGGTGTGACAAGCTCGCTCGGGCCGGACGCAACGGGCGTTGGCTGGATTTACGAATATGCGCTGGTTGACCGAACAGGGAACAGCGACCTTGCTGGCCTCAGAAGTCTTCAGGACTGGTTCCTGCGTTATGAGCTCCAGACCATTCCGGGCATTGCAGAGGTCGCCAGCGTAGGCGGCATGGTCAAGCAGTACCAGGTCGTGCTGGAACCCTACCGGATGGCTTCGCTTGGCGTCACCTACAGCGATGTCGTGCGTGCCATCCAGGCCTCAAATCAGGAGGCCGGCGGATCGGTGGTTGAAATGGGCGAGGCCGAATTCATGGTCCGCGCATCAGGCTATCTCACGTCTCTCGACGACTTCAGACAGATACCGCTGAAATCGGTGGGTAACGGTATCCCCGTCACCTTGTCCGATGTCGCCACGATCCAGCTTGGCCCCGAAATGCGGCGAGGGATCGCCGAACTCAATGGCGAAGGCGAGGTCGCAGGCGGTATTGTCGTGCTCAGACAGGGTGAGGATGCGCGGGCAACCATCGCGGCTGTCGAAGAGAAGCTCGACGTGCTCCAAGCCAGTCTTCCCGAAGGGGTCGAGATTGTCACGACCTATGATCGTTCGAAGCTGATCGACGCCTCGATCGAAAACCTGACCGGAAAACTCATCGCCGAGTTTATCATTGTCGCGATCGTTTGCGCGCTGTTCCTTTGGCATGTGCGATCAGCATTGGTGGCGATCGTCACGCTTCCATTGGGGGTGCTGGCCGCCTTTATCGTGATGCGTTTCCAAGGGGTCGATGCGAACATCATGTCCTTGGGCGGCATTGCCATCGCAATCGGCGCAATGGTCGACGCTGCGATCGTGATGATCGAGAACGCGCACAAGCACATCGAGCATTGGGAGGAGGACCATTCGGGCGAACAGATGTCCAACAATGAGCGCTGGAAACTGATTGCGGAGGCATCGAAAGAGGTGGGGCCAGCGCTGTTCTTCAGCCTTCTCATCATCACACTTTCGTTCCTTCCGGTGTTTACTTTGCAGGCGCAGGAAGGCCGCCTGTTTTCGCCGCTGGCCTTCACGAAGACCTACGCCATGGCGGCGGCCGCCATTTTGTCTGTCACACTGGTACCTGTGTTGATGGGTTGGCTGATCCGCGGGAAGATACCCAAGGAGGACACCAACCTACTCAATCGCGTGCTGACCAACGCCTACCGGCCCGGTCTTGATTGGGTAATGCGCCGACCGAAAACCACATTGGTTGTGGCAGGCCTCGTATTCCTGACAGCGCTGGTCCCGTTCACCCGCCTTGGAGGAGAATTCCTGCCGCCGCTCGACGAAGGCGATCTCCTCTACATGCCGAGCGCTCTGCCTGGCCTGTCTCCTGGTGAAGCGTCCGCATTGCTTCAGCGGACCGACCGCCTGATCAAATCTGTGCCGGAAGTCGATACCGTGTTCGGAAAAGCCGGACGTGCAGATACAGCGACCGACCCTGCGCCAATCACGATGTTCGAGACAACGATCCGCTTCAAACCGCGCGAAGAGTGGCGGCCGGGAATGACGCCGGAGAAGCTCGTGGAAGAGCTCGACAGCGCGGTGCAGGTGCCGGGGCTCGCCAATGTCTGGGTGCCCCCGATCCGCAACCGCATCGACATGCTCGCGACCGGGATCAAGAGCCCGATCGGCGTGAAAGTGTCTGGCGAGGACCTTGCCGAAATCGAGCGCGTGGCGTTGCAGGTCGAGAATGTCGCAAAACAGGTTCCCGGCGTCAGCTCCGCTTTGGCAGAGCGTCTTTCGGGAGGTCGCTATGTCGATGTAGACATAGACCGGGGCGCTGCGGCGCGTTTCGGGCTGAATATCGCCGATGTTCAGCAGATTGTGTCAGGCGCGATCGGCGGCGCGAATGTCGGACGGACCGTCGAAGGACTGGCGCGATATCCGATCAATGTGCGCTATCCGCGCGAGATCCGCGACAGCCTCGAAGAATTGCGCGCGCTGCCTTTGCTGACACCGTCTGGACAGCAAATCACGCTCGGAACGGTCGCGCAGGTGAGCGTCAGCGATGGCCCGCCCATGCTCAAGAATGAGCAAGGCCGTCTCATCAGCGTGGTCTATGTCGACACGCGTGGACGCGATTTGACTTCGGTCGTAAGCGATCTTCAGGGGGCGGTGTCAGAGGGCGTCGATCTGCCTGCCGGTGTGAGCATTTCCTACGCGGGCCAGTTTGAATATCTCACTCGCGCGAATGAGCGGTTGCAGGTCGTCATTCCCGCAACGCTCGGCATCATCTTCATCCTGCTCTATCTGATCTTCCGCCGGTTAGACGAAGCGCTTCTGGTTATGGGCACGCTGCCCTTTGCCCTGACCGGCGGCTTCTGGCTGCTCTATCTGATGGGCTACAACCAGTCTGTTGCGACATCGGTGGGTTTCATTGCCCTTGCCGGGGTATCGGCGGAGTTCGGCGTCATCATGCTGATCTACCTTAAGTCTGCGCTGGCCCGGCGCAGCGGCGCCCTCGATGCGCACGGCGTGGGCGAAGCCATCAGGGAGGGCGCTCTTTTGCGCGTGCGTCCCAAGGCAATGACCGTGGCCGTCATTCTTGCCGGTCTCTTCCCGATCCTCATTGGAACCGGCGCAGGATCGGAGGTCATGAGCCGCATCGCCGCACCGATGGTGGGCGGCATGATCACCGCGCCGCTGCTTTCCATGTTCGTTATCCCCGCCGCATATCTCTTGATGCGGCGCCCCCGGCCAGAGCGGCCAACACAATCCGAAGGAGAAGAAGAATGCGTACCTCAAACCTAGTTATGTTGCTGGCCGCGCCCTTGGCCCTCGCTGCTTGCGACAGCGGGCAGGAGATGGAGACCATGGACGAAATGGGCGCGGACCAGATGTCGATGGAAGGACATGATATGTCAGCGATGGATGAGAGCGAGGGTACAAAAACCGCCAGTGCCATCGGCACCGTAACCGCCATTGATCCCGAGGCAGACACTCTCACTGTCGATCACGAACCCGTTGCAGAGCTTGGCTGGCCTCAGATGGTGATGGCTTTCGATGCCAGCGAAGACGTGCGCGGCGATGTGGCTGTGGGTGATGCAATCGAGTTTACAGTCGAGGCAACCGAAGACGGCAACACGATTACCGCGCTGACCAAGCAATAGAACTGAAAAGCCCTCTGCGCGAGGAAACCGTAACCCTTGGCCGAAAAATGACCGGCTCGGCCAAAGGGCTTGCTTCAAAACTCGCGCGCGATTGTATGAGTGAAATATTTCAGGCAAGCTCCGTCACCGGCTGTCAGAGTGACGCTTTGGTAGAGACTTAAGTCAGAGCCCTCTCGGCGGTCGGCGCCCCTCAGCTGGAGCGGTATGCGGGCTCTTCCGCGGGCCTTTCGGTCTATGCACGCAAATTTGGATATTTGTTTCGGGGGTTTAGTTGGCTGATGTGAGTCCTCTTCTGGCACCACTTTCCTTGTTTTGTAAACTGCCGAAAGGCTGACCGGACAAGAATAGTTCGCTGCTTTCGGCACCTCTCGGGCTCCGATCTTGGCGGGGTGTGCACTTATCCGTTGTAGCGGATTTGTATCTTTTCCGCCGCGGCATTGGCTTTGTCTCTGGCTGCGTCAGTCGTTTCAGCCTTTGCCAATGCGACTCCCATTCTCCGATTGGGACGGGTCGTCGGTTTGCTGAAAATGCGCAGGTCGGCTTGCGGATCAACGCCGAGTGCCTCGTCTAGGCCTTCATACCCGAAATCTTCAGAATCCCGATCTGCAAGGATCACACGTGACGCCGCAGGGGTCGCAAGGATGCTGGAGGGAACCGGCAGGCCGAGTATTGCACGTACGTGCAGGTCGAATTCGGTCAGCTCCTGCGATGCCAGCGTAACCATCCCCGTATCATGCGGGCGCGGCGACAATTCGGAGAAGATCACCTCATCGCCAGAATCGCCTGACCGCACGAAGAACTCCACGCCGTACAATCCGTGCCCCGTGCCGTCGCCCTGCAACGCCTTGACGACTTTCGCCGCCATTTCCTGCGCATCGCTGAGAGCCGAAACGCTCATCACGGCAGGCTGCCAGCTTTCCTGATAGTCGCCCCGCTCCTGCCGGTGACCGATGGGTGGGCAAAAGCTGATTCCGCCTTTGTGCCAGACAGTAAGAAGAGTGATCTCATAATCGAAATCAATAAACTGTTCGACGATTACCCTCGCACGATCGCCGCGCATATTGGCGACGGCGTAGTTCCAGGCCGTTTCCAGATCGCTCGCACAGTCAACCTTGCTTTGCCCTTTGCCTGATGAGGACATCACCGGTTTGATTACGCAAGGGAAGCCTGTGTGTTCGCTTGCTTCGCGCACTTCCGCCAGATTGGTCGCATAGCGGTATAGGGAGGTTCTGAGCCCCAGTTCACCTGCGGCAAGATCGCGGATAGCATCGCGGTTCATTGTGAGCTGAGTGGCCATAGCCGAGGGGACCACGCGATTGCCCTCCTTCTCAAGCTCCACCAGAACTTCGGTACGAATCGCTTCGATTTCGGGTACGATCAGATCGGGCTGATGCTTTTGGACGGCCGCGCGCAATGCACTCCCATCGAGCATTGAGAAAACCTCGCGGTCATCCGCAAATTGCATCGCGGGAGCGTTGTCATAGGCGTCGCACGCAACAACCCTGGCTCCCAGCCGCTTTGCTGAGATTGTGAATTCCCGCCCCAGTTCGCCAGAGCCGAGCAAAAGGATCGTCGCAATATGTGTCATCACCAAGCCCTAGCGTGAGGACAGCATCCGCGCAAAGCTCTCTAGAGAGAGTTTGATCGCTTTCTACGCCCGTCGGGATATTCGCACTCCGCAACCTGCATACCGCCGCGGGCCCTGGCCATTACCAGCGAGACTTCGGCCTGTTTCAAAGTCTGGTCCACACAGGATTCAATCCGGGTCAGGCCGGCGGTGGCTGAAAGCTGCGGCGTTTTGGAAGATGTCGCCACTGTCAAAGAGCCGAATGTTTGCAAGACCTCCTGCGCCCAACGCCGTGCCTCTGCACCGCTTTGCCCCGGTAGGATCACGCAAAACCGCTCACCATCGAATTGCGCCAGCTCGTAGCCCGGCTGAACCATCGCTTCGAGAAACTTGGCAAAACCCCAAATGATCTCGTCTGCGGTACGCTGACCGTATTGCATGAAGATTGCGCGCATACGGTCGACCTCGAACAGAGCCACGGTCCCACCCTCATCACTGCTGATCTGGCGTCGCAATGCCGCGCGAAAGGCATGGCGATTTGCCAGTCCGGTCAGCGGGTCGAAAAGCGCGCGAGAAAAGACCTCTCCTTCAAGCGCGCGGAGGCGCTCAACGGATCGCAAAAGGCCCAGCGCACCTGTGACTTCGCTACCATCATCCCTGACAGTTCGCAGGCTGAGCGCATACCATGCCCTGCGACGTTCGAACGACATCGTCTTTTCCTCGCAGTGCTGACCGATTGGAAACTCCAGCCAATCAGCAATCGCGTTGCCGCCATCATCCGTTTCAAAAACTCTGGTCGTGTAAGCTGACACCTCTTCGGTATACTCGATCTCCGCAAGATCCGCGATGTGCGGCAACAGCAGCATTTGCGAAAGATCATAGCCAATATTTTTGATGTTATCGGATGCGTGCCGGATGAACCCTTTTTCATCCAGTCTCAAAACGATGTCGCCCGAAGTCTCCTGAAGCAGACCGTGCAGCGCAGCCCCTTCCTGATCGTTCATATTTATATTCATGCCGTATTGCCCCCGGCTTGATAATTTACCCCACGCTGCAACACGTTAAAGTTATACAACCGCCTTACATTTCGTCATTTCAGAACAAGAAATCGGCATACCACCAATAAATAACAAATATTCACGTAAGTTAAATTGTATAACTTGTATTATTTTCGAATCACAGCTTCGTTTTATTTACCATAAATTTTCCTCTAGGCATTATTTTGGCACATATATTTCGATGCGCACGTCATCACACCTCAATCATAATACGGACCTTCGATGGCTGCGTTCCGAAGGCCGTGGCAATACGTAAGCGGCAATCCTGAACCATTGTGGAGTGATGTTCATCAGCCAGACGATCGACAAGATCTTCCTTTTGCACACCCAGCGCCTCCGCAATCGGGCCAAGGCGTTCGGGAACAGGCCGGGCCTTGCCTTTTTCCCATGCCCAGACTGTCGGCTTGCTCACCCCTAAGGCCGAGGCAACCTGCGCCAGTGTCAGCCCGCGTTCCCGCCGTAGCTTGTTAAGTCGCACGCCCAACGGTTCCGCCGTGGAATGAAGCGGAGCCTCTCTGGTCGTCTCAGGTGCGTCAGACCGCAATTGGACCGCCGCAAGCGTCGCCGGGGCCAAGGCTTGCTCAAATGCGCATCCGTAAAGATTTCCGCTCTGCCACACGATAATCGCAGGCACCGCCCCCACTTCGGGCAGGTCGAGAAGCAGCGCCTCCCCTTCTCTCAATGGCAGATCCGTCTCAAGCAGAAGCCCCGCCGCCGAAATGTTATGGATGATGACGTTCGCTTCCACACCGCCCGGCAGAACGCCGCTCGCCTCCAGCAGGAGAGAGCGCCTTTCTGACGACCGTTCATCGGTGGATTGATGAGTGAGCGAACCGGTATCGAGGTGGGCTTTCAGCGCCATTATCTTGCATCTCCGAACATTTGGGAGAGCAAGCGATCCGGCCCGAATACTTAAATCCGGGTAAGCGATTATGCCTAACGCAGATTAAACGGGGTGCTCATGCGCCCAACGGTGCGCACATGACTTCGCCTAGTCCGCTTCGTCCAAGCCGTACGCTGTGTGAAGGATACGCACGGCAAGCTCTGTCTCGTCTTCGTCGATCAGGACGCTGACCTTGATCTCTGATGTGGAGATGGCCTGAATGTTGATTCCGCGATCCGAAAGCGCGCGGAACATCGTGCTGGCGACACCTGCATGACTTTTCATACCAACACCGACAACGCTGATCTTTGCGATCTGGCTGTCAGTGATGATGCGGTTGAAACCGATCAGGTCACGCTTGTCCTCCAGCATGGCCTGCGCACGGGCAAGATCCGCCTGAGGGACCGTGAAGGTCACGTCGGTCTCACCCTTGTCGCGGCCCACGTTCTGAATGATCATGTCAACATTGATCGCAGCATCTGCCAGCGGTTCGAAGATATGCGCCACAGCACCGGGTTTGTCCGGCACGCGCGTCAGAATGATCTTCGCCTCCGACTTGTCATGCGCGATTCCCGTCACAAGCTGCCGTTCCATGAGGCCCCTTTCTACAAGCTCATCCATTTCTTCATCCGAGACGATCAGCGTTCCCGGAAGTTCATCGGCGGGCGCTGCGTCCTCGCCGGTAAAGCTGGAGAGCACCTGAATGCGCACGCCAGCCTTCATTGCCAAACCGACAGAGCGCGTCTGAAGCACCTTTGCCCCGACGCTCGCCAGTTCGAGCATTTCTTCATACGTCACCGCCTTCAGCTTGCGCGCCTTGGCGACGATACGCGGGTCGGTGGTATAAACCCCGTCCACATCAGTGTAGATGTCGCAACGGTCCGCCCCGACCGCTGCGGCGATTGCGACCGCAGAGGTATCGGATCCCCCACGGCCCATCGTGGTAATGCGCCCCTCTTCGCTCACACCCTGAAAACCGGGAATGACGGCAATTTCGCCATTCGCCATAGCGTCGAGCATTTCAGGCGCGTCGATCGTCTCAACGCGGGCCTTTGAGTGCGCTTCGATTGTCTTGACCGGCAATTGCCAACCCAGCCAGCTGCGCGCCTTTTCTCCAAGCGATTGCAGCGTGAGAGCCAGCAGTCCGCTTGTCACCTGTTCACCGCTTGCGACGACGACGTCGTACTCCGCCGGATCGTAAAGCGGGTTCGCTTCGCGGCAGAAATTGACCAGCCGGTCTGTTTCGCCTGCCATCGCGCTGACAACAACCGCGACTTCATTGCGCGAACCGCCACCCGCAGCCTGCGCACGCACCAGTCCTGCCACGCGCCGAATGCGTTCGGTCCCGGCCATGGATGTGCCGCCGAATTTCATCACGATGCGTTGGGGTCTATCTATTGCCGTATCGGCCAAGGTGGCCTGCTCCTGTTGAATCTCTGGTCGGTATGCCCGCGCGCTGTTAGGGGGGTGGAATGGGAAACGCAAACGTCTCAAATGTAACTATCCGTCCTGAAGAGGCGGAGTTCTTCTCAAATCTTGCAAAAGACTGGTGGAATCCACAGGGCAAGATGGCGAGCCTGCATCAGGTAAATCCCGTTCGCCTCGCATTTTTGCGCGACGCAATTGATGCGCATTGGGATGACGCATCGCGCTCGGCTAAACCGCTGGCTGGCAAGAGCGTTCTTGATATCGGCTGTGGTGCCGGCCTGTTGTGCGAACCGATGGCTCGGCTGGGCGGCGCTGTTACAGGAGTCGATGCAAGCGCCGAAAACGTCTCTGTCGCCGCAGCACATGCCGAAGGGGTCGGACTGGACATCCGTTATATGGCGGGAGAAGTCGCCAGTCTGGATATCGGGCAGTTCGATCTCGTCATTTGCTCAGAAGTGATAGAGCACGTCGCCGACAAGGCAGCCTTTATGGCCGACATTGCAAAGCGCATCGCACCGGGCGGCCTGCTTGTTATGTCGACGCCCAACCGGACCGCTGCGAGCCGCTTGCTACTGGTCGGAGCAGCCGAGGCGATTGGATATGTGCCAAGGGGCACGCATCACTGGGAAGATTTCATCCAGCCCGAAGAGCTGGCCGACCTGCTGGAAGAACACGGGCTTGGCGTAACTATGCAGCGCGGAATTTCCTATCGACCGGGCAAAGGCCTGCACCTGTCGGACGATATGGCGCTCAACTATATCCTAAGTGCCAGCCGCGCATAAAATACCTCAGCGAAACACCGCCACGTCTGGGCGATAGGTCATCGCGTCATGCTGCAAGCTTGATACGATTTCGTGCGCCCGGTCGAGATCGATATCCAGCAAGGAAAGCCGCAGCTTCTTCGTCTTCGTTCCGCTGATGCCTCCCACGCATTCAACCGTGATGAAGGTCTTCTGAAGCATAGGTATGAAGACAAAGAAGGACGTTTGCTCATCCAGCGAAACCTCGCGCAGCATGGATGGTGCCACCTTTGTGGTGGACCACAGGCTGGAGACATAAAGCTGGTCATCCTCAATTTTCAGCGCATTGCGATCAATGAAGCCGCGCCACAAACAGAACAACGCGCAGACCGGTCCGCCCAAAAACAGGAGCGGGAAAAGGATGATCGCCGCTGGACCAAAGGCAAAGGATATCGGCGAGAGGATAGGCAGTCCAAGCCCGCACAGCAAAGCCATGCCGAAAGTCTTGCCCGGACTATATTGTGCCAGAATATGCGTATCTTTAGCCATCACGCCTTCCATCCGCACAGAGGTAAGGCGCTGTTGTAAATAATGTTTAAAGCGGCCTGCACTGACACCCTTAAAGGATGCGTTCGGCCTGTTCCATACTGGGCACCCAGCATTCTTCGCGCTGGCCGAACCATTTGTAGCGGTTGCGGGCGATCAGAAGGTAGATCGGATCGCGGATAAAGCGCGGGACCAGTCTGAAAACCGAACCGATCCGCCAGGGCCAGCCCAACTCGTTCCACATATGCAGGACGGCGTCGCTGTTTTTCCAGACCCGCCCTCCATCCTGAACCGCATCGATCAGGATAAAGCTTTCCGGATCGCTCGGGTCGATACCGTTTTCGCGCATCAATTGCGCACCCGCGTCGTCCTGCATGGCGGCCAGGCGAAAGCGGCCGCGCCGGTCTGATCTGAGCACGAATTGGGCGTTCGCCGTGCACAGCACGCAAATCCCGTCAAACACGATAATGGGCCGGTCGCGCGGTATCTCGACCATCGCGCGACCTATTCGCCCGATTCGTCCAGCAATTCGATGAATTCCCTGACATTGTCAGTGAAGAACCCGTCCGCACCACTCGCAAGCGCAGCGTTCCAGAACCGTCGGTACTGGCCATCTGCAGCATCGCCGCCCTCATTGCGCAAGGCCGCCGGAAGAAAGCCGTTTTCCTTGCGCAGAGTCCACGGGTGCACCTTAAGCCCCTGCTTGTGGGCATCACCGACGAGAGCGGTCGGCGCAAGATCGGGATTGATCACATGACCCATCCACGGGCCGATCCCATCCGCATATTGCGCAACTTCGGCCAGACCGGTGGGGGTAATCATCTGCGCCCATCGCATATCGGGTTCGTCGTAAGGGCCACCTTCCGGCCCCACCAGCAGGATAAGCGGCGTATCAATAAGCTTGTTCAGCCGCTGGAGCGGCCCCACTTCGAACACCTGAACGAAAACGGGCGCATCAGCCGTGTCGAAACCGTTCTGCTTTAATTGGGTGACCAGCAGATCGACTGTATCAATACCGGCTTCCTGCAACAGCCAGGTCGGTATCTTCAATTCGGGATAAAGGCCGATGCGGCGGCCCGTTTCCTCTTCCTTTGCCTTTACCAGCCGGATGACTTCATCAAAGGTCGGGATCTGGTAGAGACCGTTAAATGCGGTGTTGGCCGGTCGCGCGGTCGGCACGCGTTCGCGGGCACGCAGGGTGCGTAGCTCTGCAAGCGTGAAGTCTTCGGCGAACCAGCCCGCCACGGTGTGGCCGCCAATCTCTATCGTCTTTCGCCTGTCCTCAAATTCTTCGCGGCTGGCGACATCGGTCGTGCCAGAAAGTTCCGTTTCGTGACGGGCGACCAGCACCAGATCCTTTGTTACGACAAGGTCAGGTTCGATATAATCCGCCCCCTGATCAATCGCGAGTTCATAGGAGGCCAGCGTATGCTCCGGCCGATCGCCCGATGCGCCGCGATGCCCGATCACCAGAGGGCGGGAATCTTGAGCCTGTGCAGCTATCGGAGAAATGAGCGCGGCCATCGCCAATCCCATACTTACAAGAGTGCAGCGGACCATTCGTCTTCCTTGAAACCAACCAGAAAGCCGCCCTCATGTTCGACAACGGGCCGCTTTATCATTGAGGGGTTTTGGACAAGCAAGGTGACTGCACCATGACTGTCTGCTGCTTGCGCCTTTTCCTCATCGCTTAACTTACGAAAAGTCGTCCCGCGCTTGTTCAGAACGGTTTCGACGCCCTTGTCCGCAATCCAGCTTTCAACCTTGCCTGCGTCCGCGCCTTCTTTCTTGTAATCGTGAAATGCGTAGTCGATGCCGTTTGCATCCAGCCATTTGCGCGCCTTTTTCACAGTGTCGCAGTTGGGGATGCCATAAAATTGGATTGTCATGAGAATGCGATGCCTTTGGCAAAAGTGATCAATTCCAGTCCCGCACAGCCCTAACGCGCAGATGCGGCCCCGAACAGGCCTTTGCGCGATCCGGCAGCTCCCGGTCGCAAATCAGCACCACGGCGGCGCAGGCATGCTTTACCTTGTGTAAACAGCTGCTGAGGTAAAGGCCCCTAATCACTGGAGCCTCTTATGCTGAAGACACTGCCGAAATTCATCCTCGCCACTGCAACCGCTTCGATGATGGTCATGCCAGCCATCGGCCACGCCAAGACTCGCGCAGGCGATCGCAGTGCTGTTTATTCGGCTCCCGCCGCGCAGCCGGGCGAAGCCCGCGATGCAGACGGGGAGAAGTTCGCCTCACCGGCTGATCTTTTTGCATGGTTCCTCGTGGCGCTTTGGGCATCGGGCGTCGTGGTTGCCGTCGCAGATGACGAGCCTGATCAGTCGCCGGGCACGTAATCCCGGTCTTTTCAGCGCGTCAGATGCGCGTCGGCAATCGCAACGGCCAAGGCATCGGCCGCATCGCTTCCTGCCAGATCAATCCCCGGCAGCAGCACTTTGACCATTGCAGCAACCTGCGCCTTCTCCGCGCCGCCTGAGCCGGTGACAGCCTGTTTGACCTTGCGCGCGGCGTGCTCGCTCACGCTCAGCCCCGCTGCTCCACAAGAGGCCAGCACACAGCCGCGTGCCTGGGCAAGCTTGATCGTCGATTGAGCATTCTTGTTGACGAAAACCTCCTCGCAGGCCGCCCGATCTGGCTGATAGCTTGCGATCACCTGCGCGATGCCAGCCTGTATCGCAGCAAGGCGATCTGCAATCGGCGCTTTCGGACTGGTCGGTATCTGGCCGTTGGCAATATGTGTAAGGCGCGCCCCTTCGGAACGCACCACGCCCCAGCCAGTGCAGGATAGCGAGGGGTCAAGGCCCAGAATCACCGTCATTAATTGCCCGCTATAATCCCACTGTCAGCCCCAGCCGCCACGCGATCGCCAGCAGGAATGCCGTGCCCAAGGCAAGCGCATAGAGCCATTCCCGCCAGCTCATCCCGGCAGACCGACGCGATCACGATCAGGCGTCGAGCTTTTCCATGACATCGTCAGAAATGTCGTAATTGCCCCAAACGGTTTGCACGTCGTCATCGTCTTCCAGCGCATCGATCAGCTTGATGAGAGTGCCCGCACCCTTTTCATCCATCGCAACGGTAAGATTGGGCTTCCAGGCGAGCTTGACTTCTTTCGCTTCGCCCAATGCCTTTTCAAGGGCCGAGGAAACTTCGTGCAGGTCTTCGGCTGCGGTCCAGATTTCATGGCCGTCTTCCGAGGATGAAATGTCTTCCGCGCCCGCTTCCAGTGCCGCTTCAAGCACTTTTTCCTCGTCACCGGCATCTGCGGAATATTCAATATATCCAAGCCGTTCGAAACCGTGGGCAACAGATCCTTCGGTACCCAGATTGCCGCCATTCTTGCTGAAGGCGGTGCGCACGGCGGTGGCCGTGCGGTTGCGGTTGTCAGTCAACGCTTCGACAATGATCGCGCTGCCGCCCGGGCCGTACCCTTCGTAACGGACAGCCTCGTAATTATCGCCATCGCCAGCGCTCGCCTTGTCGATTGCGCGCTGGATATTGTCCTTGGGCATGGATTGCCCTTTGGCCGTATTGATTGCCAGACGCAGGCGCGGATTCATGTCAGGATCGGGCGCACCCATTTTGGCAGCGACAGTGATTTCGCGGCTCAGCTTGGAAAACAGGTTTGAGCGTTTCTTGTCCTGCGCACCTTTGCGGTGCATGATGTTTTTAAATTTGGAATGGCCTGCCATGGGGACTCTTTATGGATCAAATGTTTTGGATAGCGTCCCAATAGACCGATGAACACAGCATCGACAAGCCTCGCTGAAGGGCAAGCGTCAGACACAGCGACCGAGCCCGAATGGAGGCGCGTGGCGCGTTTCATCCGGCGACCCGACCTGAATGAAGAAATTGCCCCTGTGAAAGAGGGTATAGGGCGGCTATTTCAGCTGTATCTGATCGATGCGGTGTTGATGATCGGGCTGGCTATCATTGCGTCAGCCGTCCTTTTGTCAGGGGTCGAAATTCCGAACAATACGCTGGAAGACATCCCGCTTTCGCCGGGCTGGATCGCCGTCATCATAATCGGCGCGCCTTTGACTGAAGAGATACTCTTCCGAAGCTGGCTTTCAGGCAAACCGGGACACCTGATTGCCGCATTGGTGGCCTTTGCGGTTCTGATCGTGATGCCGTTAGTGCCGATGGGCGATGCCGATGGGACTTCGGCTTGGCGTGCGGCGATCATAGTCGGCGGTGCGCTGGCTGCATTTGCCGCGGCATTCGGACTGCGCCGCTATGGTCCGATGGGCTGGTTCAGATCGCTGTTTCCCGCCATCTTCTGGCTTGCCACCTTTACCTTCGCGGCAGTGCATCTGGTGAATTACGAAACAGCTGGCCTGCTTATCCTTCTGCCACTGGTAATCCCGCAATTCGTTGCCGGAACGCTGTTCGGCTATGCGCGGGTAAAGCTTGGCCTCTGGGCCGCGATGGTGCTGCACGGACTGCATAACGCATCAGCTGTCACGGTTATGCTGATCGGGCAATCAATGGCAGACAAAACCACCTGACCGGCCACGCCGAGGCCGCCGTTTTACAGCGAGTCAGGGTCGATGGTGATGGTACTGTTATCGCCCCAGGTGCTGGTGGAGCCGACGGTCTGGTTCTTGTCCAGCAACTGCATCACGCGTTCCGGACGCGGCATGCGGTCTTGCAGGCGATAGGATATGTCCCGGTCCGCCAAATGCAGTTTCACCGCGTAGTTCGGCTTCTCCGCCTTTCCTTCGGACAGAATGAAGCCAAGCGTGTCAGGCGCCACAGTCATTTCCACACCGCTATCGCTTAGCGCGAAGAGGTAGGAATCCTCGCTCGCATCGGCTCTGTAAAGGATGCGGCCCGCGGCAACTTCGCGGTCCTTGCAATAGATGACAGGTTCAGGCGCAGGCGCATCGGGGTCAGTTTCCCCACCCTCTTTCTGGGCTGCGGCGGCCTGAGCCACCAGACTGCCGATCAGGCTGGCAAAGGCGGAATTTTCGCCTTTGTTCTTTTTCACATCCTTCGATTTCTTCTTGGGGAACGTCAGCTGGTTGGGGCAGGGTTCGACAGGGCTTGCCTCTGGCGTGGTACCGGCGGGCATTGTCAGTTCCGCAATGGCTTCATCCATCCAGTCCCGCAGTTCTTCCGCCGATTGAGTAACAGAGGACGCGCGAATTTTCACATACCAGCCGTTGAGCGCGAACATGGCGACGCCGGTGCTGGTGAACTGGCTGCCTTCGGTATCGTAGACCGCACGAAGACCCGAAGCATTCGGCTGACCATTGGGAGTGAAGCTGGCAACACTGAATGCAAGGCGCGGATTGGCGTAAGCCGGGCGAAGCTCAATAGCCCGCTGCGCCTGAGCGAACCACACAGGAACACTGCCCTGTGTCACCCGATAGATATAGACGCTAAGCGCTTCCGCCGACCCTTGCGTATCAAACGATATACCGAGATTCAGGTCATTCGGCGCAAAGGCCGTTGCGGCCGTACGCGGAATACCGCCCAAGGTCGCCGGAACGGTGATCCCGCTGTGCGGGTGCACATAATCGGCACCCTCCTCCAAAGTCATCCGCTGCTGGGCGGATACTGCATCAACTGGCAGTACAAGCGGCGCTGCGGCCAGCGCGATAGCGCAAAAGCCGCGGACGATATTCAGACGTACAGGCATAATGATCCCCTCACGTCAAATAACCTATCGCCCGCAGCCTTTAATACAAGGCACCTTTAGAGGCGCACTTTAAAGCAAGGGAGGATCAACCCATGCCAAGCGCAGCGCGATATGTTTCCAGAACCATATCCTGTTCACTGCGTTCGTCAGGCTTCATCTTACGCAGTTTGATAATCTGGCGCATGATCTTGGTATCGTAACCGACTGCCTTCGCCTCTGCGTAAACATCACGGATATCGTCAGCGATGCCCTTCTTTTCTTCTTCAAGGCGTTCAATGCGCTCAATCAAAAGGCGCAGGCGGTCATCGGTGGCTTCTGCCATCTTGTTGGTCTCCGGTGTGGGGTGAGAATCACTGTGCCGCTGCGATAGCCCTGACGCGGCACGGGTTGAAGGGTGCGAACGTCAATTCTGTTTATTCTTCGCGACGCTCGCCTGCATCCGGGCCAACTGTTCTTCGGTTGCAGGTGTCTGGCGAGTGGCTTTCCATTCATCCTGAGGCATGCCGTGAATTACTTCTCTGGCGGCGGCCTTGTCCCCTTCGAAACCCGCATCCCTGATCCAGTCGGCAAGACAATTCCGGCAGAAACCCGACAGCCCCATCAGATCAATGTTCTGGGCATCATGGCGATGCTGCAAATGGCGCACCAGACGGCGAAATGCCGCTGCGGCAACCTTGTCTTCCAGCGAATCGAGGGGGTCAGGGCTGTTACTCATAATTCTTTCCTTGAGTTGCAAAAATTCGCTGCCATAGGCGGTATTCAAAGGGATCCAGACGCATATGACAAAAGCAGACCAAACGCCCATCAATCCTAGAGGCCGCCGGGTCAAGATTCTGGCGACAATCGGCCCGGCCAGCCGCTCTCCGGAAATGCTGCGCAACCTGTTCAAGGCTGGCGCAGACGCTTTCCGAGTCAATATGAGCCACGGCAATCACGAAGATCACGCCAAGGCGATCAAGTCGATCCGCGCGATGGAAAAAGAATTCAATCGCCCCATCGCTATTCTGGCAGACCTTCAGGGGCCGAAACTGCGCGTGGGGGAATTTGCCGGTGGATCGGCAGTGATCCGGCATGGCGGGCATTTCAACCTCGACCGCGATCCCACCCCTGGTGATGACAGCCGCGTTTGTCTGCCCCATCCCGAATTGTTCGGCCTGTTAAAACGCGGGCAGCGTCTGGTCATCAATGATGGCAAAATTCGGCTGGTCGTGCGGGAAGCGGACGAAAACCGCATCCGCTGCTCTGCCGAAGTGGGCGGCGTGATTTCCGACCGCAAAGGCGTGAACGTTCCTGACGCCGAAGTCCCCATTCCCGCTCTGACAGAGAAAGATCGCAAGGATCTCGCCTTCGCTGTCGAACAGGGTGTTGACTGGATCGCGCTCAGCTTCGTTCAGCGGCCCGAAGACATGGCCGAAGCGCGAAAGCTGGTTGGCAAAGCGGGCACCGCCCTTTGCGCGAAAATCGAAAAGCCGATGGCGGTGAAGCGGCTTGATGAAATTATCGAGCTTTCCGATGCAATCATGGTTGCGCGCGGTGATCTGGGCGTTGAGCTGGAACCGCACGAAGTGCCGCCGCTGCAAAAGAAGATCGTCAACGCCACGCGCCGCGCGGGCAAGCCGGTAATCGTCGCGACGCAGATGCTTGAAAGCATGATCGAAAGCCCGACGCCGACGCGCGCGGAAGTCTCCGATGTCGCCAACGCCGTTTATGATGGCGCCGATGCTGTCATGCTCTCGGCTGAAAGCGCAGCGGGGGACTGGCCGCAGGAATCAGTGGCGATGATGCACTCCATCGCGCAACAGGTTGAACGCGATGAACTGTACAAGGACCGCGTGCGCTTCCTCGACATACCGACCGACGCAACGACTTCTGATGCGCTGGCTCATAGCTGTATGACCATCGCGGATACGGTTCCGATCACCGCCATCACCGTCTTCACGATGAGCGGATCGACCGCGCGCCGGGTTTCCCGAGAACGGCCCGATACACCCATCCTTGTCCTGACACCTTCAATGAAGACCGCTCGCCGTGCAGGTCTGTTGTGGGGCGCGCACGCTGTCGCGACGAAGGATATCGGCAGTTTCGAGGAAATGATCGCCAAGGGTAAACGCATGGCCTTGCGGCATGGATTTGGTGAAGCAGGATCGAAGCAGATCGTTCTCGCGGGCGTACCCTTTGGCACGCCGGGTTCTACCAACCTGCTGCATGTCGTCACGCTGACAGGCAATGAACTGGATGACCATGAAGGCTAAGGCAGCCTTTGCCGTCTTCCTTGGTCTGCCAGCGATCGGCCTTGGCGCGTGCACGGACGCAAACACCTACGGACCGCAGAAATTCGATAGCGCGCAATGGAAGGCGGCAGATGACGTCCGCGACAGCGCGCGCTGCGACATGGTCGATGATCTGATCGACAATGTCGGTCTGGAAGGCAGAAGCCGCGCCGAAGTCGTGCGGATGCTGGGCGAACCGGTTACACAGGACGGCTATCCCGATTTCTATTTCCTGTGTGCGGTGATGATAGACCCGCGCATTCTGGAAATCGAATGGGAGAACGACCGCGTCAACAAGGCTACGGTGCGCGACACCTGATCTTTGCCACAGGCACGCGCCTGCCCTTAATCGCCGGCCGCCATAGCCAGTCGGGCCTTTGCCTCTTCCTCGCCAATCAACGGTAACAGCTCACCCATGTCGGGGCCGTGATTCATCCCGGTCAGCGCCTGGCGAAGCGGCAGGAACAAAGCTTTGCCCTTGCGGCCTGTGCTTTCCTTCAGCGCGCTTGTGAGCGTGGCCCACGGATCATCGCCCCAAGTCAGGGCCTGCACCGCTTCAGCCAGATAGGCGCGATCATCATCGCTGAATTCCGGTTGTTCAATCGGGCCAGTGACCAGCCGCCACCATTCGGCAACCTCACTCACGGTAGAGATATTGGGCTGGACCGCATGCCAACCCGCTTCATCCATGCCTTCCGGCAGTCGGTCAGAAACCGCAGAAAATGGCATTTGATGGACGATGGCGGTGTTTACCCGCTCCAGCTCAGCATCGTCGAACTTGGCAGGGGCGCGGCCGAAAGTGGACAGATCGAATGTCGCAAGCAGAGCAGCCCGGTCCGCAATCGGCTCCACCGGCAGAGACGTGCCTAGGCGTGAAAGCAGCGCAATGATGGCTTCCGGCTCAATCCCTCGCTCCCGGAAGGCATCGCAGCCAAGTGATCCCAGACGTTTCGACAGCTTGCCTTCCTTGCCCACCAGCAACGCTTCGTGAGCGAAGGCGGGCGGTGCCGCGCCAAGGGCGGTAAACATCTGGATCTGCACCGCCGTGTTCGACACGTGATCTTCACCGCGCAGCACCTGAGTAATGCCCATTTCGATATCGTCGACTGTGCTCGGCAGCATATAGAGCCACGATCCATCTGCGCGGCGGATAACCGGATCGGATAGCTGCGCGGCATCGAACTTCGCCTTGCCGCGAACGCCATCGTCCCAGCTGATCGCTTCGTCGTGATCCAGTTTAAAACGCCAGTGCGGCTGTATCCCTTCAGCCTCCTTCGCCGCGCGATCTTCATCGCTAAGCTCCAACGCGCCCCGGTCGTAAATCGGCGGCATACCGCGGCCCAGCAGCACTTTCCGCTTTAGCTCCAGTTCCTGCTGGGTCTCGTAAGCGGGGTAAATCCGGCCCGCATCGCGAAGCTTTTCGAAAGCGGCCTGATAGCGGTCTAAACGCTCCGACTGGCGCTCTACACGGGTCGGGGTGATGCCTAGCCAGCCCAAGTCGGCGTGAATGGCATCCACATATTCCTCTTTCGAGCGCGCAGCATCCGTGTCGTCAATGCGCAGCACAAATTCGCCATCGGGTTGGGCGAGCATCCAGTTATGCAGCGCGGTGCGAATATTGCCGACATGCAGGCGGCCTGTAGGGGACGGGGCAAAGCGAGTGATTGTCATGCCGGCGGCGGTAAAGCCCGGCGCACTGGCTCGCAAGCGTTCAGATGCCGGATTCAGCAGGCATGGGCCTCTGCTGCAATCAAGCTCAGCACGCCCTCCCATAACCGGTGGATGCGTTCGGGCCGGATCAGCCCTTCGACCTGCGCCTCAAAGCCTTGGCGGTCCCTTTGTGTCGCATGGTCGATAACCGCGGCGATGGTCGCCTCGTCATGGGTGAGGAGCTGGCAGCAAAAGCGTGATACATGGATGTTCTCGGGCCAGATCGAGGAGATCGCCTGACTGAGAGCGAGCGCCCTCGCCGCGATCTCCACACTGCCAAGCCTCGATGCCAGTTCAGGGACAGGATCGCGCCGCGCCCGTTCATGCAGGGCAATAAGGCGCAGCGAGTAAATATAACGCGCAGCGATGGGATTGAGGCCGTCGATTCGGGGTGGCCGGGCAAGCTCTTTCAATATTGCGTTCTGCTGGTGCGACGGGGTCTGCGAATTGTGGGCCATGGGAATCGTGCACCTTTTTTGCTGGAGACGAACCGAGACTATATTTATTGCGATTGATTATCAATCGCATTTCTTACACAAGGCTGGAGATTCTTGAAATCAGCGCGCAGTTGGGGAATGACGCGCAAAGGGACATTCAAAGGGGCGCTCCAATGAAAACTTTGACAGCCGCAGCGGCTTTGGCTGCGACAATGCTTACGGCCATTCCGACACAGGCGGCATTTGCGCAATCGGACGATGCAGAAGAGCCGCGCGGCTCACTTTATCTTCGCTGTGACGGCGATCCGAACAATATGACGGGTGGTGAAAGCTTCGCCCGCCTGCTGGGAGCGGTGACGCTTCTCGGGCTGTTTGCTCCAACCCCTGAATCCCCCGATCCCGATGCCCGCCTGTTCGGTGAGGAAGGCGTCGATGCCTGCTCGCAGCTGATTGATGGAGAAAAAGCGGAAGGCAATACAGTCCGCCGCATCCCGCTTATCCTTGCAAGGGCGCTTCACCAGATAGAAGCGAAGAACCCCGCCGCAGCTCTCGAAGATGTCGCCCGCGCACGTCGGGAAGCGACCGAAGCGGATCTGGTCGGCAATGCCTATTTTGACAGGTCGATGGGGCTTTCCTTCTCCAAGATCGAGGCTGAGGCCCATCTGCGTATGGCCGAACCCGAAAAGGCCCGCGATGCGGCACTCACGCCGATTGATTCAATCCAGTACAGCTTTGTGCCCTTGGGCATCGTCAACGATTTCGGCGATTTCAATCGCGACTTCCCGCCAGCTGCCGAACGCAAATTCGCAGCAGCGGCGCGGATCATGCCAAGCTTCCTGAACACCTATGCGAGCCGCCTTGAGCAGGTCGGCCGCTTCGCCGAGGCGGCGAGCAAGCGTGATGCCCTGATTGCAGTTGTTGAAGGCATGAACCCGGACGAACTGCCATCCAGCTTCCATGCCCGCGCTGCCCTGTCGCACGCTTTGGCCGGACAATGGGAGCAGGCGATTGAACGTGCGACATTCGCGCGCAAAAACTTGGCAGAACGCCGCGCAGAGGGAACGCCGGAAAGCAATGCCGCCCAATCGGTCGAAATCCTCGACCTCTATGACATCGTCAAAACCGCACATGATGGCGAGCTGGCAAAGGCCCGCCGCAATTTCGGCGCGCGTTCACAATGGGTGGAACCCAGCTTCGGCGCGATCATGGAGGTCAACCGCCGCCTGCGCGAAGGCGCAACCGAAGAAGAGCTGTTCGGCACTCTTGCGACATCACCTGAGGAGATGTGGCAGAAACGCTATGACGAACAGCTGGCGGTGAAACTGCAGAAAGACACCGACAACAAAACGCTCTTCAACATGATCCAGCCCTATGCGGATGTGAAGAAATTCGAGGACCGCACAAAGCGGACATGGCGCGTTGAGAAGAAGTCCAAGATGATGTCCAAGGAAGCGGACGACACCGGTCGTTGGACCATCACTTCATATGGTGATCTGTATTCGGGGATTGATTCCATCGTCCTTCATGCAGCCTTGCAGGCGCGCCAGCGCGGCAAGGAAGGGTTCACCATTCAGGTGTCGCTGCCGCGTCGTTATCAGGGTTATCTGCTGCCATCAGTTGGACGCGCGCGCTTCCTGAATAGCGATGACGAAATGGCGAAAGATGCACTGTTCCTGCGCGCTGACGCGGTGATCGCGGAATTGAGCGAGGTCATTCCCGATCCGGAGCAGCTCAAATTGCGCAAGAAAGCGCGCCGCCGCTAAAGGCCAAATCCGCATTGGCCTCGTTTCTTTAGGTCAACACGCTGAAGCAAAGAAGAAGCCCGCCGGGATCAACTCCCGGCGGGCTTTTCTATGACTTGAAGCCGGACCGTTTAGTCCGCGGCGGGGGCGCTACCGCCGCCCATGGCTGCTTTCATTGCGTCCTCGCTGGAAACCGGATCGGCTTCCGGCTCAGGCTCCGAAACATTGGCTGCGGCAAGCGCATCCTGCTGTTTCTTCCACTGTGCCTTGAGCGCGGCATCACGGCTGGAAGCGGTCACACGCATGCGGTTCATGCCAGCGCCGGTACCTGCCGGGATAAGGCGGCCCACGATCACGTTCTCTTTCAGACCGATCAGCGTGTCCTTCTTACCTTCCACGGATGCCTGCGTGAGAACACGCGTGGTTTCCTGGAACGATGCGGCCGAGATGAAGCTGCGGGTCTGCAGCGACGCCTTGGTAATGCCAAGCAGGATCGGAGTACCTTCTGCCGGCTCTTTGCCCTTGCCCAGCTTCGCATTGGTTTCGAGCATTTCAGCCAGATCAACCTGCTCACCCGGCAGCAGCGTGGTGTCGCCACCCTTGGTGATTTCAACCTTCTGCAGCATCTGGCGAACGATCACCTCGATGTGCTTGTCGTTGATCTTCACACCCTGCAGTCGGTAGACTTCCTGGATTTCGTTCACGAGGTACTCGGCAAGAGCCTCGACACCAAGAACTTCCAGAATGTCATGCGGGTTGGGCGAACCGGAGATCAGGGTATCACCCTTCTTCACAAAGTCGCCTTCCTGAACGTCGATGACCTTGGTCTTCGGGATCAGGTACTCAACCGGATCACCCTCTTCCGGGACAATCGCGATCTTGCGCTTCGCCTTGTACTCGCGGACGAATTCGATCTTGCCCGAAATCTTGGCGATGATCGAAACATCCTTGGGCATGCGGGCTTCGAACAGCTCGGCAACACGCGGCAGACCACCGGTGATGTCACGGGTCTTGGCAGCCTCACGCGATGCACGTGCAAGAATGTCACCCGCTTCAACCGTCTGGCCGTCCTCAACCGAAAGCGTGGTGCCCGGTGCCAGCATGTAACGCTGTGCATCGGAATCATCCTCGCTCTGGCCGTCACCCTGAAGCATCAGGCGCGGACGAAGTTCTTCCTTCTTCTTGCGGCCTGTTGCGCGGTTTTCAGTGACCACACGCTGAGCGATGCCGGTTGCGTCATCGGTCTGCTCTTCAAGGGTCGTACCCTCGACCAGGTCCTGATAACGAACCACACCCGATTGTTCGGTGATGATCGGCAGAGTGAACGGATCCCATTCTGCCAGACGATCGCCTTCCTTGACCTTCGCGCCATCCTTGAAGTGCAGCACGGTACCATAGGGCACCTTGTGCATTTCACGCTCACGGCCTTCGGCGTCGATCACGGCAATCTCACCATTGCGGGCGAGTGAAAGGATGCGACCTTTCTTGTCCGTGATCGTCGGCATGTCACGCAGTTCGACCTTACCGTCGGAGATAGCCTCAAGATGGCTGGTCTCGTTCAGCTGGGCGGCACCGCCGATGTGGAAGGTACGCATGGTCAGCTGGGTACCCGGCTCACCGATGGACTGCGCAGCGATAACGCCGACAGCTTCACCGATATTGACCGGAGTACCGCGTGCAAGGTCACGGCCATAACAGGTCGCGCAAACGCCCTGTTCGGCTTCACAGACCAGCGGCGAACGGATCTTGGCGGACTGGACTTCAGCCGCTTCGATTTCCTTGACCATCGGTTCATCGACCATGGTGCCGGCCTTGATGATGACTTCACCCGTCGATGCGTTGACGATGTCCTCGGCCACGGTGCGGCCAAGAATACGCTCACCCAGAGACGCGATCACGCTACCACCCTGAACGATCGCACGCATTTCCAGCGCGTTTTCGGTCTTACAGTCGTTCACAACGATCGTGCAGTCCTGCGAAACGTCAACCAGACGACGGGTTAGGTAACCCGAGTTCGCCGTCTTGAGCGCCGTATCCGCGAGGCCCTTACGAGCGCCGTGGGTGGAGTTGAAGTATTCAAGGACGTTCAGGCCTTCCTTGAAGTTCGAGATGATCGGGTTCTCGATGATCTCGCCCGACGGTTTGGCCATAAGGCCGCGCATACCGGCAAGCTGCTTCATCTGGGCGGGCGAACCACGCGCACCAGAGTGGCTCATCATGTAGATCGAGTTGATCGGCGCTTCCTTGCCGTCGTCGTCGATGGGGGTCGCCTTAATGCGCTCCATCATCGCGTCGGCGACCTGGTCACCACAACGGCTCCAGGCGTCGATCACCTTGTTGTACTTTTCCTGCTGGGTGATCAGACCGTCCTGATACTGCTGCTCATAGTCGGAAACCAGAGCTTTCGTCTCAGCCACGAGGCCTTCCTTGGCCTCCGGAATGATCATGTCATCCTTACCGAAGGAAATGCCGGCCTTGAACGCGTTGCGGAAGCCGAGCGTCATGATCGCGTCGGCGAACAGCACCGTGTCTTTCTGACCTGTGTGGCGGTACACTTCATCGATCACGTCGCCGATATCCTTCTTCGTCAGAAGGCGGTTGATGATGTCGTAAGGCACCTTGTTGTTCTTCGGCAGACACTCACCGATCAGCATACGGCCCGGCGTGGTGACAAAGCGCTGCATGACAATGTTGCCATCTTCATCGGCCTGCGGGACACGGGCGATGATCTTGGTGTGCAGCGTAACAGCCTTGGTTTCGAGCGCCTGGTGCACTTCCGCCATATCGGCAAAGCGCGGCAGCTTTTCTTCCTTGGTGCCATCTTCGTTTTCGAGGAATTCGGGGTGCTTCTCCTGCCGCTCCATGGAGAGATAGTAGAGACCCAGAACCATATCCTGCGAAGGCACGATGATCGGCTTGCCGTTTGCGGGTGAGAGGATGTTGTTGGTCGACATCATCAGCACGCGCGCTTCGAGCTGTGCTTCGAGGCTGAGCGGAACGTGCACAGCCATCTGGTCACCGTCAAAGTCGGCGTTGAAGGCCGAACACACCAGCGGGTGAAGCTGGATGGCCTTACCTTCGATCAGAACCGGCTCGAACGCCTGAATGCCAAGACGGTGAAGCGTCGGCGCACGGTTCAGCAGAACCGGGTGCTCGCGGATCACTTCGTCAAGGATATCCCAGACTTCCTTGCGTTCTTTTTCGACCCACTTTTTCGCCTGCTTCAGGGTCATCGAAAGACCCTTTGCGTCGAGGCGTGCGTAGATGAACGGCTTGAACAGTTCGAGCGCCATCTTCTTTGGCAGGCCGCACTGATGCAGTTTGAGTTCCGGACCAGTCACGATGACCGAACGGCCCGAATAGTCGACGCGCTTACCCAGAAGGTTCTGACGGAAGCGGCCCTGCTTACCTTTCAGCATATCGGACAGCGATTTCAGCGGACGCTTGTTCGCACCCGTGATCACGCGGCCACGACGGCCATTGTCGAACAGCGCGTCAACCGACTCCTGAAGCATACGCTTTTCGTTGCGGACGATGATGTCCGGCGCGCGCAGCTCAATCAGACGCTTCAAACGGTTGTTACGGTTGATGACGCGGCGATACAGGTCGTTGAGATCGGAGGTCGCGAAACGACCACCGTCCAGCGGAACAAGCGGACGCAGTTCCGGCGGAATGACCGGGATCACTTCCAAGATCATCCATTCCGGACGGTTGCCGGATTCGATGAAACTTTCGACGACCTTCAGACGCTTGATGATCTTCTTCGGCTTAAGCGCGGACTTGGTCGTTGCCAGCTCTTCGAGAAGGTCTTCGCGCTCTTGCTCAAGGTCGAGATCCATCAGCATGACCTTGACGGCCTCTGCGCCGATATCGGCGGAGAAGGCGTCTTCGCCATACTCGTCCTGCGCTTCGAGCAGTTCGTCTTCAGTCAGCAGCTGGAATTTCTCAAGCGGGGTCAGACCCGGCTCGATAACGACATAGCTTTCGAAGTAGAGGATTCGCTCAAGCTGCTTCAGCTGAATGTCGAGCAGCAGGCCGATGCGCGAAGGCAGCGACTTCAGATACCAGATATGCGCAACCGGAGCGGCCAGTTCGATGTGGCCCATACGCTCACGGCGCACTTTGGTGACGGTGACTTCAACGCCGCACTTTTCGCAGACGACGCCTTTGTACTTCATGCGCTTGTACTTGCCGCACAGGCATTCGTAGTCCTTCACCGGACCGAAGATGCGCGCACAGAACAGGCCGTCACGCTCAGGTTTGAACGTACGATAGTTGATCGTTTCCGGCTTCTTGATTTCGCCGAAAGACCACGAACGGATGCGCTCTGGCGAAGCGATGCCGATCTGGATCTGGTCAAAAGTTTCCGGCTTGGCCAGCTGGTTTGTGAATTTGGTCAGTTCGTTCATGACTTGGTTCCCTCAGGGGGTGAAATTCTCAGGCGGGAAAAGGCGGGCTCCCGTAATTCGGAGAGCCCGGCCTCTCTATTCCGCAGCCTCCGCAAAGCCGTCGCCGTCTTCGCCATCCTCGTCGCCGAGTGAGGTGAGTTCGACGTTCATGCCCAGCGAGCGCATTTCCTTCACGAGAACGTTGAAGCTCTCCGGAATGCCCGCTTCGAAGGTGTCGTCGCCTTTGACGATCGCTTCGTAGACCTTGGTACGGCCAACAACATCGTCCGATTTGACGGTGAGCATTTCCTGCAAGGTATAGGCGGCGCCGTATGCCTGCAGAGCCCAGACCTCCATCTCACCAAAGCGCTGTCCACCGAACTGCGCCTTACCACCCAGCGGCTGCTGCGTGACGAGGGAGTACGGTCCGATCGAACGGGCGTGGATCTTGTCGTCAACAAGGTGGTGCAGTTTCAGCATGTAGATGATGCCAACGGTGACCTTGCGGTCAAAGGCTTCACCCGTGCGGCCATCGAACAGGGTCGACTGGCCCGAACCGTCTACACCGGCCTTCACCAGATAGTCGGTAACGTCGGCTTCGCGTGCACCGTCGAACACAGGTGTACCCATCGGGACACCGGCTGACAGGTTCGTGGCGAGTTCCACGATGCCTGCGGCCGAACGGCTTTCGAGATCTTCGAAATACTGTTCGCCATAGACATCTTTCAGACGGTCAACGACGGCTTCCGGAGGCTTCGCATCAGCGTAGTCTTCGGCAGCATTCGGGTTGGCGCGTTTCCACTCTTCCAGCTTTTCCGCGATGTCCATGCCAAGGCCGCGAGCCGCGAACCCAAGGTGGGTTTCGAAGATCTGACCGACATTCATACGCGAAGGCACACCCAGCGGGTTCAGCACCAGATCAACCGGCGTACCGTCTTCGAGGAACGGCATGTCTTCGATCGGCAGGATGCGCGAAATCACACCCTTGTTACCGTGACGGCCAGCCATCTTGTCGCCCGGCTGCAGCTTACGCTTAACCGCGACAAAGACCTTGACCATCTTGAGCACGCCCGGAGCGAGTTCATCGCCACGTTCGAGTTTTTCCTTACGGTCTTCGAACTTGTCGTCGATCAGCTTCACCGCGTCGTCATACTGCGACTTGATCGCTTCGAGCTGCGCCTGACGGCCATCGTCCGCAACCGCGAACTTGAACCATTCGTGACGCTCTACATCGGCAAGCACCTGCTCGCTGATTTCGATGCCCTTCTTCACACCCTTGGGAGCAGCCGATGCGGTCTGACCGAGCAGCATGTCCTTCAGGCGGTTATACGTCGCACGGTTGAGGATGTTGCGTTCGTCCGCTGCGTCCTTGCGCAGGCGTTCGATTTCCTCGTTCTGGATCGCACGGGTACGGTCATCAATCTCGATACCGTGACGGTTGAAGACACGCACTTCGACGATGGTACCGGCAACACCCGGCGGCAGACGCAGCGACGTATCGCGAACATCCGATGCCTTTTCACCGAAGATGGCGCGCAGAAGCTTTTCTTCCGGCGTCATCGGGCTTTCGCCCTTCGGCGTGATCTTGCCGACCAGGATATCGCCCGGATGCACTTCCGCACCGATATAGACAATGCCCGCTTCGTCGAGGTTGCGCAGCGCTTCCTCACCGACATTCGGGATGTCGCGGGTGATGTCTTCCGGCCCCAGCTTCGTATCGCGAGCCATGACTTCGAATTCCTCGATGTGGATCGAGGTAAACACGTCGTCTTTCACGATACGTTCGGAGATGAGGATGGAGTCCTCATAGTTGTAGCCGTTCCAGGGCATGAACGCGACGAGGCTGTTCTTGCCCAGCGCCAGCTCACCCAGATCGGTCGACGGGCCGTCAGCGATGATATCGCCGGCTTCGATCGTCTCACCCACCTTCACCAGCGGGCGCTGGTTGATGCAGGTGTCCTGGTTGGAACGCTGGAACTTCTGCAGGGTGTAGATGTCCACACCCGACTGGCCCGGCTCGACATCGCCGATGGCGCGGATCACGATACGGGTCGCATCGACCTGGTCGACGATGCCGCCACGACGCGCCGCAATGGCAGCGCCCGAATCGCGGGCCACGGTTTCTTCCATGCCGGTTCCGACCCACGGCGCTTCGGCTTTCACCAACGGCACCGCCTGACGTTGCATGTTCGATCCCATCAAGGCGCGGTTGGCGTCATCGTTTTCCAGGAACGGAATAAGCGAGGCAGCAACCGAAACGAGCTGTTTCGGCGAGACGTCCATCAAAGTGATCTGATCGTTCGGCGCCATCAGGTTGTCACCTGCGTGACGGGCGGAAACCAGCTCTTCAACAAAACTACCTTCAGCAGTCAGATCGGCGGATGCCTGCGCGACAGTGTGCTTCTGCTCTTCCATTGCGGAAAGATAGATCACATCGCCGGTCACCTTGTTATCGACAACCTGACGATACGGCGTTTCGATAAAGCCGTACTTGTTCACGCGGCTGAACGAGGCCAGCGAGTTGATCAGACCGATGTTCGGGCCTTCAGGCGTTTCAATCGGGCAGATACGGCCATAGTGCGTCGGGTGAACGTCGCGGACTTCAAAGCCGGCGCGCTCACGCGTCAGACCACCCGGCCCAAGCGCCGAAATACGACGCTTGTGAGTGACTTCCGACAGCGGGTTGGTCTGGTCCATGAACTGCGAAAGCTGCGAAGAACCGAAGAACTCGCGAACTGCGGCCACGGCCGGCTTTGCGTTGATCAGGTCGTTCGGCATGACTGTCGACACGTCGACACTGCTCATACGCTCCTTAACGGCACGTTCCATACGCAGCAGGCCGACGCGGTACTGGTTCTCCAGCAGCTCACCCACAGAACGCACACGACGGTTGCCGAGGTTGTCGATGTCGTCGACCTCACCCTTGCCGTCCTTGAGGCCGACCAGTTCCTTGACAACCGCAAGGATATCTTCCTTGCGCAGCGTCGTCACAGTGTCTTCGGCATCAAGCTCAAGACGCATGTTCAGCTTCACACGGCCAACGGCGGAAAGGTCATAGCGCTCACCGTCGAAGAACAGGCCTTCGAACAGCGCTTCTGCGGTTTCCTTGGTCGGCGGTTCGCCCGGACGCATGACCTTGTAGATCGCTTCCAGACCTTCATCGCGGTTTTCCGCTTTGTCGACCTTGAGCGTGTTGCGGATCCAGGGTCCGGTATTCACTTCATCAATATCGAGCAGCTGCAGCGCATCAATGCCCGCATTGTCGAAGGTTTCGACATGCTCGAGAGTGATCTCGTCACCGGCTTCGATGTAGATGCGGCCCGTGCTTTCGTCGATCAGGTCATAGGCGGCGTAGCGGCTGACAACTTCCTCAGTCGGCAAAAGCAGCTCTGTCAGGCCGTCTTTTGCAGCCTTGTTCGCTGCACGCGGGCTGATCTTCTGACCAGAGGCGAAGATTTCCTCACCCGTAGCGGCGTCAACCAGCGGGAAGGCAGGCTTCTGGCCGCGCCAGTTTTCTGCGACGAACGGGATTTTCCAGCCGTCCTTCGCACGCTCCCACGTTACGGTGTCGTAGAAGTGATCGAGGATGCCCTCACTATCGAGGCCCAGCGCGTACAGCAGCGCGGTGACCGGCAGTTTACGCTTACGGTCGATACGGACGTTGACGATATCCTTGGCATCGAATTCGAAATCGAGCCACGAACCGCGATACGGGATCACACGGGCAGCGAACAGCAGCTTGCCCGAAGAGTGGGTTTTGCCACGGTCATGATCAAACAGCACGCCCGGTGAACGGTGCATCTGCGAAACGATCACTCGCTCTGTACCGTTGACGATAAAGGTGCCGTTCTCCGTCATGAGCGGCATGTCGCCCATGTAAACGTCCTGCTCTTTGATATCGAGGACCGAGCGCGTCTCGGTTTCCTGATCGACTTCGAAAACGATCAGGCGCAGCGTAACCTTCATCGGCGCTGCGTAAGTGATGCCGCGCTGACGACATTCGGTGGTGTCGTATTTCGGCTCTTCGAGTTCGTAGTGAACGAAATCGAGCTCCGCCGTGCCGGCGAAATCGCGGATCGGGAAAACGCTGCGCAGCGTTTTCTCAAGGCCCGAAACATAGCCCGATTCCTTGTCCGAACGCAGGAACTGTTCATAGCTCTCACGCTGGACTTCGATCAGGTTGGGCATCTGGACGACTTCGTGAATGTCGCCGAAGATCTTGCGGATGCGCCGTTTTGCGGTCCCTTGCGCAGTGCGCGAACGGACGGGCTTGCTTGGGGCTTTTGTCGCCATAAGGAGGATTATGCCTCTTTGAATGTGTGCGAAGGCTGCGGTTGCCCTCTCACGGAGTGATCGTTTCGTCGCGCGGGAACGGAACCATAATCGACGCAAAAGAGCCGCTCACCCAATAGCGTCTCGCTATATCGGCAGCAGCTTCATATTCGTCGCGTTTATGGCAAAGCGCCGCTTCCATTCTTGGGCTGATCCTCCGCGCATGAATCAGTCCGGCTCGAAGCTGGCGTGTTCGAGCCATGTAGGAATACCCGAACAGCTTGTAAAGAGGCCAGTCGCAGGCTGGCGAATACTCCGGTTTTTTTATGTTGGGTTAACGGCTGCAGGTAGATTTTTCTGAGCCAGCCCCTATCGCAATACAAGAAAAGGCAGGGGCATTTCCGCAGTCATGCAAAAGGAATCGCAAAATAGCAGAAAGATATTCTGCATCGGTTTCCAGAAAACCGGCACCTCTTCCATGAGAGATGCGCTGCGTATGCTTGGCTATAGCGTAACAGGATCATTCCATGGTTCGATGCCTCTCGATCAGATGCGCGACAGCTTTGTCAAAGTCGGACTGGAAAAGGCCGCTCAATATGATGCAGTCGAAGACATGCCCTGGCCGCTGATGTTTCGCGAGCTGGATGCAGAATTTCCCAATGCCGCCTTTATTCTGACGATCCGCAACTCCGACAATTGGCTGAAATCGATCACAGGCCATTTCGGCGACAAGCGAGACGACATACAGCGCCTGACCTATGGCGACGATGCACCCGCGCCGCTTGGCCATGAAGAGCATTACCGGTCCGTCTACGAAGCCCATAACAAAGCGGTAATCGAACATTTCCGCGATAGACCGGACGATTTGCTCGTCATGGATCTGGAAGCGGGTGATGGCTGGGATGAGCTGGGCAGGTTTCTCGGGCGTGAGGATGTCCCGACAGGCCCGTTCTTCCACGTGAACAGCGCCCGCGAACGGACGAGTCTGCTGAACCGTATACGGTCAAAGCTGCGCGGCATGGGCCTGCCCGCCCGCAATATCGCGGAATAGCAAGCGCCAAACTACTGACATTATGCGCTAATTTCGGGCCGTAGTCCGATTTTCGATATGCGCCTTATTGTTTTTCAATATTATTGATTGACAATAAGAATGCGACTCCGTAGACGGTGCATATTGTTTTTCAATAAACACATTCAAGGAGAACGATATGTCCAAGATTCTCACACACTCGCTTGCCGGTTGCGCCTCTGTATTTCTGGCGCTCAGCCTGATCGGCAGCATTGCTACCACACCTCAGGCACAAGCTATGTCGCCTGTCGCCGCTATCGAGCTGGCCTAAAGGAGGGCGCGCATATGGATACTGTCGAAAATGACGCTCTGTTAAAGATCGGCCTGATCATGACGGTGTTGTTGATGGGCCTTACGCTTGCCGTGTTCACAATTCTGCTGGTCATGGCCCCCGTCACGTTTTTCGCGCCCGAATGGTTGTTCGAAACTTCCGAAATCTCGATGCAGTCGACCCTTGCGGTAGCCGGCCTCTTGCTGCTGGCGGCGATTGTGACCCTCGGCGCCTTCCAGTTCTTCAGACTGCTTGGCCGGATGATAAAGAGCGCAGGGGGCGAAGGTGCTTTCAGTATCGAAAACGCCAATCGCCTTTCGCAGATGGGATGGATCGCGCTGGCTTTTCAGCTGGCCTCTTTCCCGATCGCAGCGTTGACTGCCTATCTGGGCAAGCTGCTGCCAGAGGGTAACTTCTCGGTCGACTTCGACTTTTCGCTCACTGGCCTGCTGTTGGTGATCGTGCTGTTCATACTGGCACGGATCTTTCGCCAGGGCGCACAGATGCGCGAAGATCTGGAAGGGACGGTCTGATGCCTGCTGATGATGAAGGAGCCACGATCATGGTGAAGCTGGATGATCTGCTGCACGAACGCCGCATGACATTGACCGAACTGGCGGAGCGTGTTGGCCTGACGCTTGCCAACCTTTCAATCCTCAAAACGGGCAAGGCCAAGGCGATCCGGTTCACAACACTCGCAGCGATCTGCCGCGAACTGGAATGCCAGCCGGGCGATCTGCTCGAATACCAGAACGACTGACTCCGCAGCGATCCCCCGAATCGCTTGACTTTCGAGGCGTGCACGGTAATTGCGCGCCTCGATTGCTTTGGCGAACAGCCTGCGCAGTCATCCGTCCGAGACAGTTGGTGATGGCAATCGGGCCATCTTAATTTCCAGCCTAGACGGGGAAAAGAGATTTCCGCGAGCTGCCTTTCCGGCGCCCGCAAAAGAGCCGGTTGGCTCACCCTCCTTCCCCATCGTTGGACTTTTGGCCTGTCGATTTGCGGCAGGTCTGAATGTGAGCCGGTCGTGCGCCGTGTCCCAATTCCGGGCCATTTGTGCGCGATCACTAGTGAAGGAGTATGGCATGGATCGTTCGCAAAAAGCCGAAGCGGTTGCCCAGCTCAACGACGTCTTCAAAGAGGTTGGCGTGGTCGTTGTGACCCGTAACCTTGGCATGACGGTGGATCAGTCCACTGAACTGCGTGGTAAGATGCGTGAAGCCGGTGCTTCCTACAAGGTTGCGAAAAACCGTCTCGCCAAGCTCGCCCTGAAGGACACTGATTATGTCGGGCTTGAGGATTTCCTCAGCGGCCCGACCGCGCTGGCCTGGTCGGAAGACCCGGTTGCGGCTGCCAAGGCCGCTGTCGATTTCGCGAAATCGAACGACAAGCTGGAAATCGTCGGTGGCTCGATGGGCACGCAGGTTCTCGACGAAGCCGGGGTCAAGGCACTTGCCTCGATGCCGAGCCTCGACGAACTGCGCGGCACCCTTGTTGGCCTTATCAACGCCCCGGCGACGAAGATCGCTCAGGTCGTCAATGCGCCGGCGAACAAGCTTGCCCGTGTATTCGGAGCCTACGCGGCCTCCGAGGACGCATAAGAGACGTATTCGCAAACAACGAAACATTCTGGGACGAACAATTACCGTCCCGCCACATAATTGGAGTGAACCATCATGGCTGATATTGCCAAGCTTGTTGAAGAACTTTCGAAGCTGACCGTCCTTGAGGCAGCTGAACTGGCCAAGGCCCTCGAAGAAGAGTGGGGCGTAAGCGCCGCTGCTGCTGTGGCTGTTGCTGGCCCCGCCGCTGGCGGTGGTGACGGCGCAGGCGCTGCTGAGGAAAAAGACGAATTCGACGTCATCCTCACCGGCGACGGCGGCAAGAAGATCCAGGTCATCAAAGAAGTCCGCGCCATCACCGGCCTGGGCCTCACCGAAGCCAAGGCTCTTGTCGAAGGCGCACCGAAGCCGCTCAAGGAAGCTGTCGCCAAGGCAGAAGCCGAAGAGATCAAGGGCAAGATCGAAGCAGCTGGCGGTACCGTCGAGCTCAAGTAAGCCTACGCTTACGCTTCGATCAGTTTCGACTGATCCGAAAAGAAGGGGCGGTGCCAGCGATGGCGCCGCCTTTTTCTTTGCCTGAACACCGGCGTCATCGCGATTGTCCTTTCCCGACTCGATCCCTGCGCCTATTCGGGCCCGCTGCATGGATGAAACGCGCCGCCTTGAAACGCCCGGTTGGGGCAAGGAACTGGGAGAGACTTTCAAACTCTCCTGGCCACTGGCGCTCGCAAACCTTTTGCAGATGGCGACCTATGCGGTCGATGTGATCTTCATTGCCCGTCTTGGCCCGGCAGAACTTGCTGCATCGGGGCTGGCAACCTCACTTTTCGGACTGGTTCTTTGGGCGATGATCGCCCTTACCGGCGCTGTGGCGCCGCTGATAGCAGAGGCTATCGGTTCAGGCGGCCCAACCCTGCGCCCGGTCCGCCGGTCCGTGCGCATGGCTTTGTGGCTGGCCGTCCTTAGCGGAGCGGTAGGAATGGGCCTTTGCCTGCTGCTTGACCCGATAATGAAGGCGACCGGTCAGGAAGACCGGATTATCGGTTTCGCCAACAGCTACAACATCGTCATTATCTTTTCGATGATCCCGATGCTGCTGGCATCGGTGCTGCGCAGTTACGTTTCCGCACTGGGCCGGCCTATCATTGCAACCGCCATCACCGGTGTCGGGATCGGTGTGAATGCGCTTGCCAATTATGCCTTCATCTTCGGGAACCTCGGCGCGCCGGAACTGGGCCTGCCCGGAGCCGCGATTGCAACCATCATCACGGCATTCTTCAGTCTGGGCGCTTACATCCTCATCATCCGGCTCGACAAACAATTGCACCGTTATCGCGTCCTGGGCCGGTTCTGGGCGCCGGACTGGGCGCGGTTTATGCAGATCGTCCGGATTGGAACGCCCATTGCGCTGACAGTGACAGCGGAAGCGGGCATCTTCGGCGCGGCCGCTTTCATGATGGGCCGAATTGGTGCTGTTGAGCTGGCAGGGCACATTGTCGCGCTGCAACTCGCTGCCCTCGCCTTTCAGGTGCCGTTCGGCATCGGGCAGGCTGTCACCATCAGAGTGGGCTACTTTTTCGGATCGCGTGATCGCGTAGGAATGGGCCGTGCAGGCTGGGTGGCGCTGGGTATTGGCGCAGGGTTCATGACGGTTACGGCAAGCGCGATGCTGCTGGCGCCAGTTGCCCTGATGCGCATCTACATTGATCCATATGCTGCGGAGAATGCCGCGCTTGTCGGGTTTGCTCTTCAGTATCTTGTGCTCGCCGCGATCTTTCAGCTTGCTGACGGTTTGCAGGCGGTCGCTGCCGGAGCATTGCGCGGCCTGCAGGACACACGGGTGCCGATGTGGATTGCGATATTCAGCTATTGGGTCCCCGGCGTGGGGCTGGCTGTGGGACTTGGATTTTTCACCCCGCTCGAAGGGGTGGGCGTGTGGGTCGGCCTTGCAACCGGTCTGTTTTCGGCTGCGATCCTGCTGACATGGCGATGGGCACGGCGGGAGGCATTGGGCCTCACCGCCCGCCCGAACGTTATGCCGCCTGAACAACCCGTTGTGTGACTTCGCGCTGCGGGAACGGAATGGTCAGACCCACATCGTCAAAGCGGTTCTTGGCAGCTTCTGTCAGGTCCCACGACAAAGCCAGATAATCGGAAGTCGCACACCAGACGCGCAGGCCCACTCCAACCGAACTGTCGTCGAGTGAATTGACGAAAGCCACCGGCTCGGGATCGTCCAGAACGCGCGCATCCCCGCGCGCCAGCGCAAGCAATTCGCTGCGCGCCTCGCTCATGTCGTCGCCATAGCCGATGCCAATCACCAGCTCGAAACGTCGCACAGGATGGCGGGTGATGTTAATGATCGCCTTGTTCCACAGTTCCGAATTCGGGATCATCACGAACAGGCCGTCGAACTGTTTCAGCTCGGTTGTGAAAAGGCCGATATTCTCGACCGTACCCGATATTCCGCCAGCCTCGATTGCCTCACCCAGCTTGAACGGTTTCTGGATCATGATCATCACACCTGCGGCAACATTGCTGAGCGTGCCCTGCAAGGCCAGACCAACCGCCAGCGCAACACCGGAAAGTGCCGCAAGAATACTGGTTGTCTCGACCCCGAATTGCGTGAGGACGGTGACAAGGACAAGCGCCCACAGAACATATTTCAGAATATTGGAAAGAAAGCGCGCGACCGTGGGATCGAGCCGGTCCGACTTCGCCAGAGCGCGCGCCACGGCCCGCTGGATCATCCCGGCCAGCGCCAGGCCGATGAACAGAACCGCAAAGCCACCGATAATGTCCATGAAATGGTTCTGAAGCCATAGCCACGCTGTTTCAGCAAACGTCAGAGCCGATATCTCAGTATTCAATCGCATTATAAAATTTCCAATCTGCGCAATACACGCGCGGTTGATCCCCTTGTTCTCATAATGACGAAAGCCGTGTCCTGTTCCGAAATCGGGCATCGGCACATCGCGCAAATTTTTTCGATCCGCACCTGTTGACTCCGTGTTGGCTGACAACCACATGCGGCCCGCTGGCACTCTCGAGGGGAGAGTGCCAAGAGTTGTTCACACTGACATGGAAAGGTCATAGACAATGGCATTTCGTCCTCTTCACGACCGCGTTCTGGTCCGTCGTATCGAAGCCGATACGAAGACCGCTGGCGGCATCATCATTCCCGATTCTGCACAAGAAAAGCCGAGCGAAGGCGAAGTCGTCGCTGTTGGCGAAGGCACCCGTGACGACGCAGGCAACCGCGTTGCTCTCGACGTCAAGGCAGGCGACCGTGTCCTGTTTGGCAAATGGGGCGGCACCGAAGTCAAGATCGACGGTGAAGACCTGCTGATCATGAAGGAAAGCGACATCATGGGGATCGTCGGCTGATCGCCGGACTTCTTACGCTTTTTCCCAATTCACGTAATTCTCAGGAGAATATCCAATGGCTGCTAAGGACGTAAAGTTCGGCCGCGATGCCCGCGAAGGCATCCTCAAGGGCGTCGATACGCTCGCAAACGCTGTTAAGGTGACGCTCGGCCCGAAAGGCCGTAACGTCGTCATCGACAAGAGCTTTGGCGCACCGCGCATCACCAAGGACGGCGTCAGCGTCGCCAAGGAAATCGAGCTTAAGGACAAGTTCGAAAACATGGGCGCACAGATGCTGCGCGAAGTTGCCAGCAAGGCAAACGACGCAGCCGGTGACGGCACCACCACCGCCACAGTTCTGGCTCAGGCCATCGTGAACGAAGGCATGAAGTCGGTCGCCGCAGGCATGAACCCGATGGATCTGAAGCGCGGCATCGACCTTGCTGTTAGCAAGGTTGTCGAGAACCTGAAGAGCCGTTCGAAAGACGTGTCCGGTTCCAGCGAAGTCGCACAGGTCGGCATCATTTCCGCAAACGGCGACACCGAAGTCGGTGAGAAAATCGCCGAAGCAATGGAAAAGGTTGGCAAAGAAGGCGTCATCACCGTTGAAGAAGCCAAGGGCCTCGAATTCGAGCTGGACGTTGTCGAAGGCATGCAGTTCGACCGCGGCTATCTCTCGCCCTACTTCATCACCAACCCGGACAAGATGACGGTCGAACTCGAAAACCCGTACATCCTGATCCACGAAAAGAAGCTGTCGAGCCTGCAGGCCATGCTGCCGGTTCTCGAAGCTGCCATGCAGTCGGGCCGTCCGCTGCTGATCATCGCAGAAGACATCGAAGGCGAAGCACTCGCGACGCTGGTCGTGAACAAGCTGCGCGGTGGCCTGAAGGTTGCAGCCGTCAAGGCTCCGGGCTTCGGCGATCGTCGTAAAGCCATGCTACAGGACATCGCGATCCTGACGCAGGGCGAAATGGTCAGCGAAGATCTGGGCATCAAGCTCGAAAACGTGACCCTCAACATGCTCGGCGAAGCCAAGCGCGTCACCATCGACAAGGACAACACGACCATCGTTGACGGCACCGGTTCGGCTGATGACATCAAGGCCCGCGTTGCTGAAATCCGCACCCAGATGGAAAACACCACCAGCGATTACGACAAGGAAAAGCTGCAAGAGCGCCTTGCCAAGCTCGCCGGCGGCGTTGCCGTGATCAAGGTTGGCGGTGCAACCGAAGTCGAAGTGAAAGAGCGTAAGGACCGCGTTGATGACGCGCTGCACGCAACCCGCGCTGCCGTTGAAGAAGGCATCGTTCCGGGTGGTGGTACGGCACTGCTCTACGCAACCAAGGCTCTTGAAGGTCTGGAAGGCGCCAATGACGACCAGACCCGCGGCCTCGACATCGTACGTCGTGCGCTTCAGGCACCGGTTCGCCAGATTGCAGCCAATGCCGGCCATGACGGCGCGGTTGTTTCTGGCAAGCTGATCGAAGGCGAGAACGAAGCCATCGGCTTCAACGCGGCCACCGATACGTATGAAGACCTGGCCAAGGCTGGCGTGATCGACCCGACCAAGGTTGTCCGCACTGCCCTGCAGGACGCCGCATCGGTCGCAGCGCTGCTTATCACCACAGAAGCAGCTATCGTTGACGCACCGGAAGACAAGTCCGCTGCCCCGGCAATGCCCGATATGGGCGGCATGGGCGGCATGGGCGGCGGCATGGGCTTCTAAGCCCACTGCTTACCAATGCTTGCAAAGGCCCCGTCGGAGCGATCCGGCGGGGCTTTTTCTATGCGCGATACACCGAACGTTGCGCAAATCGGTTGCTAACCTGCGGCAGTAGCTTTATGATACATTATCTCATTTCACGAAGAGAGGCCAATTGATGAACGCCCCCGCACGCCTGCCTGTGACCGTACTTTCCGGATTTTTGGGGGCGGGGAAGACCACGCTGCTCAACCACATTCTTTCCAACCGCGAAGGAAAACGTGTGGCGGTAATCGTCAACGATATGTCGGAAGTGAACATCGATGCCGATCTTGTGCGGGGCGGAGAAGCGGCCCTTTCGCGTTCGGAGGAAACCCTCGTCGAGATGACCAATGGCTGCATCTGCTGCACTTTGCGCGATGACCTGTTGAAAGAAGTCCGCACTCTGGCAGCAGAGGGACGCTTCGATCATCTGGTGATCGAGAGCACCGGAATTTCCGAACCGCTGCCTGTGGCCGCGACCTTCTCTTTCCGCGATGAAAATGGTGAAAGCCTGGGCGATGTCTCGCAAATCGATACGATGGTCACTGTCGTCGACGCGGTGAACCTGCTGGCGGACTATTCCAGCAACGATCTGCTGTCCGCGCGCGGAGAAACCGCAGGCGAGGAGGATGATCGCAGTCTGGTGGGCTTGCTAGTCGAGCAGATTGAATTTGCCGACGTCGTAATCGTCAACAAGGCAAGCGATGTAAGCCCTGAGCAATTGGCCATGGTAAAGAAGGTGGTCGCATCCCTGAACGGCGATGCCAAGATCATCGAAGCCGACCACAGCAAAGTCGCCCTCGACGATGTCATCGGCACCGGACTGTATGATGAAGAACAGTCCGAACAGCATCCCTTGTGGCTGAAGGAGCTTTACGATTTCGCCAGCCACCGTCCCGAGACTGAGGAATACGGCGTAGAGAGCTTTGTTTACCGCGCCCGCCGTCCATTCGACCCGGCGAAATTCTACAGCTTCCTCACGAGCGACAATCTGGACAAGGTGATCCGGTCAAAAGGTCATTTCTGGCTTGCGACCCGTCCCGATTTTCTCGGCGAACTCGCCATTGCTGGCACCCAGAAAAGCGTCAGTCGCATGGGCCGGTGGTGGGCGGCCGTGCCCAAGAACCGCTGGCCTGACGACGGCACCTTTGAAGATTTCGTCATGAAGAAGTGGGACATGACGTGGGGCGATCGCCGACAGGAAATTGTCTTCATCGGCGTCGGAATGGATCAGGCAAAACTGACAGCCGCACTGGATGGGTGCCTGATCGACGCCGATGACTTCACCCCGGATGCATGGGCAGGCATGCACGACCCGTTCCCCGCATGGGGAGAGCAAGCCGCCCAACCCGCCTGATTTGCAACATTTGGCGTTACTTTAGGGAAACCGTTGATCGAGAGCTTGTCGCGTGCGGCAGGCTGGCCCATGGTCCGGCCAGAAACAATGCACTGACTGGACCACCTGATGAATACCAAGATTGCCGCCCTTCTCTTTGCCACCACCGCTCCGCTGGCTGTTGCCGGTTGCGATCTGCTTGAGCCGACTGTCGCAACCGTCGAATGCGCTGGCGACCAAAGCGATTGCCTAAACCAGTGGTTTGACGAAAAGTTCGAAGAGCAGCTGGCCTTTTCGCCCATAACGCAGACCGCGCTTGGCCGTAAAACCAATTACGACAAGATTGATGACATGTCGGAAGAGGCGCAGTTCGAACAGCTGCAATGGATGCGCGCCGCCACTGCCGAAATGAAGGCGAATTTCGACTATGAAGAGCTGACGCCCGAAGCGCAGCTGTCCTACGATATGTGGGAATTCCGCCTGGAACAGGCAGAGCGTGGATGGGAATTCCGCAATCAGGCCTACATTCTGCACCAGATGGGATCACCGCAATCCGGCCTGCCGACCTTCCTTTTGACCCAGCACGCGGTTGACGATGAAAGTGACATGGTCGCCTTCATTGCGCGCATCGGCGGGATCGGCACGGCGATGGATCAATTGCTCGCCCGCGCACAGGCCAATGCCGAAGCGGGTACGCGGCCGCCGCGTTTTGCCTATGATGCGGTGATTGCGGAATCGCAGAACCTGACATCGGGTGTTCCGTTCGACGATGGTGAAGCCTCCGCCCTTTGGGAAGCAGTCGAAACCAATCTTTCCAAGCTGGTCGAAAGCGGGACGATCACCGAAGAACGCGCACAAGAACTGCGCACAGACGCCCGCACCGCTCTGACGGAAAAATTCGCGCCCTCTTATGCTCGCGTGATTGACTGGTTCACCGAAGACCGGCCCAACACATCCGAGCAGGCCCAGGGCGCAACGCAGCTTCCCAACGGCGATGCGTTTTATGCGGCAAGCCTGAAGGAGATGACCACGACCGATCTGACAGCGAATGAAATCCACCAGATTGGTCTTGAAGAGGTCGCCCGCATTCAGGAAGAAATGCTCGCAATCATGGAGCAGGTCGAATTCGAAGGCACCTTGCAGGAATTCTTCGAGTTCACCCGCACTGATCCGCAATTCTTCTATCCGAACAACGATGCGGGCGCCGATCAGTATATCGCGCAGGCAAAGAAGCATATCGACTTCATCAATGGCCGCCTGCCCGATTATTTTGGTACCCTGCCGAAAGCCGATCTGGAAGTCCGCCGCGTGGAACCGTTCCGCGAACAGGATGGCGCTGCCCAGCATTACAGCGCGGGCACGCCCGACGGCTCCCGCCCCGGCATCTACTACGCCCACCTTTCGGATATGAGCGCCATGCCGATCCCCGAGCTGGAATCGATCGCCTATCACGAAGCCAATCCCGGCCACCACATGCAGGTTTCCATCGCGCAGGAGCTGGAAGGCGTGCCGAAGTTCCGTTCACAGGGCGGCTTTATCTCTGCCTTTGGCGAAGGATGGGCGCTTTATACCGAGCTTCTGGCGAAGGAGATGGGCGGATATGAAGATCCATATTCCGATTTTGGCCGCCTATCGAGCGAGATCTGGCGTGCGATCCGGCTTGTCGTCGACACCGGCATTCACGCCAAGGGCTGGAGCGAGGAGGAAGCCGTGAAATACGCGCTGGAAAACTCACCCAATCCGGAAACTGCCGTGCGCAGCGAAGTGCAGCGCTATTATGTCCTGCCGGGACAGGCGACGAGCTACAAGATCGGCATGATCCGCATTCAGGAGCTGCGCGCCAAGGCCGAAGAGGAGCTTGGCGACAAGTTCGACATTCGCGGATTCCATGACACTGTGCTGGGCGGAGGGGCCGTGCCGCTCAACATCCTTGAACAGCGTGTCGATCAGTGGGTGGAAAGCGTAAAAGCAGGCTGACGCCCACTTTTTGCAAACAACAAAAAAGGGGCGGGTTGGAATGTGACCAACCCGCCCCTTTTTGCGTTCAGCTGACTGGCTTATCCGCCCTTGCGACTGTCAGCCGCAGCCTTGATCGCATCGTCATCCCACGTGACCATCGTCTGGGTCTGGGGATTGAAACGCGTATTGGCGTAGCTGGCTTCTTCAGCAGCGGCGATTTCCGCTGCGGTCAGATACTCGCTCGGTTCAAGCGCGAAAACGTCGATCCCGCGGGTAATCTCGGTCCCGTAGATGCGACCGTTATACCAATAGGACGACCAGTAACCGCCAACGACAAGCTGTTCGTCATTGATGGCACCGCGATCGAAGAAAGCGATTTCCTGCGGATTTGCGCTGTCGGTAAAGTCCATCACGCTGATGCCGCCCTGATACCAGCTCTGCACGAAGATATCGCGGCCCGGCACCGGAATGATCGAGCCGTTATGCGCGACACAGTTTTCGAACTCGCCCTGCGGTCCTGGCATCTTGTAGTGGCTGCGGAATTCCAGCTTGCCATCAACGATATCGTAGATCGCATTGGCGCCCCAATCCATCGGGTCCGAAGCCTTGCAACGCGGACGGCCACCACCGCCCCATTCATCAGTGAAGATCACTTTCGTGCCATCATTGTTGAACGTGGCCGAGTGCCAGTAGGCAAAGCCCTTGTCGAACACGGCATCGGTACGGACGGGGTTATACGGGTCCGAGATATCCATCAGGATGCCATTGCCGGAACAGGCGCCCGCAGCAATTTTCAGAGCCGGGAACACGGTGATGTCGTGGCACTGATTTGTCTGGCGGGTATATTGCGCGCCATCCTCGCTTTCGCCGCCTTTCCATAGACCGGCGATCTCTCCGGTTTCGCTGTCGGAGAATACGCGCGGGCTGCTGACAATGCGCGATTTGGACGGATCAGCCAGCGGAATTTCGATCACGTCGATACTGAACAGCGCCGTGCGCGTGTCTGACGGGTTGTCGATGCAACGGGCAAGCTCTTCGGTTTCGCGCACACGGCTGGTGCCCGAATTGTAAACGACGATCTTTTCATCATCCGCGCTGACGATGGAGTGCGTGTGACTGCCGCGACAGGTCTGCACCTGACCGACCTGACGAACCGCTGTCAGATCGCTGATGTCAAAAATGCGAAGGCCGCGGAAACGTTCGGGCGAGACATCGCCTTCGACGCCCTGGAGGCCGCAATCCACACGGCCGCGCGTCTGCTCGACACTCATGACAAGAATGTCGCCAACCACGGAAACATCGCCCTGCCCGCCTGGACATACGACGGAACTCATCAGGTTCGGCGCGCCGTCTTCGCCCAGCTTGTAGATGTTGAAGCCGTGATAATTGCCCGCAACCATGATGTCGTCAAAAAACGCCATATCGGTGTTGGCAAAATCAAGCAGCGGCGAACGTTCGGCGAACTGGGTCAGGCTTTCTTCCTCACCGCGTTCGGGTGTTTCGGTGGCTTCCGCGGCCATTGCAGCAGCAGCAGCCTCTTCGGCGGCGGCAGCGGCGGCGCTTTCACCTTCCGCATTCTCGGCTGCGTCTGACTCTTTCTTGTCTTTCTCATCCTTGGGGATGGCGGGACGCAGATCGGCGGGGTTTTCCGGATCGAAGAAGCCGGCCGGTTTGCGCAGGCTCACAACCTTGCGCAGATTCATGATCGCCTCACCAGCGTCGGCAAATCCGGGCTTCAGGCCGGCGCGCGGATCAGGCGACAGGCCGGCGAGCAGCGCATCCATCTTGTCGATTTCCGCCTGCTGGTCGTTTTCGATATCGCCGACGAACCGGAACAGCACCGGATCGGCAGCGCTGCCGGGCTGGTTCAGCAGCTCATCCACCATGTCGATCGCGCCTTCGTGATGCGCGATCATCAGGGACAGGAACATCTTGTCGAATTCGACGCCCTTGAGCGTTGCCAGCTTCGCCATCTGCTCCGGCGTGGCCATGCCAGACATTTTGGAATGGTCGACCATTGCGTGCTTGGAATGATCCATCTTCGAATGATCCATCGAAGCGTGATCCATACCTGCCATCACGGTCTTTTCACCGCGTGTTTCCAGCCATTCATTCATGAAGGCAATTTCATCGGCCTGGCTCGATTCAATGCGCCCGCCAACAGCGACGATTTCTTCGGTGTTGGTGCGTTCCTTGATCAGCTTTGCCATCTCCACGGCTTGCTGATGGTGCACGATCATGCCCTGCATGAAGACCACGTCAGCCGGAGAATAAGTCGCCGCGGCAAGCTGTGTTGCCTCTTCCGCGCTCAGCGTGCGGCTTGCCTGACCGGGCGCGCCAGGTTGGACGATGGGCGCAGACTGCGCAATCGCTACGCCGGAACTGCTAAGAAGCATTGCAGAAATCACTGCGCGGGCGGGAGTAAAAGAACGGGTTTTGTTCATGAAGCGCCTTGTCTCTTGTAAACGATAATGGTCGGCTTGACCGTCAGAGTGCCTTCGTTCAGCCCCCAGTCAAGGCTTGTGTCGCACACCATGCCAATTGATGCGTGGGAACTTCAAAGACGGTCCGCTCGTTTGGAAGTATGTTGCGAAACCTTACCCAATGAAGCGCTATTGATTGCGCCACCTGCCAGAACACAAATTCTGGTCGCTCGCATCACACATTTTGCCGCAGCAGACAGATCGTTTGCTTGCGACGACGAATCGAGGGTGTTTACAGTCACGCCTTAAGGATAATTTAACCCTGTCCGGAGAAATTTGAGAGTATGTTTGAACGCTCCAGAATACTTCCGTTGTTCGCCTCTCTGGCCGGCATGGCGGCTCTGGCTTCACCAGCGCACGCGGATACCTCGGATTTCAACGCCAGCTTTGACAGCGCGTTCGGCACGCAAATGCGCGAGCCGGAATCGTTTGTTGCGGACTACGATACAGCGCTGGAGCAACGCATCGCCAATCTGGCTGATGGATCGCGAGGCCGGATCGGCGTTTACGCAGTCGACCTGGCTACCGGAGAAGAGATTTCCGTTCTGGGCGATATGCGTTTCCCGATGGCCTCCACCAGCAAGGTTGCGGTCGCGGCTACTTTCCTGGCCGGCGTCGACGAAGGCAAATACAGCCTGACAAGCGAATATCCGCTGCTGATCCCGATTCGCTCCGCCAAGTTTTCGAGCGAACGCGCACCGGTCAAGACCGGCAATTACGTGCCCGCTTATGAACTCATCAGCCTGATGATCTCCAAAAGCTGTAATTCCTGCACCGATGCCCTGCTACGCGTTGTTGGCGGGCCCGCCGCCGTGAACAAATGGATGCGCGAAGAAGCGGGGCTTTCCGAATTCGAGCTGTCGCGCGATATCGCAACTCTTGTGCGTGATGATGGCGAATATGATCCTGTGGAATGGATTGATCTGCGCGATTCCGCGACGCCGCGCGCAATGGGCCGTCTGTTGGCAGGCATATATAACGGCCGCTGGCTTAGCGCCTCCAGCCGCGGGCTTCTGATGGCTGCGATGGAAGAAACGACAACCGGTCGCAATCGTATGAATGCAGCGCTGCCGGATGCCGCAGGGCTGGCTCACAAGACCGGCACTCTCAGTCGTACGGCCAGCGATATCGGAATTTTCCGCTTACCCGATGGCCGCGCTATCGCGGCAGCGATCTATGTCACCGGACAAAGCGCCAATTTGCTGGATGAGCGCACAAACAAACGGGCTGCGCGTAAACTGCGCGACCAGCGCATAGCGGCCATCACGCGCGAATTGTATAACGGCTTTGCGGCAAAGGCCCGCTTGCAAGACCCGACCCGCGACTGGAGCAGGGAACCCGCCCCCGCCAGTGGCGGCTGATCCGCGCGAAGCGTCGACTTCAAAAAGAGAGCGTTCCCCGCAAAATTGCGCGACGCAAAGAAAAAGGGCGGCACCAACAGGTACCGCCCCGTTTCTGATGCTCGCCCCTGGATCAGGAACGGAGCAAAAGCGAATTACTCGCCTTCGCCAGCCATCATTTCTTCTGCCTTTGCAGCTGCGTCGTTTGCAGCGCCTTCAACAGCGGCTGCGCCGTCTGCAGCTGCGTCGCCTGCTGCGGTGGCTGCGCCTTCAGCAGCTTCACCGGTTGCGGCAGCGGCATCGCCAGCTGCTTCGGTTGCGCCGTCAGCCATTTCGCCGGCCATTTCGCCAGCTGCTTCAGCGTTTGCTTCAGCGTCTGCAGCCATTGCGTCTACGGTTTCGCCGGCTTTGTCAGCGGTTTCCGAGCAAGCAGCGAGGCCGAGAGCCGAAGTTGCGATTGCGGCGGCAAGAACGATCTTACGCATAATTGAAATCCTTGTTCAACGAGTGAAACAATGCGGTGCTTAAACTGAAAACCCGCATGAAGCCGGATTAAGTGACCCCCGACCTCTGCGGCTCTAAATAATGGCGGAAATGTGGCAAATCAAGTGAAATGCGGCTCATCAAGCCTCATCTCGCCTTATTCCGGCCACATTTTACGAGATTTTACATTTGCGATCTGCCGACTTTTGCTGCTGCTCCAGCCTTGGGCTTTGGCGCCAATCGCAGCGCTGGCACGTCTGCCTTCGCGATGCTAACGCGGCGACTATGGCAGACCAGCAGCATCTCTATCTCGTCGACGGTTCCTCGTACATTTTCCGCGCCTATCACCGGCTCCCGCCGCTGACCAACCCGGAAGGTACGCCTGTTGGTGCCGTTTATGGTTATACAACAATGCTTTGGAAGCTTGCCGACGATCTGGATGCAGCCGAAGGTCCAACGCATCTTGCGGTGATCCTCGATAAGGATTCGAAGAGTTTCCGCAATGACATTTACCCCGAATATAAGGCGAACCGTCCCGAACCACCAGAAGATTTGCGCCCGCAATTCCCGTTGATCCGCGATGCAACCCGCGCATTCAGCCTGCCGTGCATCGAAGAACAGGGGCTGGAAGCAGACGACCTGATCGCATCCTACGCCCGAGAGGCGCAGCGTCAGGGATGGAATGTGACCATCGTTTCGTCTGACAAAGACCTGATGCAGCTTGTCGGGGAAGAAAACGGCGCGCGAATCGACATGCTCGATACGATGAAAAGCGCGCGCATCTACATTCCGGAAGTCGAAGAGAAGTTCGGTGTCGCACCGGAACTGGTGGGCGACGTGCTCGCACTGATGGGTGACAGCGTCGATAACATTCCGGGCATTTTCGGTGTCGGCCCGAAAACCGCGTCCAAGCTGATCGCGGAGCATGGATCGCTGACAGCGGCGCTGGATCAGGCGCCGGAAATGAAAAAATCCAAGCTGAAAGAACGCCTGATCGAGGGGCGTGAAGACGCTGAACTCAGCCGCGTCCTCGTCACTCTGAAGGAAGACTGTGATCTGCCGGTGTCGCTGGAAGACATGAAGATCGAAGGCATCCCGGAAAGGCCGCTCGCCGACTTCCTGCAAACCCACGGCTTCACTTCGCTACTCAAACGCCTGGGCGCAGGGACTGGGAGCCCGGAACGCCCAAACAATCTCAACCCGGCAAAAGCTGAAAAGGCAGGTGATGCAGGCTCTGCCGAAGGCACGCGCCAGCCGATCCCCGAGATGCCCAAGGTGGATCGCAGCGCGTACAAGACCGTCCAGACGCTTGATGCGCTTCTGGAATGGGTCGCCCGCGCAACTGCGGCGCGTCTGGTCGCGGTTGATACCGAAACGTCTGCGCTCGATGCGATGCAGGCCGATCTGGTCGGCATCAGCCTTGCCATTGGTCCGAACGATGCCTGCTACATCCCGCTTGCCCATGGCGGCAGCGATATGTTCGATGAGAAGCCCGAACAGGTACCCCTGGATGCAGCACTCGAAGTGCTGCGCCCGATGCTCGCCAATGATGCCGTGCTAAAGGTTTTCCAGAACGGCAAATACGATCTCAACGTGCTCGCCCGTTATGATGTCACTGTCGCGCCAATCGAAGATACGATGGTCATCAGCTTTGATCTTGATGCAGGCCGGGGCGAAGGCATGGGCGGCGGACATGGCATGGACGAGTTGTCAAAGCGGCATCTGGGCCATACGCCGCTTTCCTTCAAAGAGGTGTGCGGGACCGGAAAGAAAGCAATCCCCTTTGGCGAAGTGCCTCTGGATCGCGCGACCGAATACGCCGCCGAAGACGCTGACGTTACGCTGCGGCTTTACCGGATGCTGAAACCGCGTTTGTCGGAAGAGGGTGGATCGCAAGTCTATGAACGTGTGGACCGCCCGCTGATCCCCGTCGTCGCCGGAATGGAAAGAGAAGGGATCAAGGTTGACCGCGCGCGCCTTGCCAAGCTTTCAGAAGAATTCGCGGCCAAGACCAGCGAGCTTGAAGGAGAAATCCACGAAATCGCCGGGCAGGAATTCAGCGTCGGAAGCCCCAAACAGCTGGGCGAAATCCTGTTCGACAAAATGGGCTTCAAAGGCGGCAAGAAGGGCAAAAGCGGTGCCTATTCGACCGACCAGTCAACACTGGAGAAGCTGAGCAGCGATCCCGAAGCGGCCGGCATCACCAAAAAGGTGTTGGAATGGCGGCATCTGTCGAAACTCAAATCGACCTACACCGATGCACTTCAGGCTCAGATCAATCCGAATACGGGACGCGTCCACACCAGTTATTCGCTTGTGGGCGCACAGACCGGGCGCCTCTCTTCTACCGATCCGAACCTTCAGAACATCCCGATCCGCACCGATATCGGTCGTACCATTCGCGAAGCCTTCGTGCCGGAGGAAGGCAACACCCTGTTGGCGGCGGACTATTCCCAGATCGAGCTGCGGCTGGCCGCGCATATGGCGGATGTCGATACGCTGAAAGATGCCTTTGAAAAGGGAGAAGACATCCACTCCCGCACCGCGACAGAAATGTTTGGCGAAGTCACGCGCGACACGCGCGCCCGTGCGAAGACGATCAACTTCGCGATCTTGTATGGCATTTCGCGCTGGGGCCTTGCCGGTCGGCTGGAAGTCGAAGCGGATGAAGCGCGGGACATGATCGACACCTATTTCCAGCGTTTCCCCGGCATTCAGCGCTACATTGCCGAAACGCTGGAGACGGTGCGCGATCAGGGATATTCCGAAACACTCTTCGGCCGCAAAACGTGGTTCCCGCGGATCAAGTCAAAGAACCAGGCCGAACGGCAGGGCTCGGAACGCGCAGCGATCAATGCGCCTATTCAGGGGACCAGTGCAGACATCATCAAACGGGCCATGGCGCGCATGTTGCCGGCCCTGCGCGATGCGGGGCTGAACGATGTGCGCATGCTGCTGCAGGTGCACGACGAACTCGTATTTGAACTGCCGGAAGGTGATGTAGCGGCCGCTTCGTCAATTATAGAGCGCGTTATGGCAGAGGCAGCCTTGCCCAGCGTAACGCTCGACGTGCCGCTCGCCATTGATATCGGCACAGGGCCAAGCTGGGACGCAGCGCACTGATACGCTGCGCCCCGCATTCATTGGTCAGTCGTGCTTCTTCGCCTTGATCGGCTCAAGCGTTTCCGGCGCGAAGAAACCGATCGGATTGGCTTCCGCAGCGCGTTTTTTCAGTTCGCCGCGCATCTTGCGATACTCAGCTTCCATGCGCGATGTGACCGTCGCGCGGCTGTCTTTCAGCGCTTCGACAAAATCCTGCGCTGAGACTTCGGCGACTTCCTTGCCCACGCGGCGCAGCGCACCCAGCCCTGCACGGCGGACAACATCTTCGAGATCAGCGCCTGTGAAGCGCTCTGTCTGCTCCGCGACCGAGGCGAGATCGACATCGTCTGCCAGAGGCATTTTGGAGGTGTGTATCTTGAGAATGTGCTCACGCCCCGGCGCATCGGGAGTGCCAACATAGACCAGTTCGTCAAAGCGGCCCGGCCGAAGCAGCGCCGGATCGACCAGAGTGGGGCGGTTGGTCGCGCCGATAACTATGACGGATTGCAGTTCTTCAAGCCCGTCCATTTCGGCAAGAATGGTGTTGACCACTCTGCCGGTGACCTGCGGTTCCCCCTGACCAGAACCCCGCGCAGGCACCAGACTGTCAATCTCGTCGATGAAGACGACGCATGGCGCAACCGCGCGGGCGCGCTGGAACATGCGGGCGATCTGCTGTTCGCTTTCGCCATACCATTTGGAAAGCAGGTCCGAACTCTTCATCGAAATGAAGTTGGCTTCAGCCTCTTTCGCGACGGCCTTGGCCAGCAGCGTCTTGCCGGTTCCGGGCGGCCCGTACAGCAGGAAGCCCTTGGCCGGACGGATACCAAGCCGGCGAAAGGCATCCGGATTGCGCAGCGGTAGCTCGATCCCTTCTTTCAGCTTGTCGATAGCATCGCCAACCCCGCCAATATCAGCCCACGCGACATTGGGCGTCTGCACCATGACTTCGCGCATGGCGCTTGGCTGCACGCGCTTGAGCGCCGACATGAAGTCATCGCGGGTGACGCACAGGTCTTCGAGCACTTCGGGCGGGATCGTGCGTTCATCCAGATCAAGGCGCGGCATAATCCGGCGCACGGCATCAATCGCTGCCTCGCGGGCCAGTGCGGCAATATCAGCGCCGACAAAGCCATGCGTAACACGGGCAAGTTCATCCAGATCGACAGCCTCTTCACGTGGCATGCCACGCGTGTGGATGGCGAGGACTTCGCGGCGGCCTTTGGTATCCGGCACGCCGATCACGATCTCGCGATCAAAACGGCCGGGTCGGCGCAGTGCCTCGTCAATCGCATCCGGACGATTGGTGGCAGCGATGACAACCAGATTGGTGCGCGCCTCCAGCCCGTCCATCAAGGTCAAAAGCTGGGCAACCAGCCGCTTTTCCGCCTCGCCAGGCACACCGCTGCGTTTTGGCGCAATGGAGTCGATTTCGTCGATGAAAACGATCGAAGGCGCAGCGCGGGTGGCTTCTTCGAACACTTCACGCAGGCGTTTTTCGCTCTCGCCATAGCCAGAACCCATGATTTCAGGGCCATTGATCGTGAAGAACTCAGCATCACTCTCATTCGCGACCGCTTGCGCAAGGCGTGTCTTGCCGGTTCCAGGCGGGCCATGCAGCAAAACGCCTTTGGGCGGATCCACCCCCAGACGGGTAAACAATTCGGGATAGCGCAGCGGCAGTTCAACCATTTCACGCAGCGCCTGAATGGTGTCTTCCATTCCGCCGACATCGTCATAGTTCACGCCCGCACGCGGATCGCGCGGTTCTTCGAATTCGGTACGCAACTCGACTTCGGTATTCTCGTCGATATGCACGATGCCCTTGGGGCTGGTCGATGCGACTGACAGACGGATTTGTGTAAGCGCATAGGCCGGTGCGCGTAGTAACTGACGCACATCGCTCGGCATATTCTGGACCGGCTGTTGGCCCGTGGTCGCCACAAGATCGCCTGCGACCAGAGGTTTGCGGAAAAAATTGCGCTTCAGCGCCTGCGTCGGCCCTTGCAGGCGCATTTCACGTTGCGCCGGAGCAAAGACCACGCGTGTTGCGGGACGCGATTCAGCCGCCGAAATTACCACATGCTCGCCCGATGCCGCCTCGGCATTGCCGCGCTGAAGCCCGTCCAGACGCACCACATCGAGAGTCTCATCCTCGGCATAGGCGGCCATAGCAATCGCTGCGGTAGAACGTTTGCCCTTGATCTCGACAACGTCGCCTTCGGTTATGCCCAGCGTCTGAAAAGTGCTGCGCGGCATACGGGCAATGCCCTGCCCCGATTCTTCTTGCCGGGCGGGTGCGACCTGAAGCCTTGTGGTTCGACTTGCTGTTGTCGATTCGGCGTCAGCCATTGGCAATACTCTCCTGCTGCTAAGTTGCTGTGAGTAGCTAAGTAGCGATGCAGCGCATTGCAAATCCGCAGGCGGGTGAAACCGGCCTGAAAAGAAAAAAGCCCGGCTCGAAGGCCGGGCTTGAAAGTTTGGGAGAGGATGCCTGAAAGGCACAGTCACCTGATACGGAGGCGTTCACTTTTGTGCAAATGCGAAAGCTGCATTTTTTGATGCATAAACTGCAATTAAATATGCCGATATGTTCGGAATTACCGAATTACCCCTGAAATACGTGCCTATATTTTAGGCATTTGGTCAATTTGAGGGCAGAGTTGCACCGTTCTCATTGCTGCGGTGCAGCAAATTTAGGGTTTGGTCACCATGATACGCGTGCTTTTGTAGCGTCGCGCAATGCGTGACAGGGCAAATCCTATTCGGTAATCACCCGCCATCACCCCGCTGAAAACAGGCAGCCATACGAATGTCGAAAATCTTTCCCGATGCCGCCGCCGCGCTCGAAGGAGTGCTTACCGATAATATGCTGGTTGCAGCGGGAGGTTTCGGCCTGTGCGGCATTCCCGAAAGACTGCTGGACGCGATCCGCGACAGCGGCGTTACCGGGCTGATCTTCGCCAGCAACAATGCCGGCATCGACAACGAAGGCATCGGGAAACTGCTTCGCACGCGGCAGGTAAGAAAGATGATCTCCTCCTACGTTGGCGAGAATAAGGAATTTGAGCGCCAGTACCTTGCCGGAGAGTTGGAGGTGGAATTCTGCCCTCAAGGCACTCTGGCAGAACGCATGCGCGCGGGCGGCGCAGGCATCCCGGGCTTCTATACAAAGACCGGCGTGGGCACTCAGGTTGCCGAGGGGAAGGAACATGCGGAATTCCCCGACCGCGACGGCGTGATGTCCACCTATATTCTGGAGCGGGGCATCTTCGCCGACCTTGCGATTGTTAAGGCATGGAAGGCCGATGAAACCGGCAATCTCATCTTCCGCAAAACGGCGCGCAATTTTAACCAGCCGGCCGCGACCTGTGGGAAGGTGTGCGTGGTCGAAGTTGAAGAAATCGTTCCAGCAGGCGCTTTGAATCCGGATGAAATCCATCTGCCGGGTGTCTTCGTCAATCGCATGATTCTGGGCGCGCCTTACGACAAGAAGATCGAATTCCGCACGACGCGAGAGCGCGCAACGGCGTGAGCGCCAAACGCGCCTTTAATGCCGCGATAATTTGCGTGGCTGGCATCAGCCTGTCTGGCTGCGTCGCCGCAGCCATTCCTGCGCTTGCCGGCGCGGCCATCACTCGCACAGCGACTGACGGTAAGGAGGCAGGTAAGGCCGAGCCGCCGAAGCAGGCCGTTGCTGCAAAGCCAGAGCCGCCAGCAGCAGAAGCGGCGCGCGCGCAGATTGCACAATTGGCACAGGGCCAGAATGTCGGGAAAACCAGCCCGCAACCGAGCTCTGCCGCTGTGGCCATGCGGACGGGGCCATACTCCGATTTTGTGATCTACGCATCGGGTCGAAAGATTGCCGATCCCGCGCTCCTCACTCCGGGTGAAGAGCCGACCTATTCCGCCACGCTGGCTGATCCGACATCACTCAGCGCAAAACGGCGCCCCTGCCAAAGCCTGACGCCGACAGTTCTCATTGACCTTGATCCTGCTGGCACGGTCTTTTCTCCGGGCACCACTGTGGCGCCGCCCCTGGGCTTTGCCGATGGGCTCGCCAGTCTGCGGGAGCAGAAGGTGTCGATTGCATGGATATCGGGCACATCGGCCGCCTATGCAGGCGATGTCCGAGCAGCCCTGAAATCCAGCGGACTTGATCCGGAAGCAGCAGATGAGCTGTTGCTCATGCGATATCCCGCCGATCGCAAACAGACGCGGCGCGAAGATCTCGCTGCGTCTTCGTGCCTGCTCGCCATTGCAGGCGACACGCGCGAGGATTTCGACGAGTTGTACGACTACCTCGTCAATCCCGAAGCCGCTCTCGCGCTGGAGCTGCTGATTGGCGATGGCTGGTTTCTTCTGCCCGGCCTCACCAGGCCACCCGAACAATCCCCGACCACACTTGCTGATGGAAAGCCCTAGGACATGACGGATACCGCAACGCAAACCGGATGGACCCGCGATGACATGGCGGCGCGCGCTGCCCGCGAATTGCAGGATGGTTATTATGTCAATCTGGGCATTGGCATCCCAACTCTCGTAGCAAACCACATTCCCGAAGGGATGCTGGTGACGCTTCAGAGTGAAAACGGAATGCTGGGCATCGGCCCGTTCCCCTATGATGACGAAGTTGATCCAGACCTGATCAACGCAGGCAAGCAGACGATTAGCGAACTGCCGCACAGCGCCTATTTCGACAGCGCAACCAGCTTTTCAATGATCCGCGGCGGGCATATCGACCTGACGGTTCTCGGCGCGATGGAAGTGGCCGAAAACGGCGACATCGCGAACTGGATGATCCCCGGCAAGATGATCAAAGGCATGGGCGGCGCGATGGATCTTGTCGCTGGCGTGAAGAAAATCATCGTCGTGATGGACCACACCAGCAAGGCGGGCGGTCCGAAATTCATTCCCAACTGCTCCCTGCCCCTGACCGGCGCAGGCGTGGTTGACATGATCATCACGAACCTCGCCGTGTTCCAGCGGCCCGACAAAACCTCCACGTTCAAGCTGATCGAGCTTGCACCGGGCGTCAGCGCTGAAGAAGTCGCCGCGAAAACCACCGCCGCTTACGAAGTCGCTCTTTAAGTCCGATCGTCAAGGGCACTTCACACTAAAGGGTGTCATGCGCTATCACTAATGGCGTGGGATCACTCTATACCTTCAAGTTTCTCCATTATCTGGGGATCATCCTGCTGGCCGGGAACATCACCGTTACAGCGGTGTGGAAGGTCTTTGCCGATCGCAATGGCGACTGGCGGATTATCCAGTTCGGGCAAAGACTGGTTACAGGCACCGATTTCGGCCTGACGATACCGGGGATCGTGCTCACCATGATCGGGGGGTACGGCTCGCTTTGGGTGATGGGGTACAAGCTGCATGAACCTGCATGGCTGCTATGGAGCCAGATATGGTTTGTCGTGGCTGGCATCATCTGGCTGTTCATCCTTGTGCCGATCCAGATCAAACAGGCCCGCATCGCCAATACGTTTACCGCGCAGGATGGCGTGACGGAGGAATACCGCCGACTGTCGCGCCGCTGGATTACGTGGGGGCTGATCAGCACTGTCCCGCTGATAATCGTATTATGGCTTATGGTGGCAAAGCCCCTATAGGCTGGTCGCCATGGCACAATGGCTCGACACTCCGCGTAATCCCGATGCTCCGCTGGCCGGACTGAAAGTACTGGAACTGGCCCGCGTGCTCGCCGGTCCCTGGGCCGGACAGGTGCTGAGCGATCTGGGCGCCGATGTAATCAAGGTTGAAAGCCCGGAAGGCGACGGCACGCGTTTGTGGGGCCCGCCATGGGTCACCCGCACCGGTCCAGATGGCGAACCGCGGCAAGAGGCCGCCTATTACCATGCCTGCAATCGCGGGAAACGTTCGATCATCGCCGACTTCAGCACCGAAGCTGACCTTGCCCGCGTCAAAACCCTCGCGGCAGACGCGGATGTCGTTATAGAGAATTTCAAAACCGGCGGACTGGCGAAGTTCGGGCTGGATTATCCTTCACTCAAAGACAGCAATCCGGCGATGATCTATTGCTCGATCACCGGCTTTGGCCAGACAGGGCCACGGGCATCCGAGGCCGGATATGATTTCGTTATTCAGGGGATGAGCGGTTTCATGTCACTTACCGGAGAGCCGGAAGGCGTGCCGGTGAAGATGGGTGTCTCAATATCGGACCTGTCGACGGGCCTATGGGCAGCAAACGGCATTCAGGCCGCTTTGCTGATGCGCGCACGGACGGGAATGGGCCAGCACCTCGATATCAGCCTGCTCGATTGCTCCGTCGCGCTGCTCGCTAATCAGGCGACCTACCATTTCACAACAGGCGATAACCCGCCGCGCATGGGCAATACCCACGCGCAGGTCGCGCCTTATGGCGTCTATCCGGTGCAGGGCGGCCATGTCATTCTGGCCCCGGCGAATGACAGGCTGTTTGCGAAACTGCTCGGCGTTCTGTCGCTTGAAACTCTTGCCTCGGACGACCGCTTTTCCACCAATGGCGGACGGGTGGCAAACGCGCAGGTGCTGGATGCATTGATTGCGGAGGCCACTGACCGCTGGACGAAATCGGAGCTGCTCAAAGCCTGTAACGAAGCGGGCGTTCCGGCAGGCCCGATCAATCACCTCGATGAAGTCTTCGCCGATCCCCAAGTCATCGCGCGCGGCATGCGGGTGGAGCTTGGCGGGATGGCAGGCGTGCGCAGCCCGTTCGTCTTTTCCGATGCGGAGCTTGCGCTGGACGCGCCTTCGCCCATGCTGGGGGAACACGATTAACTCAGAACGCGGGCGGCCCTGCGCCACACCCATTCCAGCGGCCCTTGCTGAAATTGCGCCAGCCATAGCGGCGACCACAGAAGCATCCCCGCAATCGGCACGAAGCTGACAGCAAAGGACTGCGCGCGCGACAGCTGGGCAAATAGCCCAAGACCCCAGCTCGCAAAGATCGCCGCGAGAACCACACTCGTCGCGATATAGTTGGTGAGCGAAAGCCGACCGACCGCGGCTATCCTTTGCGCAAAAACACCTTTGCCGCTCACTATCGTCATGACGAGTGCCGCGTATGCCAGGCCAAGCAGCATGTCGAAAGGTGCCGACACGACCAAGGCCGCCGCCCCCATCAAGGCACCCGGAAATCCGCCGGAGGAGACCCACCACACAATGGCCAGCAGAAACGGCAAAGAAAGCGCGGCGCAAGTCGCGGCGAGCCGCTGGTACCGGAAGGTCCGCCACTCCGCCGCGAGCATCCTGTCCCGCCACAACGCCATCCCCAACACCATTGCCGCAAGGTTGATCGGCAAGGACGCAAGCAATGTGCGCAACTGTGCCGGGATACCTTCGATCCGGCGTGGCACCCGATCGGCAATGCTTTCCTGACCCAGCCGCATCGCATTCTCTACTGCGCCCGCCGCCACGCCGAAATTGCGTTCAGCAAACAGCGATGCATCCGAATTCAGGCGTCCCTGATAGAAGTCGAGGATAGCCGTACCGAACAGGTTGATCCCTGCACCGACATGCACGGCCGCCAGACCAATCGCGATGGCGTAAAGCTTGAACGAGGAAAGCCGCGCAAGAAACGGCAGGGCTAGCCCCGCCATCGCATAAGCGCGCAGCACGTCATTGCTTGCCAGAAATACAGAATGGGCAAGGCCAATCAGAAACAGCACCGCCATGCGCGCGTAGTGTCCATGCATCGGGCGTTCGCTGTCGCGTTCCAGCAGGATCAGACATCCCGCTCCGAATAGCATCGCGAAAAGTGTGCGGAATTTATCTTCTACAAAGACGAAGCCCGCCGCCCACACCCAGCGGTCCGCTGCGCTTTCCATCCCGAAAACAGCGGGATTGTAATAGGCTTGAAGCGGGAGAGCGAAGGCGTAGACATTCATCCACGCAATGCCGATCACCGCAATCCCGCGCAGCGCATCCAGCTGCACCACTCTTGGGGCAGGATAGGGGCGAGAGGGCGATTGCATCGAACCGCCCTAGCGCAATCTTCAGGCGAATGCCGCTTTCAGATCATCGACCAGATCGGTCTTTTCCCAAGGGAAGAAGTCGCCTTCTGCAGTGCGGCCAAAGTGGCCGTATGCGGCGCTTTTGCGATAGATCGGCTTGTTCAGACCCAGATGGGTACGGATACCGCGCGGGGTCAGACCGCCCAGCTTGCCGATTGCCTTGATCGCATCTTCGATCCCCGCATCGCTGACGCCGTCCGCGCAGGTGCCATGCGTGTCCACGTACAGCGAAAGCGGCTCCGACACACCAATGGCATAGGCGATCTGGATCGTGCAGCGCGTTGCCAGCCCGGCGGCAACCACGTTTTTGGCAAGATAGCGCGTGATATAGGCTGCCGAACGGTCAACCTTGGTCGGATCTTTGCCGCTGAATGCGCCGCCGCCATGGGGCGATGCGCCGCCATAGGTATCGACAATGATCTTGCGTCCCGTCAGGCCCGCATCGCCATCCGGACCACCGATTTCGAACGCGCCCGTGGGATTGATGTGCCACGCGGTGTCGTCCGAAATGAAACCGTCCGGAAGAATGCCGCTGACAACCTTTTTCACATAGGCTTTCAGTTCGGCTTCCTTTTTGCCTTCGTGATAGCCCTTTGCATGCTGTGTGGAGACGACGACTGCCGTGCAGGCGACAGGCTTTCCGTTCTCGTATTTGAGAGTGACCTGGCTCTTTGCGTCCGGTTCAAGGAAAGGCGCCACGCCCGATTTGCGGTCAGCAGCCAGCTGTTCGAGAATTTTGTGACTGTAATCAAGCGTCGCCGGCATCAGGTCGGGCGTTTCATCGCAGGCAAAGCCGAACATGATGCCCTGATCGCCCGCGCCTTCATCCTTGTTCGAGCCTTCCGCGCCGGCGTCCACGCCCATCGCGATTTCGGCGGACTGGCCGTGCAGGTGATTCTCGAAAGTCAGGGTCTCCCAGTGGAAACCCTCCTGCTCATAACCGATTTCGGCGACCGTACGACGAACCGCGCTTTCGATCTCGTCGCGCGCACCCGGTGCCCAGTAATTGTTGTACTTCCAGTCTTCACGCGATTTGTCGTACATCGGGGTGCAACGGATTTCGCCTGAAAGAACAACGCGCTGAGTCGTCGTCATGGTTTCGCAAGCGACACGGGATTCCGGATCCTTGGCCAGCATCAGATCGACAATCGCATCGGAAATCTGATCGGAAACCTTGTCCGGATGCCCCTCCGAAACGCTTTCCGAGGTGAAGAGATATTCCTGACGCATGATGCCTCCCGAGTGGCTGTCTGATCGAAGTTTCGGTGACCTTATGCAGATATAAGGAAACCTTTATGTCTGATAGAATCGCCCTAGCTGCCGCCGCGCCCCAGCGCAAGCAATCTTGGCATGGCGAGCCCAAGAGCAATCAGCAGCGCCGCCCAGATCAGTGGAAGCGCGTTGCCAAGCCGAGAAAACAGCGTGGGCGATGCGGCCGGAGGGATGATGCCTTCGATCGCGGCAGAATCGCCAGTAGGGATATGCGCAAGCACCACACCTTGCGCATCAATCACGGCGCTGATGCCAGTTGTCGTCATTATGATCCATTGAATTATACTTTGGGACCAACACATTTAGATGGAAAAACTTATGGAATCCATATTAATCTATATCGGTG